>CAYOKH010000010.1:5338-42334 GCA_964404505.1 uncultured Azoarcus sp.
GCACATGCTCGAGCACATGATGTTCAAGGGAACGGAAAACTTAGGACCGGGAGAGTTCAACCGGCGCGTTGCGGCAGTGGGCGGACGTGACAACGCCTTTACCGGCAGGGATTACACGGCGTACTTCCAGCAGGTTGCCCCGGCCTACCTCGGCGAGATGATGATGCTCGAGGCGGACAGGATGACCAAGCTCAGACTCACCGAGGCACAGTTCCTCCCCGAGGTCGAAGTCGTCAAGGAAGAGCGGCGTCTGCGCACCGACGACAACCCGCGCGCGCTCGTGTTCGAACAGCTCATGGCCACCGCGTACCAGGCACACCCCTACCGCCGTCCGATCATCGGCTGGATGCCGGACATCGCGACGTACACCCTGGCGGACGCACAGGACTGGTACGACAGTTGGTACACACCCAACAATGCCCGCCTGGTGGTGGTCGGAGACGTCGACCACCAGGAGGTATTCGAGCTCGCACGCACTCATTACGGGCCTATTCCCGCGCGCACACTTCCGCAACTTCGTATCCCCGCCGAGCCCGAACAACGCGGACCGCGCCACTCGTTGGTGCGAGCGCCCGCCGAGCTGCCGTTCGTCGCATTGGCCTGGCCTGCACCGACGCTGCGAGATCCGCATGGCGATCGGGACGTCTATGCCCTGCAGGTGCTCGCGGCGGTGCTCGACGGGTACGAAGGTGCGAGGCTGCCCCGGCGCCTGGTGCGCGAGGAGCAGATCGCGCTTTCCGCCGGCGCGAGCTATGGCGGGACCGCACGCGGACCGTCGCTGTTCATACTGACCGCATCGCCAGGCGCCGACAGATCCGTTGCCGAGGTGGAGGCGGCCCTGCGGGAGGAAGTCCGACGCATCGCCGAAGACGGAATCAGCGAGGAGGAGTTGCGGCGGGTGCGCACCCAGGCCGTCGCGAGCCAGGTGTACAAGCGCGACTCGCTCATGGGACAGGCGATGGAGATCGGTTTTCTGGAGTCGAGCGGGCTGTCCTGGCAGCACGACGAAACCATGCTGGAGGGCATTCGCCAAGTCACCGCCGAAGAAGTGCGCTCGGTCGCCCAGAGATACTTCGACGACACCAGGCTGACCCGCGCGGAACTCGATCCGCAGCCGGTCGAAGCGGCGCCCCGCCGTCTGCCGTCGCCCGCACTGAGGCATTGAGAGATACCACATGAGCAGAAGAACTTTCACCGGAGCACGCAGAAGTACCCTGGCGGCCATTCTTGCTGGCGTTGGCATCGCCTGGGCCGGTCCGCAGGTCGAGCACTGGGAAGCAGAAACCGGCGCACGTGTGTACTTCGTGGAAAGCCGCGCATTGCCACTCATCGACATCAGGATCGATTTCGCAGCCGGCAGCGCCTACGACCCGAAGGGCATGGAAGGGCTCGCGGCCACGACGCGCGCCCTCCTCGATACAGGCACTGAAGGACTGAACGAGCAGCAGATTGCGGAACGGATCGCCGACACCGGGGCGCAACTGGGCGGATCGGCTGATCGCGACCGGGTCGGCCTTACCGTTCGCACCCTTTCGAGCGACGATGAGCGCGATGCAGCCGTGGCAATCGCTGCCCGCCTGCTTGCACGCCCGACCTTTCCGGCTGACGCGTTCGAGCGTGAGCGCACGCGCAGTATTGCGGGCCTGCGCGAAGCACTGACCCGACCTGCGACGCTCGCTGCCCGAACTTTCAATGCCGCGGTCTACGGACCCCACCCGTACGGAGCCAATACCACCATCGAATCGATCGAACGGATCGGCAGGGACGATTTGTTCGCCTTTCATCGGAATCACTTCGTGGCGTCGAACGCTACGGTGACGATCGTGGGAGACGTCGGCCGCGACGATGCCGCGCGCATTGCCGAAGAACTGACGCGCAGCCTGCCGACCGGCTCGCCTCCCGCCGCCCTGACCCAACCGGACATGCCGCCACGTTCGATCGAACGCATCGCCCATCCCTCGGCCCAGGCGCACGTCCTGGTCGGGATGCCCGGACTGTCGCGCGAGGATCCGGATTACTACCCGCTACTCGTCGGCAACCACATTCTCGGCGGAGGCGGCTTCGTGTCCCGGTTGACCCGCGAAGTCCGGGAGAAGCGCGGCTATGCGTACAGCGTGTACAGCTACTTCCATCCGCACCGGGTCGCGGGTCCGTTCCAGATAGGCCTTCAAACGCGCGGCACCCAGACGGACGATGCACTCGCCGTGGTCGAGACCGTGCTGGCCGAGTTCGTTGCCGGCGGGCCGACGCCCGACGAACTGCAGGCCGCGCAGGACAACATCGTCAACGGCTTCGGCCTGCGCCTCGACTCGAATAGCAAGATTCTCGATCACATTGCGATGATCGCGTTCTACGACCTGCCCCTCGACTGGCTCGAAACCTATCCACGGCATGTCGAAGCCGTCACCGCGGAGTCGGTCCGTGACGCATTCTCGCGCCGGATCCGGCGCGAGAATCTGGTCATCGTCATAGCCGGCGGCGATGGCGATGTTCGGGATGGCGCCACGCCACCCGAGCGCGGGGTACCAGCCAATTGAGTCGGGTAAGGATTGTCGGAGGGCAGTGGCGTTCGAGGCTGCTTCAGGTCGCATCAGTCCCCGGGCTGCGCCCCACGCCGGACCGGGTGCGCGAGACGCTGTTCAACTGGCTCGGCCAGGACCTGACGGACCTGCGCTGCCTGGATCTCTTTGCGGGAACAGGGATACTCGGCTTTGAAGCGGCTTCCCGTGGCGCCGCTCACGTCACCCTGGTCGAGCACAATCCCGCCGTCGTCGCTGCACTGCAACAGGCACAATTGACCCTGCAGGCGTCGCAAGTAGAGGTGATACGCGGCAATGCGGTAGAATTCGCGAGATCCGTTTCGGAACGGTTCGACCTCGTGTTCCTGGACCCCCCCTACCGTCAGGGCTGGCTCGAAAGGATCGAGCCCTGGCTGGCGCGGATGATCGGGCCGGACGGCTGGCTCTATGTGGAATCGGATCGCCCGCTTGAAGCGCTCGGGGCGTGGCGAACGGTCAGACAGGGACGCGCGGGGCAGGTCCACTATCATCTCATGAGAGGAGGTGTCGAATGAAGGAAGCTGTGGCGGTCTATCCCGGCACCTTCGATCCGTTCACCCGCGGGCACGAAGATCTGGTGCGGCGCGCATCGAGGCTGTTCGACAAGATCATCGTCGCTATCGCCGAGAGCCGCGGAAAGGCACCGATCTTCACGCTGGACGAGCGCGTTTCGATTGCGCGCGAGGTGCTCGCACCGTTCCCGAACGTGGAGGTTACGGGCTTCGATGGCCTGTTGATGGATTTTCTCAGCGCGCGCAAGGCACGCTTGATCCTGCGGGGACTGCGCGCCGCGTCGGACTTCGAGTACGAATTCCAGATGGCCGGAATGAACCGGATACTCTTTCCGGATGTCGAAACAGTGTTTCTCACTCCGGCTGACGAGTACATGTTCATCTCCGCGACCATGGTGCGCGAAATCGCCAAACTGGGCGGGGATGTGAGCAAATTCGTGCAACCCGTCGTATTGGACCGGTTGCGCGGCAAAGTCACTTCGAAGCACTAGAAACTGGAGAGGAAGCAGATATGGCCTTGATGATCACCGACGAATGCATCAACTGCGATGTGTGCGAACCGGAATGTCCCAATGGAGCAATCTATCAGGGTGAGGAGATCTACGAGATCGACCCGTCCAAGTGTACCGAATGCGTCGGACACTTCGACGAACCGCAGTGCCAGCAGGTCTGTCCGGTCGACTGCATTCCGCTCGATCCGGACCACGCGGAAACGCGGGAGCAGCTGATGGAAAAATTCCTGAAGCTGACGAACCAGGAAGCCTGATTCACTTTCGGACTCGAGCGGCAGGCCGGGTACCCGGCCTGCCGCTCTTCGCTTGGCGGTCGATCACGCAGCCTGCGACGCGACCTCCCCGAGTCCGCCGCCGGCTTCCGGCTCTGCAACGCCGACAGAGCGCCATATGCCGGACTCCAGGGCGGTCAGTTCCTCGAGTTGCACGAGCAATCCGGCTTCGGCTTGCTTGAGTTCGTCCACGCGCTCCTCCAGGGTGTCCGTCGCCTGGTGGATGCGCTTGACGCTCTCCAGCCGCCTCTTGAGCTGGAGCTGGTATTCCCGGACCTGCGTCTCCAGCGGCGCCATGATCGCACGCAACCACTGTTCCACGTCGCGATTCGCTATCTCGAAAGTGCGCCGTGCCTGCACGGCAATGGTTTCGAAGAACTTCTGGGTCAGGGCGTGCTTTTCGGTGGTGACGAGGGTCAACGCGGTATTGATCTGGCGGTTGAATGCATCCTCGAGGCGGTCCAGTTCCTTTTCATATCGCAGCGTCGAAAAGCTTTCCGGCGGCGTGAGTTTGAGGCCATGCTCGACGCTGAAACGCTTGTACATGGAATCCAGCATCGCGGTGATCTCGGCAATTTCCTCCGAGGATAGCGCGAGATTGCCGCGAAGATGCGTGAAAAAACCTTCCATCGCACCACTAAGCCCCCTGGAAAAGGAGGACTCCAGCATCGCCTCCCGCGTTCTGCGTGTCTCGTCACGCAAGGCATCCAGGCCAAGATGTGCCAGCAGATTGTTGGTCAACGTCGAGAACACGCTGCGAACCGCATAGTATTTCTGCAGGCCCTGTTCGAACTCCGTCTTCTCCATGCGGATCTTGCGCATCATGTACTCGATGACGCTCTGATTCTTTCCGCGCAGGTCGGTCAATTCCTTGAGCTGTTCGCGCACGCCCGTCAGTCGGGCGCCGAGCAACTCGCGCATCTGATTCACGAGATCGCCGGTCTCGCGCAACGTGCTTTCGCGCACGATATCCTGCTTGGTGGGCAGGACATCCTCGGACAAGGCCTTCTCAAGCGCGGGCAGGCGACTGCGGGCAACCAGCCCATCGTCACCGTTGATGCGCCCGACCAGGCCCTTTTGCGCCGATACCGGGAAAATCTGCGTTTCCGACACATCCAGCGTCCTGGCAACCGAGTGCACCTGGCGATCGATCTCCGCGTTGATGCGCGCCTCGTCGCGCAAGCCATCCCAGAGTCCGTCGATCTTGTTCAGCACGACGATCCGACCCTTGCGATCCTTGCCCTCAGACTGCACGTACTCCCGCCACACCGCGAGATCGCTCTGCGTCACACCCGTATCCGCTGCGAGCACGAACAGTACGGCATGCGCATTGGGCAGCAGCGACAGCGTAAGCTCCGGTTCGGCACCGATCGCATTCAGGCCCGGTGTGTCCAGAACAATCAGCCCCTGCTCCAGCAGCGGGTGCGGAAAGCGTATGGCGGCATGGCGCCAGGAAGGAATCTCGACCTCGCCTTCGGCGTCAGGCTTCAGTCCGTCTTGACCCTCCGGATCGATCTCGAACCCCAGGCTGCGGGCCTCGTCGGCACTTACGCGCTCGGTTTCACCGACCCGCGACAGGGCCCTCTGGAGGTCGCTCGCCGATTCCGGGTGCAGTTGCTGAACAAGCCACTCCTCCGGGAACTGCTTCAAATCGCTGACGCTGGCGCTGGCCCTGCGTGTGCGGATCGGCAGCAGACGAATCTCGGGGCTGTCGCCCGGCGTCCATTGCAGTTCGGTCGGGCACATCGTCGTTCGTCCGGCGCTCGAAGGCAGAATCCGGTCGCCGAAATCGGAAAAGAAGATCGCGTTGATGAGTTCGGATTTCCCGCGCGAGAACTCGGCGACGAACGCCACCGTCAGGCGATCCTCGCGCAATCGGTCGAGCACGTACTGCAGCCGCAGGTCGGTCTGCGCATCGCCGATTTCATTTCGTGTCAGCCAACTGCGCAGCCGTCCCGTCGCTTCCGACACACCTTCGCGCCAGTTGCTGTAGGCGGTGAATTGATCAACCAGGCTCATGACCGGACTCACTCCGTAACGCTCCGACGACCCGGAGCGCGAGAAAATGCAGGTTCCGGAAGGATAGCGCCGAAGCGTCGACTTTCCAAACGAATACGGGGGTTATGTGACGAGCGGCCATGTCGATGCGACAAGCGTACTGACAATATGGCAAATGTCGTGGCCATGCTCACCGCCGCTGGCAGCGTAGGCACCAGAAAGTTGCCCGTTGGGCAATGACCTGCCTGCCGATCGGCGCGCCGCAGACGCGGCACGGATCACCTTCGCGCCCGTAGACGAAATATTGCTGCTGAAAATAGCCCTCCCGCCCGTCGCCGCCAACGTAATCGCGCAGGGTGCTGCCACCGGCTCGGATCGCGTCGGTCAGTGTTTCCCGAACCGCAACGGCAAGGCGTCGATAGCGCGGCAGTCCGATCCGGCCGGCGGGCGTCAGGGGATGGATGCGAGCCCTGAAAAGGCTTTCCGAAGCATAGATGTTGCCGACCCCAACGACCCGTTTGCCATCCATCAATGCCTGCTTGACCGGGATTCGCAGGCCGCGGGTGGCGCGGAACAGGCAGGTGCCGCCGAAGCCGGGATCGAGAGGTTCCGGCCCTAGACGGGCCAGCAGCGGATGATCGAGCGGGTTTCCATCCTGCCACGTTACCAAGCCGAAACGCCGCGGATCCCGCAGGCGCAGGACCTGTCGGCCGAACAGCACATCGACGTGATCGTGAGTCCCGACCGGTGCGTCCGCCGGCATGACACGCAGACTCCCTGACATGCCCAAGTGAATGATCATGCTCCCCCGGTCGAAGTCGAGCAGGAGATACTTGGCTCGTCGGCGCACGTTGCGCAGCACGTGACCGGAAACGCGCTCCGCAAGACAGGCTGGAACCGGTAGCCGCAACTGCGGATTGCGCACCATCAATCCGGTAACGACCTGCCCCGCCAGCACGGGACGAATGCCGCGACAGGTCGTCTCGACCTCAGGCAGTTCAGGCATGGCTACCTCTGTTGCGAACACGTGGGACACGGCGCGCTTGCCCGCACCGCGCGAATCTGCATACCATGGGTCGAACGGAATTCGAGTTTTTCCCTCTAACCGCGGACTGGCGATGTCCGAAAGCGCCAGCATACAATCATGCGCGCGGCAGTTGCATTCTTCCAGGCCAGGCCGAAGAGCATGCCGGCCACCGCGCGCCCGGGAGCCGGATGTCCTGTCGGAGAATTCCCGGCCGCAGCGGGCGACTCCGCCACGGCATCACTACCACCCCGAAACGCGGGGCTGACGCAGGCTTGCGCAGTCCCCACTGGACCGGAATTCATGAATCTCAAGCTTTCTTCAATCGCCGCCGGCCTCGCACTGACGTTGCTGCTTTCATTCGCCTCCACCGCGCACGCGGGCGCTCATGACTTGGCTTCGCCGGAACCGGAGCATGCATCAACGTTGCCGCCACAGGAGCTGACCGAGCAACTGCTGTTCATGTTGCTGCTCGCCGAGATCGCCGGGGCAAGGGGTGAGATAGCGGTATCGGTCGAAGCGTACATCGAACTGGCGCGAATGACCCGCGACCCGCGCATCGCAAAGAGAGCCACCGAGATCGCCTTGTTCGCGCGCGATATCGGCGCCGCCGCCGAGGCCGCCCGCCTGTGGGTCGAGGCAGACCCCGATTCGGACGAAGCGAAGCGCGTTCTGGCCGGCGTCCTGGCGAGCAGCGGCGAGCGCCTGAACGAAGTCCAGATTCAGCTTGCACGCATTCTCGCCCTGTCGCCCGATCAGCTCGAGCAGAACCTCCTTGGATTGAATCGCGCACTTGCCCGGGTTCCCGACAGGCAGGTCGTCAGATCCATCGTCTTCCGTCTGACCGAGCCCTACCTGGATCAGGCGGCCGCACATTTCGCGCGCGCCCAGGCCGAAGCCGGTGCCGAGGACGGGATAGGGGCTCTGGCGGCGATCGACGAGGCACTCGAGCGTCGTCCCGACTGGGAGTCCGCGGTTCAGTTCAAGGCGCAGCTCCTGGTCCAGCTCGATGCCACGGACGACGCGCTCGCCCTTCTCGAAGACTATCTGCAGCGGTCCCCCGGGTCCGACCAGATCCGACTTTCCTATGCCCGCACACTCGTGACGGCAGGAAACCTGCAAGCAGCCCTTGCAGAGTTTCAGCGCTTGCTCGATGCCTCCCCTGCCGACCGCGACCTCATGTATGCGGTCGCGCTGGTGTCCTCCCAACTCGAGAACTACGCCGTGGCCGAGCAGCTTTTCGAGCGCGCGCTGGCTGCAGGCCATCACGAGGCCGACAACATCCGCTTGAACCTCGGACACATCGCCGAGCGGCGCGACCGGCCCGACGATGCCTTGCGCTGGTATCGTGCGGTCGCGGCTGGGCGCAATCACCTTGATGCCCAGGTCCGGATCGCCCTGCTCCTGGCTCGGCAAGGCGAGATCGAGGAAGCGCGCAGGCACTTGCGCTCGGTAGCGGCCGAAGGCGAAGAACGGCGTCGCCTGCTGCTCACCGAGACGCTCGTGTTGCGCAATGCCGGACGCTACGCGGATGCGTTGCTGGTCATCGACGACGCGCTCAGGAGCGATCCGGAAGACAGCGAAATGCTTTACGAATCCGCCATGCTCGCCGAACGCCTCGACAAACTCAGCGAAATGGAAGCGCGCCTGCGCAAGCTCATCACCCTGGAACCCGACCACGCCCACGCTTACAACGCGCTCGGCTACACGCTAGCCGACCGCGGACTTCGTCTCGATGAAGCGGAATCGCTCATCGGGCGGGCGCTCGAACTCGCTCCCGACGATCCGTTCATTCTGGACAGCATGGGATGGGTGCGCTTTCGGCAGAATGATGCGGAGGCAGCGCTCACTCACCTCGAACGCGCCTACGCGATTCAGCCGGACCCGGAAATTGCAGCGCATCTGGGTGAGGTACTGTGGTCCCTGGACCGCCGGGAGGAGGCCATGCGAATCTGGCGCGAAGCACTTCAGGAAAGTCCGGATAACGAGGCCCTGAGCGATACGATCAGGCGATTCAATCCGCAATGATGTCCCGCCTACTGCCGGACTGGCAGGGTCATGCCCGCGTACTTTCCATCCTGGCCGGGCGCAGCCTTCGCGGCATTGCGATGATGCTCGCGTTCGCGCTGTCGGGGTGCGCGATTCGGCCCGTGGGTCCGGACCTTGTCCCCGCGATCCGGACGGCGGTCGCTGCCTTCGAGCTCGAAGGCCGACTCTCGGCAACCGACGGCGAACGCTCCGCATCCGGTCGCATCCACTGGCTGCATTCGCCGTCCGGAGACGAATGGACGGTCTACAGTCCGCTCGGCCAGATCGTCGCGCACTTGGTCAGTTCGCCTGCAGGCGCGGTTCTCCGGACCGCGGATGGTCGCCGCATGAGCGCACCGGATCCCGGTTCGATGCTGCCCCAGGTGCTCGGCGTGCCGGCGCCGGTCGAGGGCTTGCCGCACTGGGTTCAGGCGTCGGCCCGCAGCGGCGCGACGGTCCTGGACCTTGACGAGCAGGGCAGGCCGGCGCGGATTTCGGACCAGGGCTGGCTGGTCGACTATCCGGAGTACGCGAACCACGACCCGCAGGCGCCGCCACGGCGACTGGAGGCACGCTGGGACGAAACCCGTATCCGTCTCATCATCGATCAATGGACACCCCTGAACTGACATACCTTCGGGACTGCCCCGCACCGGCAAAGCTCAACCTGTTTCTGCACGTGACCGGACGGCGTGCGGACGGCTATCACCTGATCCAGACCGCGTTCCGCTTGCTGGACTGGGGCGACACCCTGTCGTTCACATTGCGCATTGACGGACGCATCCGACGTAGCACCGCCATTCCGGGCGTGACCGAGGAACAGGACCTGACGGTGCGTGCGGCCCGATTGCTCCGTGAACGAACCGCCTCGCCGCACGGTGCCGACATCGCGATCGACAAGCGCCTGCCCATGGGCGGCGGGCTCGGTGGCGGAAGTTCGGACGCTGCCACGACACTGATCGCACTCAACCGACTGTGGCGGACCCGACTCGATCGGCAGGCCCTTGCCGATCTCGGACTGACGCTCGGCGCCGACGTACCCTTCTTTCTGTTCGGGCAGGACGCCTTTGCGGAGGGCATAGGCGAGCGGCTCCGACCGCTCGAGCTGGAGCCCGCATGGTATGTAATCGTGGACCCCGGTGTCCAGGCTCCGACTCACGCGATTTTCGCGGCCGAAAAGTTGACGCGAAATTCGGAACCGATCACAATTGCGAACTTCGCTCCGCGCACGACCCGAAACGACCTTCAGGCCGTTGCCTGTGGCCTCTATCCGGAAATTGCTGCGGCAGTCGATTGGCTCGAGCAGTACGCTCCTGCAAGAATGACCGGATCGGGCGCCTGCGTGTTCGCGCAGGCGGATAATGAATGCATCGCCGCCCGTATCGTCGCGGCGTGTCCCGTGCCCTGGCGGGCATGGAAGGCCCGAAGTCTCTTGCGGCATCCGCTTCGGGACTGGCCAGACTGAGATGCGGACATGGTTTCATTGGGGAGTCGCCAAGTCGGTTAAGGCACCGGATTTTGATTCCGGCATTCGAGGGTTCGAATCCTTCCTCCCCAGCCAGACGAAGCACGGGCAGGCCACGCGCCTGCCCAAGTTCTTTGTGGCTTCGTCATTGTCATTTTTTTCGGCACTGGAGAATCGGTCATGCCCCGTGGCAGCCTGATGGTATTCACCGGCAACGCCAATCCGAAGCTCGCGGCGGACGTTGTGCGCAGGCTCGGGATCACTCTTGGCTCGGCCACGGTGGGCCGCTTTTCGGACGGCGAGGTCGACGTCGAACTGCTGGAGAACGTGCGCGGCAAGGACGTCTTCGTCCTGCAACCGACCTGTGCCCCGACCAACGACAACCTCATGGAACTTCTCGTCCTGGTCGATGCACTGAAGCGTGCCTCCGCCGGCCGGATCACCGCGGCGATGCCATACTTCGGCTATGCGCGCCAGGACCGTCGCCCGCGTTCGGCACGCGTGCCGATCACGGCCAAGGTGGTCGCCAACATGCTCCAGGCGGCGGGTGTTCAACGCCTCCTGACCATGGACCTTCACGCGGACCAGATCCAGGGCTTCTTCGACATCCCGGTGGACAACGTTTACGCTGCTCCGGTCCTGATCGCCGATCTCGACAAGCAGAAGCACGACGACCTGCTGATCGTATCTCCGGACGTCGGCGGCGTGGTCCGGGCGAGAGCCTTTGCCAAGCGCCTCGAATGCGATCTGGCGATCATCGACAAGCGCCGCCCCAAGGCCAACGTATCCGAGGTCATGAACATCATCGGCGAGGTCAAGGACCGCACCTGCGTCATCATGGACGACATCGTCGACACCGCCGGCACCCTGTGCAAGGCCGCCACCGCGCTGAAGGAAAGCGGCGCACGTCGCGTGCTGTCGTATTGCACCCATCCGGTACTGTCGAACGCCGCGGCGGTGCGCCTGGCCGATTCCGATCTGGACGAACTGGTGGTCACCGACACGATACCGCTGACGGAACAGTCCAGGGCCTGTCCGCGAATTCGCCAGATCTCGGTCGCCTCGCTGATGGCCGACACAATGTTGCGTATCAGCAACGAGGAGTCCGTCAGTTCCTTGTTCATGGAGTAAGTTTCCGGCGCGCGGCGGACGCCGCGGGCTTCCACCCATCCGCCTGGTCGCGGGCGGATCGTTTCAACCAGGAGTAACAAGCAATGGGAATCGAATTCAAGGCCAAAAAGCGCGTGGAACAGGGCACGGGTGCGAGCCGCCGCCTGCGTCGCGCCGGTCACCTGCCGGGCATCATATATGGCGCCGATCAGGATTCCACCCCGATCACGCTCGACCACAACGAGTTGTATCACCTGATGCGCAAGGAGGCCTTCCACTCATCGGTCCTGAGCGCCAATGTGGACGGCCGGAAGGAATCCGTGGTTCTGCGCGACGCCCAGTGGCACCCGTTCAAGGCGCTCGTACTGCACGTCGACTTCCAGCGCGTGAGCGCCACCGAGAAGCTTCACCTGAAGGTGCCGCTGCACTTCGTCAACGGTGAAATAAGTCCGGCGGTCAAGCTCACCGGAGACATGATCTCGCACGTGATAAACGAAATCGACATCGCCTGCCTGCCGAAGGATCTGCCCGAATTCATCGAGGTCGATCTAAGGGACCTCCAGTCGGATCAGTCGATTCACGTTTCCGAGCTCAAGCTGCCCGCGGGCGTCGAGATCGTCCAGCACGGCGAAGGCGACCCGGTCGTTGTAACCGTGCTCAAGACCAGCACAAGCGCCGAAGGCGAAGCAGCCGAAGGCGAAGAGCAAGCCGAGGAGTAAGCGCGCCGGGACGGCTGCCGGAGGGTATTTCCCATGACTGCGTCGCCTCCGCGACTGATCGTCGGCCTCGGCAACCCCGGGGCCGAATACACCGAAACCCGGCACAATGCCGGGTTTCGGTTTTGTGAGCGGCTCGCCACGCGGCTGGGTGCGAGGTTCTCCCATGAGGCGCGTTTTCACGGTCTCGTCGCAAGAGCGCACGAATCCGGAGTGCTTCTGCTGATGCCGCAGACATTCATGAACCGGTCCGGGCAATCGGTCGGCGCCCTCGCCCGCTTCTACCGCATCGAACCGGGCGAGATCCTCGTTGTCCATGACGAGCTCGACATTCCTCCGGGACAACTGCGCCTTAAGTTCGGAGGGGGACTCGGCGGCCACAACGGACTCAAGGACATCACCGCGCACGGCGGCACCCAGGACTTCTGGCGCCTGCGAATCGGCATCGGCCATCCGGGTGATCGAAACGAGGTCATAAACTTCGTCCTGAAACCCCCGCGTCGAGAGGAGCGGGAAGCGATCGACCAGGCGATCGAACGCGCTCTCGATGCCTGGCCGCTCATTGCCCGCGGCAGCTGGAATGCCGCAACCACCCGAATCAACGCCCGTCCGGCGAGCCCCAGGCCGGAAGAGGGAAAGGACGAACCCAGCCAATGAGCATGAAATGCGGAATCGTCGGTCTGCCCAACGTGGGCAAATCGACCCTGTTCAATGCCCTGACCAAATCGGGCATCGCCGCGGAAAACTATCCCTTCTGCACGATCGAACCCAATGTCGGAATCGTCGAGGTGCCCGATCCGAGACTCGCGCAGCTTGCGGATATCGTCAAGCCCCAGCGCATCCAGCCCGCCATAGTCGAATTCGTGGACATTGCAGGCCTCGTCGCCGGAGCGTCCAAGGGTGAGGGGCTGGGCAATCAGTTCCTGGCCAACATTCGCGAAACGGATGCGATCGTGCACGTAGTGCGCTGCTTTTCAGACGAAAACGTGGTGCATGTCTCGGGTACGGTCGACCCGATTCGCGACATCGAGATCATCGACACCGAACTGGCGCTGGCCGACATGGCGACGGTCGAGAAGGCCCTGAACCGCTATCGCAAGCCGGCCACCGCGGGCGACAAGGAGGCCAGGCTGCTCGTCGCGGTACTGGACAAGTGCGCGGCCCAGCTCGATCAGGCGAAACCGGTGCGGGCACTGGACCTGTCGAAGGAAGAATGGGGCAACCTCAAGCCTTTCTGTCTGATCACTGCCAAACCCGTGCTCTATGTCGCGAACGTCGATGAGAGCGGCTTCGAGGCCAACCCCTACCTGGAGGCGGTTCGGGAGCACGCGATTGCCGAGAAGTCCGAGGTCGTGGCGGTGTGCGCCGCCATCGAGGCGGAGATTGCCGAGCTCGACGATGCCGACAAGAAGGATTTCCTTGCCGACCTCGGCTTCGAAGAACCCGGCCTGAACCGCCTCATCCGCGCGGGATACAGACTGCTGGGCTTGCAGACGTACTTCACCGCCGGGGTCAAGGAGGTTCGCGCATGGACCATCCACGTCGGCGACACGGCCCCCCAGGCCGCCGGCGTGATTCATACCGACTTCGAACGCGGCTTCATCCGCGCCCAGACGATCGCCTTCGCCGACTTCATTTCATACAAGGGCGAGCAGGGTGCAAGGGAAGCCGGCAAGATGCGCGCGGAAGGCAAGGAGTACGTCGTCAAGGATGGCGACGTTCTGAATTTTCTGTTCAACGTCTGACCGTCGATATCGATCGATGGCGGCGTCGATGGAGCAGGCTCGGGGAACATGAACGGCACACGCGCCAGTTATGTCGGAAGATTTGCCCCCTCCCCCACCGGTCCGCTGCATTTCGGCTCGCTCGTGGCCGCGGCGGGAAGCTACTTCGATGCACGATCGAACGACGGGAAATGGCTGCTGCGTATCGAGGACGTCGACCGACCGCGCACCGTTGCCGGTGCGACCGAGAGCATACTCGCCAGCCTGGAGGGCTTCGGTTTCAAGTGGGACGGCGAACTCGTCCGGCAAAGCCATCGCGATGACGCCTATGCAGCCGCGTTCGAGCGCCTGAGGCAGGCTGGCCACGTTTTCCCGTGTGCCTGCTCGCGGCGCGAGATCGCGGACTCGACGCTCGCACGGGACGGCTCGCGCGTCTACCCTGGTACCTGCCGGAACGGCCTGCCGACAGGCCGGAAGGCGCGCGCCTGGCGCGTGCGCGTGCGCGGATGCATCGACTTCGAGGACGCAGTCCAGGGCCGGCAGTGTGAGGATCTCGTGACGGAACTGGGCGACTTCATCGTCCTGCGCGCCGACGGCCAGTTCGCCTACCAGCTTGCGGTCGTCGTCGATGACTTCGATGCCGGCGTGACGCACGTAGTGCGCGGGGCGGACCTGCTCGACTCGACGGGACGGCAGATCTACCTGCAGCACCTGCTCGGCTACCCGACTCCCGCCTACGCCCATCTGCCCGTCGCGACCAATGCTGCCGGGGAGAAGCTTTCAAAGCAGACGCGCGCGCCTGGCGTCGACCGGTCACGAGCACAGGCCGCGCTGCTGGCGGCAATCTCGTTTCTGGGCCAGAATCCCCCCGAGGCGCTTGCCGACGCATCCCTTGCCGAACTCCACCGGTGGGCCACCGCCAACTGGTCTCTGGCACGTGTTCCGCGAGTGCGAATGGTGCATGCCCCCGACGAGCATTGAACCGGGTCGGGCTGCGACGCCGTGACCGATTGCGTTTCTGGAGCCATTGCATGATCGAAGACATCGACGGACTGCGCAGACTCCTGCTCGAGACGCGGACGATCGCGGTAGTCGGCCTTTCCGCGAACTGGCACCGCCCGAGCTACTTTGCCGCGAAGTACATGCTCGACCACGGGTATACCGTCATTCCGGTAAATCCGGCCTATGCCGAGGTCCTGGGACAGAAATGCTACCCGAGCCTGCGTGACGTTCCCGTCCATGTCGACCTCGTCGACGTGTTCCGCAAGCCCGAGGATGTCCTGCCGCTGGTCGACGACGCGATCGCGATCGGCGCCGGAGCGCTGTGGCTCCAACTCGGGGTGATCAATCCGGAAGCCGCACGCAAGGCCGAGGCGGCCGGTCTCAAGGTGGTCATGGATCACTGCGTCAAGATCGAGTACGCACGGCTCTTCGGTGGGCTCAACTGGGCAGGGGTCAACACCGGAATCGTGTCGGCGAAACGGCCCATCCTTCCGGGCACACGCGCGGCGGGCAGCTGAGCTGTGGAACGACGGTGTCAGTGCTTGCCGCGATAGCCGGCGAGTCCGATGGCCAGACGAACGAACTGATAGGCGAGCCAACTTGCGAGGCGACGGATCGCGGGCAGATGTCGCAGGTCCTCACTGTGCAGTTCGCTTGCGCCCTCATGCATCGCACGCAGCAGGCTCGCCCGCAACTCCTGGGCAAATCCCTGGTCATTGACGACGACGTTGGCCTCGCGGGCCATCAGCAGACTGAACGGATCGATATTGCTCGATCCGACCGTCGCCCACCGGCGATCGATCACCGCGACCTTGGCATGCAGGTAGCTGCGTTGATACTCGAACAACCGGATCCCGCGCTCCAGGAAGTACGGATAAAGCGATCGCGTGGCGTAGGCGAGAGTCGGGTGATCGGACAGCCCCTGCAGCAGGAGGACGACCTTGACCCCGCGTGCGGATGCGATCGTCAGGGCCTGACGAAAGCGCCGGCCTGGGAGGAAATACGCACAGGCGATGATCACTTCGTCCCGGGCGCCGCGAATGGCATCCAGATACGCATCCTCGATGTCCCTCCGGTGACGCAGATTGTCGCGGATCAGAAAGGCTGCCCGGACGGTTCCGACCCGGTTCGCGCGCACGCGCACCGGCACTGGCCGCTTCATGCGCTGCCTCAGACTCGCCCATGAGACGAGCCACCACATGCGGTGCACACTGGCGACGATCGGCTTGAGCAGCGGACCCTCGACGCGAACTGCATAATCGTGACGCGGAAACGAGGGCACCCCGGAATCGAAATCGTCGATGATGTTGATTCCGCCGACGAACGCCACGGCGGCATCGACCACCACCAGCTTGCGATGCAGGCGGCGCAGCCGGTGGCGGCGAAACGTCCAGGGCCCGATCTCGCGCCTGTAGATCAGGACCGAGACACCGGCGGATTCCAGCAAGGGCATCATCCCGCCGACGAAACTCCTTGCCCCGAACCCGTCGACCAGCACCCGGACGACGACACCGCGTTCCGCCGCACGGCTCAACGCACCCGCGATGCGCCGACCGGTTGCATCATCCTCGAAGATGTAGGCCTCGAGATGAACCTCGGTCGTCGCGCCGTCGATCGCCGCCTCCAGCGCCGGGAAGTAATCCGCCCCCGTTTCCAGCAGCAGGATGACGTTGCCATCGACGAACATCGCTATGAGCTCGGCGCCAGTTCCGCTGTCAGTGCCGCGTGGTCGGAGATTCTCGACCACGGCAGGCCGCAGTGTACATTGGCCTGCTCGATGCGAAACCCGCGCACGTATATGCGATCGAGACGGAGCATCGGCAGCCGGCATGGATAGCTGCGAGCGGGGCGCTTGCTGCCGGTATCGAACGCCTCCATCAGTCCGAGACGACGCGCCAGCACATCCTCGGCGCGGTTGCGCCAATCGTTGAAGTCGCCGGCGATGATCAAGGGCGCGCCATCCGGCGCGACTTGCTCCATGCGGTCGGCCAGCGCTTCCATCTGACGCCGCCGGCCGCCCCCCGTCAGTCCGAGGTGTACGCACACGCAATGGACCGGACCGGCGACGCCGGGCACGTCCAGTTCGCAATGAAGCAGGCCGCGGCGCTCGAAGCGATGATCGGACACATCCTGGTTGTGTTCCGAAAGTATCTCGAAGCGGCTGAGAATCGCATTTCCATGGTGTCCGTGGTCATACACCGCGTTGCACCCGTACGCGGTCTGGTGCCAGACCTCATGTGCGAGGAACTCGTACTGGGGGTTCAGCGGCCAGTCGGGATGCGTGATCTCGTGCCGGGCGTGCATCCCCAGAACTTCCTGGAGGAACACCACGTCAACCTCGAGACTGCGCAGGCGTTCGCGCAGTTCGTGAATCACCATGCGCCGATTGAACTGTGAAAAGCCCTTGTGGATGTTGTAAGTACAGATTCTGAGCGTCATTGAAATCGTTCGCGGGGGCAGGAGGCGAGAGGACTCGCCGTTATACTTTCAAATTCGGCAGTTGGTTCATATATACCAAATATCGATGGACAGAATGCGGGTCATTTACCGGGTCCTATCGTCGGCACGCGACATTGATGCGCGGGCGCGGGCGATCGCGGTGGAACAGAGTGTCGAGATGCCCCCGCATGCGCTGCGCAATCCCCGCGTGAGCGATCACATCCTCGGGCGTGTCGAGGGCGTCGAGGACGACGGCCCTGGGCACCACCTTGTGACGGTCGGGCTGGCGATGGAGACCACGGGCTTCGAAGCCGGTCAGCTGATGAACATGCTGTTCGGCAACAGTTCCCTGCACCCCGAGCTGGAGCTGGTGGATGTCGACTTCCCGGCAGTCGCTGCCGAGGCCTTCGCTGGTCCGCGATTCGGGGTCGAGGGATTCAGGCGCCTGACCGGCGCAGGGCCCCGCCCCCTGACCTGCACTGCGCTCAAGCCCCAGGGCAGCACCATCGAAGAACTTGCTGCGCTTGCCGGCATCTTTGCTGCTGCCGGCATCGACGTAATCAAGGACGATCACGGACTCGCCGACCAGGCAAGCACGCCCTTCGACGCCCGGGTCAGGGCGGTCCAGCATGCGGTGACGATGGCCAACCGCGCGACGGGCGGACGCACCCTTTACGCACCCAGCCTTACCGGCGGGCCGAAACGGCAGCTGACACAGCTGCGCAGCGCCCGCGATGCGGGGGTCGGCGCAGTCCTGATCGCGCCGATGATCTCGGGCCTGGGAGCCCTGCAGGAACTCGCCGGCGAAGGCCTGCCCATCCTGGCACATCCGGCGCTGGCGGGGGCAAGCCGGATCCGTCAGCCGCTGCTCCTTGGCAAACTGTTCCGCCTCGTCGGGGCCGATGCCGTGATCTACCCCAATCATGGGGGGCGCTTCGGTTTCAGCTCCGACCTGTGCCGCGAGATCGCGTCCGTTCTGCGCACTCCGTGGCTCGGCATGGCCGCGTCCGTGCCAGTGCCCGCGGGCGGCATGCACCCTGACCGGGTCGAGGAACTCGTCGATTTCTACGGCCGTGACGTGATGCTGTTGATAGGCGGGGCGTTGCTCGAGGCGAATGACGTTGCCGCGGCCGCGCGCGCCTTCGTCAATCGCGTGGCCGCAATGGAGGATCGTGAATGAGTGACACGCCGCACTTTCGCAAGGCCGTTTCCGGATTCAGGTGGCAGGGCGTCGACGTCCTCGAATACAAGCCCGAAGGCGGTGCCCCGTTCCGCGACATCACCCGCCAGCTGCTGTTTCACAGTGCCGATCTGGCTTGCGAACTGCGCTATTTCGAGATCGCCCCCGGCGGATACTCCACGCTGGAATGTCACGCGCACGAGCATGCCGTGATGATCCTGAACGGACGTGGCGCCTGCCTCGTCGGGAACGAGGTCCGCTCCGTCTCCGCATACGATCTGGTCGCGATCGCCGCGCTTCAATGGCACCAGTTTCGTGCCAGCGAGGGCGGTTCGCTGGGCTTTCTGTGCATGGTGAACGTGAACCGTGACCGCCCGCGCCTGCCTGACGAGCGGGACCTGGAGTGCCTGCGCGGCAACCCGATGGTAGCCGCCTTCATCCGGCCCTGAGACGCCCGACTGGCAGTCCGGTCAGGAAACCGCGAGCATCCGGTCGAGCGCGGTCTTCGCCAGCACGGCTTCGTGCTCGGGCACCGAGATCCGGTTAACCACCTTGTTTTCGGCCAGATTCTCCAGCGTCCAGGCAAGGTGCTGTGGATCGATTCGCTGCATCGTCGAGCACATGCACACATTCGGCGCCATGAACTGGACGGTCTTGCCTTCCGGCTTCACCTCCTCGGCCAGCCGATCGACGAGGTTCAGTTCGGTTCCGACCAGCCAGCGCGTGTTCGGCGCAGCGGCCTTGATCGTCCTGATGATGAATTCGGTCGAGCCCACGTAGTCGGAATTGCGGCACACGTCCAGATTGCTCTCGGGATGAGATATCACCAGTCCTTCGGGGTGCTGCATGCGCCAGCGACGGATGTGACTCTCCTGAAACATCTGGTGCACCGAACAATGGCCCTTCCATAGCAGGACCTTGGCCTTACGGATCTGTTCGGGCGTGAGGCCACCATACTCGAGGTCGGGATCCCATACGACCATCGCCTCCAGCGGAATACCCTTCTTGAATCCGGTCCACCTCCCCAGATGCTGGTCCGGAAAGAACAGCACCTTCTCGCGCTGCGCGAACGACCACTCGAGAATCGTCGGCGCGTTGGTCGAGGTGCACACGATACCCCCATGCTCGCCGCAGAAAGCCTTCAGATCGGCTGCGGAGTTGATATAGGTCACCGGCGTGATCACATCGTCGGGTCGCTCCAGGATTTCGGCCAGCTCGCGCCAGCAACGGGTCACCTTGGCGAGATTGGCCATGTCGGCCATCGAGCAGCCCGCTGCCAGGTCCGGGAGGATCGCCATCTGATGCGGCTGCGACAGGATGTCGGCAACCTCGGCCATGAAATGCACGCCGCAGAAGACGATGTACTCGGCGTCGGTCTCGGATGCAAGGCGCGCCAGCTTGAGCGAATCCCCCGTGAGATCCGCGTGCCGGTACACGTCGGCGCGCTGGTAATGGTGACACAGCAACACGGCCCGATTCCCGAGACGTGCCCGTGCTGCCCGGATCCGCTCCTGGGCGTCGGCGTCCGTAAGGGTGTTGAAGCGATCAAAGCTTATGGTCGAAACTTGCATCGTTGGGTACCTCTTGCAAGGCTCAGTGCGATCAAATGTCTGTGAGACCGTCCCACCGGACAGGGGTTGCTCTAGCTCTGTTGCCACGGCAGGCCGGCACGACGCCAGCCGCCGATGTGGTTGCGCTGGCCGCGGGCGTCCTTGTCTCCTTCGAACCCCTCCAACACGTTGTAGGATTCGGGATAGCCCGCTTCGGTTGCAAGCCGCGCGGCCTTGTCCGAACGGTTGCCCGATCTGCACAGGAACAGCACCAGCGCCTCGGGATCCACCTCGCGCGTGAGCTGTGCCAGAAACGACGGATTGAGCTTGTTGCCCGGATAGGCGAGCCATTCGATCTCGACCGCACCCGGAATCCGACCGACCCAGTCCCATTCCGCACGGGTTCTCACATCTACGAGCTTCGCCCCGGGCGCGAGCCGCCACACTTCATATGCCTCGGCAGGCGTCAGTGCACCGGCATAGGGCAATTCCATCTGCTGCGCGCGCTCGCGCGCGAGCCGTAGCAAGTCGGTCAATTTGCCCATAAACGCCATCGTCCGGATAGAATCATCGGGGTTCGAAGTATACAACCAACCGGACCCCATGGACCGCCCCCTCCGCCACACTCCCCTCGCCCCTGCCGACAAGTTGCGCGGGCGCGGCATTCAGCGCACCACGCTCGTGGCGATCTGCACGAACAGTGTGCTCGCGGCAGGGCAATTGACCGTGGGGCTGCTCGCGAACGCGTTCAGTCTCGTGGCCGATGCGGTCCATACCCTTTCCGATCTGTTCACCGACATGCTCGTGCTGCTGGCCGGACGCCACGGGGCGGATCCGGCCGATCTCGATCACCCCTACGGTCACGAACGCATCGAAACCGTTGCGACGCTGCTCCTCAGCGCCGTTCTCGCAATCGTGGGCGTGATGTTCCTGTGGAGTTCCGGCGTGAGGCTGCAGAACATGGATGCCGTGCCGCCGCTGCACTACGCGGCCATCTACATGGCCATCGGTACCCTGGTGGCAAAGGAGCTTCTGTTCCGCTACACGCTGGCCGCAAGCAAGCGCCTGAAGGCACCGATGCTCGAGGCAAACGCCTGGCATGCACGCTCCGACGCCGCCTCCTCGCTCGTCGTCACCGCCGGGATCGGCGGCAGCCTGGCCGGCTATCCGTTTCTGGAGCCACTCGCCGCCGCAGTCGTCGGCTTCCTCATCGTGAATATGGGTGTCCGCCTGGGCTGGAAGGCGGTGCGGGAACTGATCGATACCGGGCTGCCCGAAGAGGAGGTCGCACGACTTCGAGCCACCATCCGCAATACCCCGGGCGTGCTCGACCTTCATGACCTGCGCACGCGGCGCATGGCCGACCGCGTTCTGTGTGATACCCATGTCCTGGTCGATCCACGCATCACCGTATCGGAAGGTCACAGAATCTCCGATGCGGTCTATTTTCGTATCCGCGACACCCACCCGGACGTCCGTGAGGTCCTCGTTCATATCGACGCGGAGGATGACGATCAGCTTCAGACTGCCGCTCCGGGCCCTCTGCCGGAGCGGGTCGAAGTCCTGAGGACGATTCGCGAACTGCTCGATGGCGACGCGATCGAGCCGCTGCGGGTCCAGCTTCACTATCTGGGTGACCGGATCGAAGCCGAGGTCGTACTGCAACCGTCCTCATG
Source organism: uncultured Azoarcus sp. (assembly GCA_964404505.1). GTDB lineage: Bacteria > Pseudomonadota > Gammaproteobacteria > Burkholderiales > Rhodocyclaceae > DAOMNN01. The sequence goes on from CAYOKH010000010.1 coordinate 27,105, forward strand.
GTCGAGGATCGATGCCGACGCACTTGGAAAACGTGTCACCGAACTACTGTCGTCGCGGCCGCAGTATCGCTCGATCACCTTTTTCGTGCAGGTTGCACCATGATGATGCACACTTCCGGTGCCATGCATCGCTTTGGTGCATCTGTCGCCGATGCGGCGCGGGCTGACCGAAAGCCCTGCTGCGCAACGGCGCCCGGGCCGCACGTGCGTGCGAATGCATTCCGATCGGCGAACACCCGTCGCATCGTGCTTTTGTCGCCCTCACGGCAGAACGGCCGACATGGGCCTGTGGTCTGGCACGAATGGTGCTAAACGCCGTTATAGCGGCTGTGCCGACCCCAACCCTTATCGCCTCATCTCATCAGGAGTGGACATGAACTCACAGGAAGTCATGAAAATGATTCAGGACAACGAGGTGCGCTTCGTTGACCTGCGCTTCACCGATACCCGGGGCAAGGAGCAGCACGTCGGCCTGCCCGTCTCGGCCTTCGAGGAGGATCACTTCGAGCACGGCCACCCGTTCGACGGATCCTCGATCGCCGGATGGAAGGGGATTCAGGCCTCCGACATGATTCTGCTGCCCGAACCCGGGTCCGCGTACGTCGACCCCTTCTACGACGAAACCACGCTGGTGCTGACCTGCGACGTCATCGAGCCGTCGGATGGCAAGGGCTACGACCGTGATCCGCGCTCCATCGCAAAGCGCGCCGAGGCCTATCTCAAGAGCACCGGCATCGGCGACACGGCCTACTTCGGGCCGGAACCGGAGTTCTTCATCTTCGACTCGGTCGAATGGTCGATCGACATGTCCGGCGTGTACAGCAAGATCATCTCCGAAGAAGCCGCATGGTCCACGGCCGACAAATTCGAAGGCGGCAATACGGGGCACCGCCCGCGCATCAAGGGTGGCTATTTTCCTGTCCCTCCGGTCGATTCCCTCAATGACATCCGGGCGGCAATGGTGCTCGCGCTCGAGTCCTGCGGCGTCCCTGTTGAAGTTCATCACCACGAAGTCGCCAACGCCGGCCAGTGCGAGATCGGCACCAAGTTCAACACCCTGACCAAGCGTGCGGACTGGACCCAGCTCCTGAAGTACATCGTGCACAACGTCGCCCACCAGTACGGCAAGACCGCGACCTTCATGCCCAAGCCCATCGTCGGAGACAACGGGTCCGGGATGCACGTGCACCAGTCGCTGTGGAAGGACGGGCAGAACCTGTTCGCGGGCAATGGCTATGCCGGACTGTCCGAGACCGCGCTGTACTATATCGGCGGCATCATCAAGCACGCTCGCGCACTCAACGCGATCACCAACCCGAGCACGAACTCGTACAAGCGGCTGGTGCCGCACTTCGAGGCTCCGACCAAGCTCGCCTACTCCGCCCGCAATCGCTCCGCGTCGATCCGCATCCCGTACGTGGCGAATCCGAAAAGCCGCCGGATCGAGTCGCGTTTCCCGGACCCCATGGCCAACCCGTATCTCGCGTTCGCCGCACTGATGATGGCCGGTCTCGATGGGATCCAGAACAAGGTCCATCCGGGCGATCCGGCCGACAAGAACCTGTACGATCTCCCCCCGGAAGAGGATGCGAAGCTCCCGACCGTCTGTTCGAGCCTGGATCAGGCCCTCGAGTCCCTGGACACCGACCGCGAGTTCCTCACCCGCGGCGGCGTATTCTCCAATGACTTCATCGACGCCTACATCGAATTGAAGATGGAGGAGGTCACCCGGCTTCGCGTGACGACCCATCCGGTGGAGTTTGACCTGTACTACAGCCTGTAAACCGTTCGGGCCGCCGAAGCGTTATTTTAGGGACGGGCATTGCCCGTCCCTTTTTTATGGGGTCTAATCAAAAGGAATGCGCACAGCGCAGAAACTGATTCCACATATGGGAACGCCGGACGCCATGTCGATTGCGCGCACATTGTTGCTGGTCCTGCCACTGGCACTTGCCTCGGTCGCACACGCTACCGTATACAAGTGCATCGATGCCGACGGGAGGGTCACCTACACGAATGACCGGACGGTCGGGGGCGATTGCACCACACTCGACACCGATCTTCCGGTCTCGTCCGTCCCTCCTCCACAGCCACGACCCCCTGCCGCCACACCTTCGGGCACAGCGCCCGCCCCCGGGTTCCCCCGTGTAAGTCCGGACGCCCAGCGCGCCAGGGACGACACGAGGCGGCAGATCCTCGGAAGCGAACTGGAGGCGGAACAGGCTGCGCTGCGCGAAGCGCGCGCGATGCTCGAGGCCGAGGAAGCACGCGACGCTCCTGAAGATCGCAACGTGCGCAGACAGGCCGAGGGCGGGCGCAGCTATAGTTCCATCAATCTCGAGAAACGCGAGCAGCGACTTCAGCCCTACCGCGACAAGGTAATGTTGCACGAGCGCAATATAGAGGCCTTGGAGCGGGAGATTCGCGGACTGAGGTAGGTCCCGCGTTCTCGGCACGCTCGACCTGCGGGCGCACGTATCGCGCCTCCCGTCGGTGCAGGCGCTCTGGCGTGGATATTGCTTGACGTCTGTGATGATGCACGCCCTGCGGTCGGTAATGCACGGCGGCAGACTCGGGACACGGCAAACCACCCGGCGCGACAGCATGCCCACTCATCCTCACCGTCCAAGCACCGTCAGCGCCTTCGCAGGCCTTGACCTGCTTTCGTCCGCGGTCGTCCTTACCGACGACGGCCTGATCGTCCGATACATGAACGCAGGCGCCGAGAACCTGTTTGCGATCAGCCGCCGCAAGGTGCTCGGCACGCCCCTGTCGCAACTGCTCGGCAGGAACCACGGCCTGGAGTCGGCCCTCGAGAACGCACTGCGCACCAATTGGAGCTACACGGGTCAGGACCTCAAGATACAGCGTCCGGGCGCGGACCCACTGCACCTCGACTGCACGGTCAGCCCGACCGAAGCGAGCGGCGTCAGCCTTCTGCTCGAATTTCGCCCGATCGATGCGCAGCTTCGCGTCGCGCGGGAAGAGCAGCTGCTTCAGCAGCAACAGGCCAACCGGGAACTGATCCGCAATCTTGCTCACGAAATCAAGAACCCGCTCGGGGGGATCCGTGGCTCAGCGCAGCTGCTCGAGCACGAACTTGCAGATCCCCAGTTGCGCGAATATACGGAGGTGATCATTGCCGAGGCGGACCGGCTACAGAATCTGATGAACCAGTTGCTCAGCGCACACTGCATGATGCGCCCGGGACTGATCAACATCCATGACATTCTCGAACGCGTTCGCCGCCTGGTTCTGGCCGAGTTTCCCAGGATCACCCTTCGACGCGATTACGACACGAGTCTGCCCGAACTGACGGCCGATCGCGAGCAGCTCATTCAGGCCGTCCTGAACATCGCCCGAAACGCGGCGCAGGCACTGCGCGGAGAAGGCGAGATCATCTTCCGCACGCGTGTGGCGCGCCAGGTGACTCTGGCGAAGCGGCGCTTCAAACTGGCACTGGAATTGCAGGTGATCGACAACGGCCCCGGTATCCCGGACGATATACGCGACAAGATTTTCTACCCGCTGATCTCGGGGCGCGAGGGGGGGAGCGGACTCGGGCTGTCGCTGGCCCAGAGCTTCGTGGAGCAGCACCAGGGCATGATCGACGTGGAAAGCCGCAGCGGTCAAACCTGCTTCACGATCCAGCTGCCCATTTCCGACCGAGCGTAGCACCATGGTAAAGTGCTGCACCAATTTAGTGCGCAGATCATGAATGAAACCGTCTGGATTGTCGATGATGACCGCTCCATCCGCTGGGTGCTGGAAAAGGCCCTGAGCCGGGAGGACATCCCGCACGAGAGCTTTGCCTCGGCCAGCGACGCGCTGGATGCGCTCAGGGCCAGCACCAGCCCTCCGGGCGTGCTCCTTTCCGACATCCGCATGCCGGGCGACTCCGGCCTCGACCTCCTGAAGAAGGTCAAGGATCAGCATCCGGAGGTGCCGGTCATAATCATGACCGCCTATTCGGACCTTGACAGCGCCGTATCGGCTTTTCAGGGCGGCGCATTCGAGTACCTGCCCAAGCCGTTCGACGTCGACCAGGCCGTCGCGCTCGTGCAGCGTGCGATCGAGCAGAACAGGCACCACGAGGGGGCGGAAGCCGAGGTATCACTCGCTCCGGAGATCCTCGGGCAGGCATCTTCGATGCAGGAGGTGTTCCGTGCCATCGGGCGACTCTCCCACTCCCATGCCACCGTGCTGATCAACGGCGAATCCGGAACGGGCAAGGAACTTGTTGCACGCGCGCTGCACCGGCACAGTCCGCGCCGGGACGCACCCTTCGTCGCGATCAATACGGCCGCCATTCCGCGCGACCTGCTCGAATCGGAGCTGTTCGGTCATGAGCGCGGCGCCTTCACGGGCGCTGCGAGCCAGCGTCGCGGACGCTTTGAACAGTCCGAGAATGGCACACTCTTTCTCGACGAGATTGGCGACATGCCTGCGGAGCTCCAGACGCGCCTGCTGCGCGTGCTGTCGGACGGACACTTCTACCGCGTGGGGGGGCAGCAGCCGATTCGCGCCAATGTCCGCGTGATCGCCGCAACGCATCAGGATCTCGACGAGCGCGTGCACCAAGGCCTGTTCCGCGAGGATCTGTTTCATCGCCTGAACGTCATTCGCCTGCGAATTCCTCCCCTGCGGGAGCGTCGCGAGGACATCCCCATCCTGGTGCGTCACTTTCTCCAGAAGAGTGCGCAGGAACTCGGCGTCGAAGCCAAGCGGATATCCGAACCGGCCCTCCGGTTTCTGCAGGCGCAAGCGTTTCCGGGCAACGTCCGACAACTCGAGAATCTCTGTCACTGGCTGACTGTCATGGCTCCGGGACAGGTCATCGATGTCGGGGATCTTCCCCCTGAACTGCGCGACCATCCGCCCGGCGACATGACTGGCGGCTGGGCAGACCGCCTGGGAGCCGAGGCCGAGCGCCTCATCGCCTCGGATCCGGGACATGTCTTCGAACAACTCACGCACGAGTTCGAACGCACGCTGATCAAGCGCGCGTTGAACACCACCGGGGGGCGTCGCATCGAAGCGGCCCAGCTTTTGGGGATAGGGCGAAACACGATCACCCGCAAGATTCACGAACTTGGCATCGACGACGGTCGCGGACCGAGCGGAGAGCACGAAAGCAACGAATAGTCCGCACCCCCGGACGCAGCGGCACGTGTGGCCCATTGTGCGCCAATAGCGGATAATTCCGCTTCGACCGATATCCCGGAACAACCGGTGTGAGTCCCTCGCCCCTGAATGCCGACACGGTACGCAAGCACCTGGCCGGCCTCGCCCCGGCATTCGACGTCGTCGTCGTCCGGGAATGCGCATCCACGAACACCGAACTGATCGATGCCCCGCCCGGCGACGATGGCCGGATCCATGTCCTCGCGACCGAGATTCAAACCGCAGGCCGCGGGCGTCGCGGCAGGCAATGGCTCTCGTGGGAAGGCGCAAGTCTGAGCTTTTCGGCAATGTGGTACTTCGCACCCGCCGCTCCGGTGCCGGCAGGCCTGTCGCTGGTGGCCGGTATTGCCGTCGCGGCGGCACTGGAGAAGATGGGAGTGGCGGGAGTGCAGTTGAAATGGCCGAACGATGTCCTGGTATGCGGAGCAAAGCTGGCGGGAATTCTCGTCGAACTCGTGCCGGGGCGAGGTCGAACGCCTGCGGCCGTGATCGGCATCGGGATCAATCTGCACCTGCCGCCCGGCGCGACCGTCCCCGATCAGGCGCAGGTGACGGACCTGGCCAGCCAAGTTGGCAAACTGCCCGATCGCAATCTGCTGCTGGCAAACCTGTTGGCCGAACTGCACGCGCTGTTCGAAACGTACGCGACTGCCGGATTTTCCGCGCTTCGGGGGGCTTGGGAGCAGCGCAATGCCCATGCCGATCTGCCGGTCCGGGTCGTTGGCGAAGGTAGCGAGTTGAGCGGAATCTGCAGCGGAGTCGACGAAGACGGTGCGCTGATGTTGCGCACGGATACCGGTACCATGCGCATTCTTTCGGGCGAGGTTTCGTTGAGAATCGGCCAATGTTTCTCCTGATAGACGCCGGCAATACCCGGGTCAAATGGGGCATCGCGGACCACGGCGGGTGGATCGTTCAAGGTGCGGTGCTGCATGATCAGGTAGAGTTGCTGCGCCAGGTCACCAGCACGTATTCCGGCGTGACCCGCATCCTGTGCGCGAACGTTGCAGGAGCCGCACTCGGCGCGCGCATCGGCGATGCCCTTGGCGCGCTCGCACCCCGGCCCGAATGGCTGGAGGCTTCGGCGCAATGTTGTGGGGTACGGAATCTCTACGACACGCCATCTCAACTGGGCGCGGATCGCTGGGCAGCCCTGATCGGTGCGCACGCGATCCATTCCGGTCCTTGCCTTGTCGTCACCGCGGGCACAGCCACCACGGTCGACATCCTTGATAAGGAGGCCTGCTTTCAGGGAGGTCTGATCCTGCCTGGCGAGGCCTTGATGCGCCAGGCGCTGTTTCACAATACGGCTCAGCTGCCATTCGCCGACGGGCATTTCAGGGCGGCGCCGCGCAATACTGCGGACGCGATCGTGTCCGGCTGCCTGACGGCCCAGGCAGGGGCAATCGAACGCATGTTCCACCAGATCGAGCACACGCCGGGGGCACTGTGTCTCCTGAACGGTGGTGCAGCCGCTGCAGTCGAGACGCTGCTGACCACCATTCCGCTGAGGCGAATAGACAATCTGGTGCTGCACGGACTTGCGGCGATCGTTGGGGCATTCCCGCCCACCATCGCCGCAGACTCCGGCACAATCCGGTAAGCTGCATGCCATGCCGGTACTTCGTCTGCTCTTCATCGTTCTGATAATCCTCAACCTGCTGGCCCTGGCTGCGATTCAGGGCTGGCTTGGATCCGCCTCGCCCCGCGGAGAGCCGGAGCGACTGACCAACCAGATCAACCCCGACGTCGTCGTGCTGCGCCCGCCCGAACTACCCGCGAAGACCCGCCCTCCCGTACCGCCATCCACCAGTTCCCGACCTTCACCAGGCGCAACCCCCGATGTGGTGGAGGAGGAAGCACCGGCCCCCCCTGCCCCGACAGAACAGGCCACCGCGGACGAACCGCCCGTGCCGCTGCCTCGACAGGTCCCTGACGTCGCGGACAGCATTGCCTGCTTTGCGTACGCTGGACTGGACGAGACTCAGGTCCAGACCCTGGAGAGCCTGAGCCGCGGGGTATCGCCCGACGTCAGCACATCGGTGCAGCTGATCGACCCTCCCAGCGCATGGTGGGTGCGGATTCCACCCGTGGCCAGCCGTCAGGCCGCCGAACGCAAGATCGCGGAACTGAGGGGACTCGGCATCACCGATTACTTCATCGTCCGTGAGCCCGGACCTCACCAGAACGCCATTTCGCTCGGGCTGTTCCGTACTGAATCGAGTGCCAGACAGCATCTGGCAGATCTGGAGGCGCGACGTGTCCGGGGAGCCGAGATCGCAGCACGCAATCCGGCGGTCTACCAGATCGAGGTTTCCGGACCCGGCTCGGCGCTCGCGATCCTTGCCGAACGCCTTTCCTCCGAACTGCCGACTGCGAGTCGCAACGAATGCAATCCCTGAACCGGCCTGGCCCCTTCATTGTCGGGCTCACCGGGGGGATCGGTAGTGGCAAGAGCGCCGTGGCGGACCGCTTCGCCAGGCTCGGTGTCGCGATCGTCGATACCGATCAGATCGCCCACGAACTCACCGCTCCCGGGGGAGCGGCCATCGCGTCGATTCGCGCCGTATTCGGTGACGCCGTAATCGACCTGTCCGGGGCGCTCGATCGGAAGGCGATGCGCGATCTGGTGTTTGCCGACGCTGACGCCCGTCGGCGCCTCGAAGCGATCCTCCACCCGTTGATCGGGGACGAGAGCGATCGCCTGTGCGCAATCGCGAGTTCTCCGTACGTCGTCCTCGCCGTACCCCTGCTGATCGAATCCGGGACATACAGGGAGCGCTGCCATCGAATCTGCGTGGTCGACTGCCCGGTCGAAATGCAGATCGAGCGGGTCAGGGCAAGAAACAATCTGGATGAAACCCAAATTCGCGCCATCGTCGCGGCACAGACCAGTCGCGAGGACAGGCTCGCGGCCGCCGACGACGTGATCGACAACAGCGGCGATCTCGAAGCGCTGGACAGGCAAGTCGAGGCTCTTCACGCATTCTATCTCGGCGCGGCATCGGCACGCGCCTGATCCGGCGGGGGGCGATCGCTCGCGTCCCAGCCGCCGGTGCCGGACTTTCCCTGAATTTGCCCTGTGCTATCATCGGCGCGAGAGGCGGCACTCACAGTCGCCCACGGGTCCCACGGCGGGATTCATGCGTGGGACGGGAGACCTTTCTTGGGCAAGATGCGGTGATCAGCTACGAATATCCTCTCAACGAGCGCATTCGCACGCTGCTGCGCCTCGAGGATCTCTACCGCAAGCTCGCTCATTTCTGCCGCGGAGAGGCTCCCCAGGACCACCACGTGGCCCTGCTCACGCTGTTCGAGGTCCTTGAAGTCGCAGGTCGCGCCGACCTCAAGGTCGATCTCATGCAGGAACTTGAACGTCAGCGCCAGATCCTGATGACGTTCCGCAATAATCCGGAGATATCGGAAGAAGCCCTTGCAGGTGCGCTCTACGAGATCGAACAGGCATCGTCCTCTCTGCTTGCGATGGCGGGCAAGATTGGCCAGTACCTCCGCGAGAACGAATGGCTGATGGCCATCAGAAGCCGCGCCGGGATCCCCGGTGGCGTGTGCGAGTTCGATCTGCCCTCGTACCATTTCTGGCTCAACCGCGATGCCAATGCGCGAAGGCACGATCTTGAGGGCTGGGTTCAGCCCATGATCCCGATACGTGACGGGCTGGCCATCGTGCTGAGGTTGCTGCGTGCAAGCGGACATCCCGAATCCCAGAGTGCGGCCGGCGGCACCTATCAACTGACCATGAGCGGCCGCAATGCGCAGATGGTCCAGGTGCGCCTTGCAACGAACGAACCGGTGATCCCGGAGATCAGCGCCAACAAGTACGCGTTGAACATCCGCTTCATGCTTCCTGAAACGATTGCACGCCCGAAGGTCGTGGAGCGCACCGTGCACTTCGAACTCACCTTCTGCAGCCTGTAGCCCGAGGCTTGCACGTGGTCGAGCCCCCGATCGTGAAGTGCCCAAGGTGCGGCAAGCCCGTCAAATGGGTCCCGGAGAGTGCCTGGCGTCCCTTCTGCTCGGCCCGATGCAAGCAGATCGATCTCGGCGCATGGGCGTCGGGTGACTACCGCATTCCGGACACCACTCCACCCGACCCGGACTCCAAGAATCACTCCGAGAACGGTTGATCAGCGCTCCACGCCCCGCGGATCGCCGCAATGCCGTGCGCGCCGGACCGGCGAGCACGCTCCATGTCCTCCATACGCAGGCCCCCGAGGGCGAACACCGGGACCGGCACATCCCTCCTCAGGTCCGAAAACGCCGCCCAGCCGAGTGTCGCTTGGTCGGGGTGTGTGGGTGTGCTCTTGACCGCCCCGAGAAGGGCGTAATCGACACCGATCTCCGACGCTCGCTGCAGTTCTTCGCGCACATGACATGAGGCCCCGACCCACTCGAAGTCTGGCCGCAGGGCGGTAAGCGCAAGTTCGCCGCTGGTCAGATGCACGCCATCGGCATCGAGCCGACGCGCAAGGTCATGATCTCCGTTCACCACGACGAGTGCACCCGCGCGTCGTGCCCGAATCAGCACCTGGCGTGCAAATCCCTCGCGCTCGGAACAGGTCATGTCCCCCTCTCGAATCTGGATCAGACGCAGGCCGCGCGCAAGTGCGGAATCGATCGAGTCGAGCTGCGCTTTCACCCCGATCGAAGCTGTCTGAGTGATACCCATGAAACGCGGCAGGCGCAGCGCCTTGAGGATGGGCGCGTTTGCCGGCAGCATCGGGCCCACGCGCAGATCGTCCGCACGTTCCCACGAGAGCGCACTGTGCACGCGATCGTTGATCTCCCCTCGCCAGACGGGCACCTCGAAGAAATGCAGCCGCACCCGTGCATGTTCGTAGACATGCTCTCGCACCAGCCACGGACGAATACCCTCGGCGCGGACGCCGAGTTCCTCCTCGAGTTCGCGGATCAACGCGTCGGCCGGAGCCTCACCCGCCTCGACCTTGCCACCGGGGAACTCCCAGTACCCCGGGTAGACGCCTCCGTCCGCCCGCCGCCCCAGCAAGAAGCGGCCATCCGCGCGCACAATCACGCCGGCGGCGACTTCGACCCATTCCGTCATCGGCTCCTCACGCCTTCTTGACGCGACCCGCATAATCGCGGGCAAACTGCCACGCCACGCGGCCTGAACGCGAACCGCGCATCAAAGCCCACTGCAGGGCTTCCTGGCGGCAGGCTTCAATATCCTCGCGCCCCCCCATGCCGAAGACCGCGAGCCAGTGACTGACGATGCTGAGGTACTCGTCCTGGCTGAACGGATAAAACGACACCCACAGCCCGAACCGCTCCGACAGGGATATCTTCTCCTCCACTGCCTCGCCGGGATGGATCTCCCCATCGACGTGTCTGGCCTTCAGATTCTCGTCATGATACTCGGGCATCAGGTGGCGTCGGTTCGACGTCGCGTAGATCAGAACGTTGTCCGGCACGGCGGCCACCGAACCGTCGAGCACACTCTTGAGCGCCTTGTATCCCGGCTCGGCTTCCTCGAAGGACAGGTCGTCGCAGAACAGGATGAATCGCTCCGGACGGCACTCGAGCATCTCGATGATCTCCGGCAGGTCCATCAGGTCGTCCTTGTCGACCTCGACCACGCGCAGGCCGCGCTTGGCATACGCGTTCAGCAAGGCTTTGACCAGTGATGATTTCCCGGTACCGCGCGCCCCGGTGAGAAGCACGTTGTTGGCCAGCCGCCCCTCGAGAAACTGGCGCGTGTTCAGATCGATCCGGTGCTTCTGCGCGTCGATGTCCCTCAGATCCTTGAGCCGGATTGCATGGGGGTGCCGCACCGCCTGCAGAAAGCCGCGGCCATTACGCCGGCGCCAGCGAAAGGCGGTTGCACCGGCCCAGTCCGGTGGCGCGGAAATGGCGGGCAAAACCTGCTCGATGCGATCTATGAGACGCTCGGCACGGGCGATCAGTTGGGCGAACTCGTTCATGTACGGTCGTCCTCGGTCCCATTCTTGCCCGACTCGTCCCGGCGCCTGGGCCAGGTTGCCCAGACTATGGTCAGCAGCAGGGCAAGTGCGAGGCCTGCCTCCAGAAAAATCACCCACATGCGTCTCTCCGCGGCTCACGGGCAGCGCCCGGTATACTGTGCGTCAAACAAACTCCGAGTCTACCCGAACCTGTCCATGAAACACCGTTCCAGACTGTCCCGGTTCCGAACCCAGTTCTCCGCGGTCGCCGCTGCCGTCCTCGTTGCAGCCTGTGCCGGCAGAGTGCCCCCCCCGAGTTCGGACGCTGGCCGTGCCTGCCCGGCGGTCCAGCCCTGCCCCGCATGCCCGGTCTGCCCGACGACCCCTCCGGTGGCGGCTCCCGAGTTGCCGCCTCCCGCGGCTCCACCGCTTCAAGCGTCGGTGTGGGCGGACGTTACCGGATGGGATGAAGACGATCACGCTCAAGCGTGGCCCGCGCTACTCGAATCGTGCAAGGCGCTGGGCCAGCGACCGCACTGGCTGGAGCCATGCACGGCTGCGGGCCACCTGGGTGCACAGCCGTCCCGGACGACGGTGCGACATTTCTTCGAAGTCCACTTCGAGCCTTGGATGGCGGTGAACCCCGATGGCACTGTCGAAGGGCTGGTCACCGGATATTACGAGCCATTGATCAAGGGCAGCCGCCACCGAAGCGACACCTATTCCTGGCCGATTCGCGGCGTCCCGCAGGACATGCTGACAATCGACCTCGGCGACGTCTATCCCGACCTCAGGAACATGCGTCTGCGCGGTCGCATCGTCGGAAACCGGGTCGTGCCCTACTGGACGCGCGCGGAGATCGACACCCTCCAGGAAGACCTGTCGGCACCTGCGCTGTTCTGGGCTGCGGACCCGATCGAGCTGTTCTTCCTGCAGGTGCAGGGGTCCGGGCAGGTGGCCTTGCCGGACGGCTCGCGCGCGCGCGTCGGCTACGCCGACCAGAATGGGCACCCTTACATTTCGATCGGACGGTGGCTCGTTGCGCAGGGAGAATTGCCACTCGAGCGGGCGTCGATGCAGGGCATCAAGAACTGGGCACAGGAGAACCCGCAGCGTCTCGAGGAACTTCTGCACACGAATCCGAGCTACGTCTTCTTCCGCGAACTTCCGCCGTCCCCCGGAGGGCCTGTCGGTGCCCTTGGCGTTCCGCTCACGGGCGGGCGCAGCCTCGCGATCGACCCACGCTTCGTCCCGCTCGGAACGCCCGTATTCCTCTCGACGACCTACCCCTTGTCAGACACCCCGCTTCGGCGCCTGATGCTCGCCCAGGACACCGGTGGGGCGATCAAGGGTGTGGTCAGGGCGGATTTCTTCTGGGGTTTTGGCGACGAGGCCGGCACGCAGGCTGGAAGAATGCGCCAGCAGGGGCGTATCTGGGTGTTGCTGCCGAAAGGCATGACCCCCTGAAGCGGTCCCCGGAACACCCGGCCTCGATCGGGAAGTCCCCGACGCCGCTTACTTCGACGCGAGGTCGAGCGCCTGCTGGAGCTGATCGGCCGGGACATATCCACCTATGCGTTGGCCGTTGGCCAGAAACATCGTCGGCGTTCCATTGATGCGCAACGCGCCCCCGAGTTTCACGTTGGCGTCGACCACCGAGCTGTCACACTCCGCGACTGCCGGCGTCTTGCTTTCGAGTATCCACTCGTTCCACGCCTTCGCCTGATCCTGCGCACACCAGATGTTGCGCGACTTCCGCGTCGAGTCCTCGCCCAGGATCGGATACAGGAACGTGTAGATGGTCACGTCGTCGATGCTCGCCAATTCCTTGCCAAGGCGCTTGCAGTAGCCGCAGTTCGGATCCTCGAAGGTAACGAGGACGCGCTCCCCAGTGCCCTTGACCTGCTTGATCGCCCGCTCCAGCGGCAGTGCCCCGACATCGATCGCCGACAACTGCGTAAGGCGCGCCTGGGTGACGTCACGCCGCGTTGCGGTGTCGATGATCCGTCCATCGATGATGAAACCGACACGCTCGTCCGTGTACACCAACTCACCGCTCTTCAACAGCACCTCGTAGAGTCCGCCATAGGGCACGACAGTCACCGATTCGACGACTGGTGCACCGACATAGGCCTCCATGCCTTGTTTCACCGCATCCGCATCGGCATGCGCGGCACCCACGATCAACGGCAGGCTGGCCATGAGGGCCAGCCGAATTGGCTTTTGAAACATTCGAATCTCCAGAGTGGGTCACGCCGGCCCGCAGGCCGGAAGTCAGAATCTGCCGTTCGCCGCATAGCGAACGAGCGCGCCTTGTACGACCGGCAAATGCCCGGTCAGGTTCATTCCCGTGTTGCGCAACAACGAAAGCAGCGGATTCCGGTTGCCGAACAGGCGGTTCAGCGCATGGGTGGTGTATTGAAGCAGCATCGGCTCCTCGGCACGTTCACGGGCATAGCCGCGCAGCACTGCAATATCGCCCGGATCCCGCCACTCGGGCAAGCGCTCGAGGCGCTCGGCCAGCACGCGGGAATCCTGCAGACCCAGATTGATGCCGTGACCCGAAAGCGGGTGGATCGTATGCGCTGCATCGCCGATCAACGCCAGCCGGGGTCTCACGGTCTGATCGACCCGCATCAGGCGAAGCGGGAACCCGGCTGCAGGGGTTTCGAGCGCCAGTGCCCCGAGGAGCCCGGTTCCGGCCTCGGCAACGGTGCTGCACAGGCTCTCCGGATCGAGCGCAAGAATCCGCCGAGCATGGGCCTGCGGCGTCGACCAGACGATCGAGATCCTGTTTCCAGGCAGTGGAAGCCAGGCGAGAATCCCGTCGTCGCGAAACCACTGATAGGCGATATTGCGATGCGGTTTCGTGCACCGGAAATTCGCTACGACCCCGATCTCGCCGTAAGGAGAAACCCTTGCACGGATCCCGGCCTGCTCGCGCACCCACGAGTTCGTGCCATCCGCGGCGACGACAAGCCTCGTGCGCAGGACACGTCCATCGTCGAGGGTAAGCGTCGCCGCGGCCTGACCCAATGCCAGCGCCGAAGCCCGTGCCGGACAAAAAAGACGGACATTGTGCTGCCGCTTGAGCGTCTCCCACAATTCGAGGTGCAGAAGACTCGATTCGGCGATCCAGGCCAGTTCGCGCAGCCCGCACTCGTATGCCGAGAATCGCAACACTCCCCCTGCATCGCCGCAGACCGCCATTTCCGTCACAGGATTGAGGCGTTCCTTTCTCAGGTGCTGCCAGATGCCCGCATCGGCGAGAAAACGCTGATTGACCGGGCTGATGGCATAGACCCTGTTGTCCCAGCCATCAGGGCGTCGCGGTTCACAGGCTTCCACGACCGCAATGCGCAGTCCTGTCCGGCGCAGGGCCACGGCAAGACTTGCACCTGCCAGTCCCCCGCCCACCACTACAAGGTCGAAATCCATAGCCGGTAACGTCCGGAATCAGATCGGTCATTGTGCCCGACCCCCCCCCTGAAGTCACTTGCCCATGCGCGTCTCGACCGCAATGCGGTCCATCCGCTCCACTCCGTCGGCGACGCGCTGATGCTGCCGCCGGGTCCGCACGAGGACCTCTGACAGAGACGCAGGACGTCCCGCCAGCGGCCGTTGTCTATCCCCACAGAACCAGTATCCACACAATCGCGACGTTGATGAAACTGATCATCACAGCCGCGCTGCCGATATCCTTGGCCCGCCTCGCCAGATGATGGTCTTCAAGCGAGATGCGGTCGACCGTCGCCTCGATGGCGGAATTCAGCAGTTCGACCACCAGAACCAGCAACACGCTGCCGATCATTACGGCCTTGCCGAGTCCAGATCCGCCAGTCGACAGTGCAATCGGGACCAGCACCAGCGCCAGCATCAACTCCTGCCGGAACGCATCTTCGTGCGTGAACGCCGCCTTCAGCCCCGCGATCGAGTAGTGAAATGCACTCCAGACCCGTCGCGGTCCGGACTTGCCTTTGTAGGGGCTATCCATGAACCTCACGTCCTCAGGGTCGGATCGCCATGATGATGCCAGAAGTCACCAACCCCGTTTTGCAGACACACGCACGCCGCCTGTAGGGTGGCAGGCGGCGTGGGTGTTTTGTG
>CAYOKH010000011.1:0-38171 GCA_964404505.1 uncultured Azoarcus sp.
CCCGGTTACCGCCGTGAAAGGGCGATGTCCTAGGCCTCTAGACGATGGGGACCTGGCATTTCCTGCGGTTGGTGGAGGTAAGCGGGATCGAACCGCTGACCTCTTGCATGCCATGCAAGCGCTCTCCCAGCTGAGCTATACCCCCGACCGCGAAAGAGCGCGCATTATAGGGCCGCCCAAAAACCGTGTAAAGGGTGGATCGCCTGAGGAATCGCGTTAGATCACCTTGCCCGGATTCATGAGCCCGCGCGGGTCGAAGGCGGCTTTGAGCGCGCGCATCAGGTCCATTTCGACCTGAGATTTGTAGCGCAGGATTTCTTCGCGTTTCAGCTGCCCGAGACCGTGTTCGGCCGAGATCGAGCCCCCCACTTCGGCCACCAGGTCATGAACCACGCGATTGATCTCCTCGGTGCGCCCGATGAACGCATGATTGTCCAGCGCGTCCGACTTCGAAAGGTTGTAGTGCAGATTGCCATCGCCGATGTGGCCGAAGGCGACGATGCGCACGTCGGGCCAGCGCTTCAGCAGGATCGTGCGTGCGCGCGTGAGGAACTCCGGAATTCGGCTCACCGGCACCGAGATGTCGTGCTTGATGCTGATTCCCTCGGCCCGCTGGGCCTCGGATATGTTTTCCCGCAACGCCCACAGCGCCTTCGCCTGCGCAAGGCTTCCGGCCAGCACGGCATCGCGGGCAAGCCCGGCTTCCAATGCTGCGCCCAGACTGCGTTCGAGGAGACCATCGAGCCCCGCGTCCTCGACCGTGTCAGTCAGTTCGATCAGGACCGACCATTCCCCCGGTGCTTCGAGCGGCGCACGCGCACCGGGAATGTGCTTGAGCACCAGCCCGAGCGCTTCACGTCCGACGATCTCGAAGGCCGTGACCCTGTCACCGCAACTCGTCTGCAAGGCGTTGAGCAAGGCCACCGCCGAGTCCGGACCGGCGACGTCAACCCACGCCGTGGCACTCGCACGCGGCCGCGGAAAGAGCTTGAGTACAGCCGCCGTGATGATACCCAGGGTCCCTTCGGCGCCGATGAACAGGTGCTTCAGGTCGTAGCCCGTGTTGTTCTTGCGCAGACCGTTCAGGCCGTTCCAGATCCGCCCATCGGGCAGCACCACCTCGACGCCCAGGACAAGTTCACGGGTATTGCCATAACGCAGGACCTGCACCCCTCCGGCATTGGTCGACAGATTGCCGCCGATCTCGCAACTACCTTCGGCTGCGAGAGACAGCGGAAAGAGCCGATCGATACCCGTCGCCGCCGCCTGCACCGCTGCCAGCGTGCATCCCGCTTCCACCACCATCGTGTTATTGGCCGCATCGAGCGCACGGACCCGGTTCAGGCGCGAAAGATTGACCACGACCGAGCGACCCGATTGCAGCGGGGTCGCACCCCCGCACATCCCGGTGTTGCCCCCCTGCGGAACGATCGAAACGCCCTCCTCGCCACAGAACCGGATCACGGACGCGACCTCGTCCGTGCTCCCCGGATGCACCACGGCCAATGCCCGGCCAGTATAGCGGCCACGCCAGTCGGTCAGAAACGGTGCCATTGCCTCCGTCGAGGCGGCCACCCGATCCCGCCCGGCAATCTCGGCAATCTTTTGGGCAAATGCCTGATCGGACAGCATTCACGTCACTCCATGCCGAGGCCATGCTTGAGCATGAGCCGCACACGCTCCACTGCGGCCCGACCCTCGTCGATGGCCTCACCGGCTCGATCGAACTCCATCATGTTCAGATGCGCCACACGGGGCGCAATCAGCACGTCCGAAGGTTCGCCCGCAAGGCGGCTGCGGGCAATGCGCATCTGCATGATGTTGATGCTCGACGTCACCACGTCCGGCAGCGACGGCAGGGACGCATCTTCGTCAGCCCCATCCCCGCCGGCCACACCAATCCTACCCAGAAGCCGCTTTGCCCAGTGGTCATCGCCCAGCAGGGGCAGCTTCCGATCCCTCCTCGAACTGCGTCCGACGACCCCCGAACCGAGTTCCACCGCGATCACGACATCGGCACCAAGTGCGCGGCACAAAGACACGGGCACGGGATTTACCAGGCCACCGTCGACGAGTATGCGGCCATTGCGCAGAACAGGGGAAAACAGGCCGGGAAATGCGATGGACGCCCGAACTGCATCAGCCACACTGCCTTCCCGCAGCCAGATCTCCCGCCCCGTCGACAGTTCCGTGGCCACACATGCGAACGGGGCAGGAAGCTCGGAGAAATCCGGCAGAAAGAAGTGCTGCGCGCAATACTGCACGACCCGGTCGCCTCGAATCAGACCGCTCCTCAGGCTGATGTCGAGCATCGCGACGACATCCTGCCAGTCGAGCGACTTGACCCAGGCATCGAGTTGTTCGATCCGGCCCGAGACGAACGCGGCACCGACCAGGGCACCGATCGAACTTCCGCACACCACATCGGGCCGGATGCCATGCTGTGCAAGCGCCTGGATGACGCCGATATGCGCCCACCCTCGCGCGGCGCCGCTACCCAGCGCCAGCCCGATCACGGGACTACCGTCCTTGTTGGCCAGCGGCGTCGATTCGTACATGGTGCCACCCGCCTCGGTTCAGGGGTTCGGCGTACAGATCATGGACATCGCAGTCGGTAATGCGCACCCGAACAAACTCGCCGGCCTCGAGCTCAGTCCCGTCGGGAATGATCACGAGACCGTCGATCTCCGGGGCGTCAGCACATGAACGGGCAAGCGCCCCATCGTCGCCCACCTCGTCCACGAGAACTGTCATCTCGCGATCTATCCAGCGCTCGAGGCGTTGCGTGGAAATGTCTTCCTGAAATGCCATCAGGCGCATGCGTCGTTCCTCGCGAATGTCGTCCGGAACGGGATCCGCCAACGCATTGGCCTCGGCACCGTACACCGGAGAATAGGCAAAGGCTCCGACGCGGTCGAGCCGTGCCTCTTCGAGAAAGGCGAGAAGGGCCTCGAAATCCTCCTCGGTCTCGCCCGGAAATCCTGTGATGAACGTCGAGCGTATGGTCAGGTCCGGACATACGCTGCGCCACCTGCGAATGCGCTCGAGCACGTTCTCCGCGCTTGCAGGACGCTTCATTGCCTTCAGGATACGCGGGCTCGCATGCTGGAACGGCACGTCCAGATAGGGGAGAATCCGCCCCTCGGCCATCAGCGGAATGAGCTCATCCACCGCCGGGTAAGGATAAACGTAATGCATCCTGATCCAGATGCCAAACTCGCCAAGCGCCTTCGCCAGGTCGAGCAGCCGCGTCCTGAGCGGGCGGCCGTTCCAGAATCCGGTGCGATACTGCACATCGACCCCATACGCACTGGTGTCCTGAGAAATCACCAGGATCTCCCGGACGCCGGCATTGACCAGGGATTCAGCCTCCCGCATCACGTCATGGATCGGCCGGCTGACAAGATCGCCTCGCATCGAGGGGATGATGCAGAACGTGCAGCGATGATTGCACCCTTCGGATATCTTCAGGTAGGCGTAATGTGCGGGGGTGAGCCGCACACCCTGGGGCGGAACAAGGTCCGTGAACGGGTCGTGCGGCTTGGGCAGATGGCGATGCACCGCACGCATCACCTCCTCGGTCGCATGCGGTCCGCTAACCGCGAGCACCTGCGGATGGGCTCCCGTGACCACACCTTCCTGCGCACCCAGACAACCGGTCACGATCACCTTGCCGTTTTCGGCCAGAGCCTCCCCGATCGCATCCAGAGACTCCTCGACGGCGGCGTCAATGAAGCCACAGGTGTTCACCACGACCAGATCGGCATCATCATAGGTGCCGGATATGTCGTAGCCCTCGGCGCGCAGCCGGGTGAGAATGTGCTCCGAATCGACCGTCGCCTTGGGGCACCCGAGCGAAACGAAACCCACTCGCGGTGCGCGCTGTGTTGTGTGCTGAGTCATCTTCCCCGTCGGGCACCCTGGCATTCCGGAGCGCAACGGCCCCAGGACTGCGCTACTTTTTCGTTGTCGTGCGCCCGCCGCGCGCGGTCGTCTCGCCCCGCGCGGACGACGAGCCACGCGTCCCGCCCGCGTCTTCCCCTACCGGTTCTTCCGCTACCGGTTCTTCCGCTGTGGCGTCCGCGTGGCTGCCCGGTGGGGCGTACTTCGGAAACGGGAAGCCCGAGAACATGTTCCGCGTCTGGCTCTCGATCTGCTCCTGCATCTGGTCGAACATCTTCTTGCTCTGCTCGACATACGCACCCATGACGCTCTTCAGGGCAGGGCCCTGAAAGTTCAGGAACTGCGCCCATAGATCCTGGCTGATGGGACTGTTCTCGCCGTAGATCGCGCGCGCCTGATCCTGGAGCTTTGCCTGCATCTCGGTAAACGCCTTGATGTTGTTCTCGAGATACTTGCCCATCATGCCCTGGGTGGCATTGCCGTAAAAGCGGATCATGTGCGAGAGCAGATCGCTGGTGAACATCGGCGCCCCGCCGGCCTCTTCCTCAAGGATGATCTGGAGCAGAATGCTGCGGGTCAGATCCTCGCCACTCTTCGCATCCAGCACCTGGAACTCCTCGCGCGCCAGCACCAGTTGCTTGACGTCGGCCAAGGTAATGTAAGAGCTCGTGCGGGTATCGTACAAGCGGCGATTCGGGTACTTCTTGATCAGACGCGCTTTGTCGGGCATGTTTGTCGATCTCCTCCGCGACGGATTCGGATTTCCTTATTTGCATTATAACGCGGCGCACACAAAAAAGCCCCGCCATTCGGCGGGGTCATTCGGTGCGCGCCGCGCTTGAATGCTGCATCAGCACATGTGCAGGCCACCATTGATGTTGATGGTCGCTCCGGTGATGTAACCAGCAAGTTCGGAAGACAGATACACACACAGCGCACCGATCTCTTCCGGTTTGCCGAGGCGCTTCATTGGAATCGTGTCGACGATACCCTGGCGGATGTCCTCGCGAATCGCCATCACCATGTCCGTTCCGACGTAGCCCGGAGCGATGGCATTGACCGTCACGCCCCTCGTCGCGAGTTCCGCGGCAAGGGCCTTGGTGAAACCGAGAACCCCGGCCTTGGCGGTCGAGTAATTTGTCTGCCCCGCCTGCCCCTTGATGCCATTGACCGACGAGATGTTGATGATCCGACCCCAGCCGCGCGCTGCCATCTTGGCCGAAATGTGGTGAGTGACATTGAACAGGCTGTTGAGGTTCGTGTTGATCACCGCGTCCCACTGGGCCTTTTCCATCTTGGGGAAGAACTGATCACGGGTGATTCCGGCGTTATTGACGAGGACGTCGATCTGGCCGGCATGAGCCTCGATACCGGCGACCATGTCCTTGCACGACTCATAGTCGGAAACGTCACCCTCGGCAGGGATGAAATTGAAACCGAGCGCCGCTTGCGCAGCCAGCCATTCGTCCTTCTGGGGGAAACCGGGAAGGCAATTGGCCATCACCTTCATGCCTTCCTTGACCAGTGCCTGGCAGATGGCCGTGCCGAGACCACCCATGGCGCCGGTTACGAGTGCGACTTTGTGGGACATTTTCAGATCCTTCTGCGGCAGATTTGAGTTCGAGACCGCTACGCAATTCCGGCCGCCCCGGTCTCGCCAACCCTGTGGGGTCACGAAACAATTATAAACAGTTTGAACGGAAAATGGTGCGATGCAAAAATCACACCCTGAAAAAGAACGCCCCGCAGTGCGGGGCGCCGGTCAGCATGCCTGAAAGGCGTGCATCAGAACATGTGCTGGCCCCCGTTGATCGATATGTTGGCGCCGGTCACGAATGCCGCCTCCTCCGACGAAAGATAAGCCACCAGTCCGGCGATCTCTTCGGGCTTTCCGAGCCGTGCCACGGGGATCTGGGGAAGGATCTTGGAATCCAGGATCTCCTGTGGAATCGCGGTGACCATCTTGGTTCCGATATACCCCGGGGAGATAGTGTTGACCGTGACACCGTTCCGCGCGACTTCAAGCGCGAGCGCCTTGGTGAACCCGTGCATGCCGGCCTTCGCCGCCGAGTAGTTGGTCTGCCCGAAAGCGCCTTTCTGGCCGTTGACCGAGGAAACGTTGATCACACGGCCCCACTTGCGCTCCACCATACCGTCGATGACCTGTTTGGTCATGTTGAACACGCTGTCGAGATTGGTCCTGATGACCGCATCCCAGTCGTCCTTGCTCATCTTCCGAAAGGTCATGTCACGCGTGATGCCCGCGTTATTCACCAACACGTCGACCGCCCCGACTTCATTCGTGACCTGCTCGTTACAGGCCTTGCACGAATCGAAATCCGCCACGTCGCACGGGAAAGCCCGAAATCCGTAACCCATGTTCTGCATGCTCTGCAGCCACTCGTCGGCCTTGGTATTGCCTGGCGAGTGGGTGGTGACGACCTTGTAGCCGAGTGCCGCGAGCTTGATGCAGATCGCTTCGCCCAGACCACCCATGCCACCAGTAACGAGTGCGACTCTTGTCATGTTGATATCTCCTCTCCGGGTTCGTCTCTCGAAGGGTATTGCTTCCGGTCCGGCAGCGCCCCCCGTATCCGCTGCCGGCCCTGCGATGCGTTTCCGAACACGATCAAAGTCTCAGGCACGTTCCTTCACGTAACGACCTGGCGCCGGCTCGATCGGCTTGTACCTTGCATTACCCGCCCGACCGCGGGCACTTACCTGCCTGCCGCTGCGCACCTTGAGCCATTCGATCCAGTGCAGCCACCAGCTTCCCTTGTGCTCGGCCGCCGTTTCCAGCCAGTCGTCCGGATCAGCCACCCCCGAGGCACTCATCCAGTAGCTGCGCCGGTTTCTCGATGCCGGATTGATTGCGCCCGCGATATGTCCGCTCGCACCCAGCACGAAGGTCGTCTCGCCCCCGAGCAGCGCGCGTGCGTGATAGGCGCTCTTCCACGGGACGATATGATCCTCGCGCGTCGCGAGGAGATAGGCCGGCGCCGTGATCTTGCGCAGGTCCACCCGGTGTCCCAGCATCTTCAACCTGCCCGGCACACGCAGGTTGTTCTCCAGATACATGTTGCGCAGGTACCACACGAGGAAGGGCCCCGGCAGGTTGGTGCTGTCGCAGTTCCAGTACAAGAGATCGAACGGCTGCGGCTTGTTTCCCTTGAGATAGTTGCCGACAACGTACTGCCATATCAAATCGTTCGCGCGCAGTGCCGAAAAGACGTTCGCCAGTTCCTTCCCTTTCAGCAGCCCGCCCTTGCCGATGGCAACCTCACGCGCAGCGACGCTGGCTTCATCGACGAGACATCCCAGTTCCCCCGCCTCTGCGAAATCAAGCAGCGTCGTCATCAGCGTCAGGCTCTCGACCGGATCCTCCCCGCGTGCCCGCGCGACTGCGAGTGCGGAAGCGAGGATCGTGCCGCCGACACAGAAGCCGAGCACATTGGGTTTCCTGACCCGCGTCACCGCACGCACGATCTCGAGCGCGGCCAGAGGTCCCAACTCAAGATAATCGTCCCAATCGTAGTGCGCCTCCTTCGGTCCCGGATTCTTCCAGGACACCAGAAAAACCGTGACGCCTTGCTCCACGATGAACCTGACCAGCGAATTGTCGGGCTGCAGATCCATGACGTAGAACTTGTTGATGCATGGCGGGATGATCAGCAGCGGTTTGTCCGCGACCTTGTCGGTCAGGGGCGCATACTGGATCAGCTGCATCAACGGGTTCTCGAAGATGACCGAGCCGGGCGTCAGGGCGAGATTGCGGCCGACCTCGAAGGCAGCATCGTCGGTCATCGTGATACGTCCCTTCTCCATATCGGCGATGAGATTCTGAATGCCGCGGGTGATGCTCTCGCCCTGTGTTTCGAGCGCTGAACGCACGAATTCCGGATTTGTGGCAGCGAAGTTGGCCGGAGCCAGTGCGTCGAGAAACTGCCGTGTCAAAAACTGGATTCTGGATTTCGCGCGGCCATCGGCAATGGGAAGTGCGTCGGAGACCTGCTTCAGGAAGTCCGCATTGAGCAGATACGCCTGCCGGACATAGTCGTGGAAAGGGCTTTCAGCCCACTCCGGGGCGGAAAAGCGACGATCACCGGGCTCGGGCACGACGATCGGCTCGCCCGCCTTGCCTGGCTTGCGCTCCAGCATCGACGACCAGAGCGCAGCGTGGCGCTCGGCGAAGCGCCTCTGAATCCTGAGAAACTCGTCCTCCTCGGGGAGCGGCAACCGGGGCATCGCGACGCCGCTGTCATTCTGGATCGCCGCATGCTGGCGAGCGACAAGGTCGAAGAAGTTCCGCGCCATCGACTGCCCGAGTTGAAGCATGCCCTCGATCGCTACCGGTGGCGCTTGCCTGTCGTTCGAATCTGACATTCAGCCCCTCCCGAGGCATTTGCATGTTGCGGGCACCAACCTGATCCCGCATTCGTCAACACCGATGTCGAACTGCCCGATCGCGGCGCAACGGCGCGCAAGCAGGTAGAATCGGATCCATGTATGTGCTTGCAATCGCCTGGCTCTATGTCGTCATAGTCGTCGCGGTCGCCAACCCGACGGTCGTCGGAGGCGTACTCACGTTCCTGTTCGCGGGCATCGGCCCGCTCGCCCTGTTCCTGTGGTTGGTGGGCACGCCCGCACGTCACCGCAGCGCCGCAAGACGCGCAACAGACGCTGGCACAGGTACGAACGATAGAGCCGAATCAGGCCAGGATCAATAGCCGGCGAGCGAAATCGGATCCGCCTGGACGCAAGGATGCATCACGTCAGCCATACCATCGATGCAAATCGGCCGGTAACGCCATCGCGCCTGTAAGAGTAAAAGCGCAAGCCATCCGAATGGGTGCAGAGATGCCCCCCGCTGACATGGCGGACACCTGCCCGCGCGAGTCTGTGGCGAGCAAGCAGGAACAGATCGGCCATCCATTTTCCAGGTCTCGCGCCTGGCGCGAAGGCCGATGTGTCTCCTGCGTCGGCATTACAAAAGATCTCGTGCACCTCTGCCCCGACCTCGAATGCGCGTGGGCCGATAGCGGGACCGAGCCATGCCATGAGCGTGGCCGGACGAACACCCATCGCTTCCACCGTTGCCTCGATGACGCCGTTCGCAAGTCCCCGCCAGCCCGCGTGCGCCGCGGCCACGACGGTGCCGGCGTGATCGCACAGCAGCACTGGCAGGCAATCCGCCGTGAGCACGGTGCAGACGACACCGGAACGGGTCGCAAATGACGCATCCGCCCGAAGCGGGCCGGACACCATCGCGGCGTCCGCGACGACCGTGCCATGCACCTGCTCGAGCCAGGCCGGTTCCGTGGGCAGGACACTGCGCAGTTGCCCCCGGTTGCGCCGCACGGCATCGACATCGTCACCGACATGCAGCGCAAGGTTCATGCTCGCCCAGGGACCCGTGCTTGCACCTCCGGCACGCGTCGTCACGAGGGCACGCACGTTTGCCGGTGCGGCCCAGTCGGGCAAGATCCAGTCCGGACTTCGCATCATTCGCTCCCCCCGCGAAGATCCGCAAGCAACGCAACGATGTCGGGAGGCAGGTTCGACTCCCAGGTCGTGTCGAGCCGTGTTAGGGGATGTCTCAAACCGAGCCGAAATGCATGCAGGGCCTGACGCGGGAATGCGCCGAGTGGTGCATGGTCGCCGCGCCGCAGGCCGTAAGTCCTATCCCCTACAAGCGGGTGCCCGATGCTCGCCATATGCACTCTGATCTGGTGGGTGCGACCGGTTTCGAGCCGGCATTCGACCAGACTTGCACGGCCGAAGCGCTCGTGGACGATGTAGTGCGTCAGCGCAGGTCGCCCCGACCTCACAACGGCCATTCGCGTACGCTGCAGCGGATGGCGGCCGATCGGTTCCTCCACCTGGCCAGGCCCTTCAAGATCGCCATGAACCACCGCCAGATAGTGACGCCTGATCGACCGCGCCTGCATCTGGCGCACGAGTTCGGTCTGGGCCTCGACAGTCCTGGCAACCACCATGAGGCCGCTCGTATCCTTGTCGAGGCGATGGACGATTCCCGCCCGGGGTACCGCAGACAGTTGCGGCGCGTGATGAAGCAAGGCATTGAGCAGGGTCCCGCTGCGGTTTCCACTCCCGGGATGCACAACCAGCCCCGCCGGCTTGTCGATGACCAGAAGCGCGTCATCCTCATAGAGCACGTTCAGGGGGATGTCCTCGGGGCGGTCGGATGTGTCCTCCGGAGGCGAGGGTTCGATCACGCGTACCGTCTCGCCTCCGCAAACCCGATGCTTGGAATCGCGCTGACCGCCGTCCACGCTGACGATCCCCGCCTTGAGCCAGCCCTGCAGGCGGCTGCGCGAATGCGCGGGAAACAGGCGTGCAAGCGCCTGATCCAGTCGCAGCCCTGCACAATCGTCGGGAATCCTCAGTTCTCGGCCCGAAGCGGAGTGGTCCCGTGAGCTATAATCGGCGGATTCATTCACGCGAGTGCAATAAATGGCTAGATTGACCCTGCGAAGTTTAGCGGTAATCGGGGCGCTGATGCTTGGCGGTTGCGGCCTGCTGCCCGAACAGGGCGACGAAACGGTCGGCTGGAGCGCGCAGCGGATCTATTCCGAGGCCAAGGACGCGATGAACGACGGCGCCTATGATCGCGCGATCAGACTCTTCGAGCGACTGGAAGCGCGCTACCCCTACGGGCGTTTCGCGCAGCAGGCCCAGATCGAGGTGGCCTATGCGCACTACAAGCAGCAGGAGCCGGAACTGGCGATCGCTGCCGCCGACCGCTTCATCCGCCTGCATCCCAATCATCCTCACGTCGATTACGCCTACTACCTCAAGGGGCTCGCGACCTTCAACGAGGATCTCGGCCTGCTCGGGGCCGTCTCCAACCAGGATCTCTCCGAGCGCGATCCCAAGGGCGCCCAGGAGTCCTTCGACACTTTCAAGGAGTTGGTGACGCGATTCCCGGAAAGCCGCTACGCCCCCGATTCACGCCAGCGCATGCTGTACCTGGTCAATTCACTGGCCGCGCACGAGGTCCATGTTGCGCGCTACTACT
This sequence comes from uncultured Azoarcus sp., assembly GCA_964404505.1. Taxonomy (GTDB): domain Bacteria; phylum Pseudomonadota; class Gammaproteobacteria; order Burkholderiales; family Rhodocyclaceae; genus DAOMNN01. The sequence continues at coordinate 10,943 of CAYOKH010000011.1, forward strand.
ATCGCCGCGGCGCATACGTGGCCGCCGTCAATCGCGCTCAGACCGCGATCAAGACCTACCCTGACGCGCCTGCGATCGAAGAAGCCCTTTTTATTCTCGTGAGGAGCTACGATGCCCTCGGCATGGATGAACTTCGCAATGACGCCGACCGTATCCTGCGCCTGAACTTTCCGGACAGTACCTACTTCGCCGGTGGGCCCCAGCAGAAGAAGCCGTGGTGGCAACTGTGGTGAGGTTGAGCGCCACCCCTGCGTGACGGTTTCGGACGGACCCCTACCCCAACGTAACCCTGTTTCAGCCACGGAAACACTTTTGACACATCACGGAAAGAGCTGACTGTTAGCGTTCCCCAACCCCGGAGCCCGTCCGGGCAAATGGCCGTTAGCGGCCGGAGCGGCCAGGCCGCGTCCGGGCGCAAGGGCCGAATCATTCACTTCACGAATGGGGGGGACATGAACAGATCGGCTATTTCCACGGCATTGCTGGGCGCTTCGCTCACGGCTCTGGGCCTCGTCTGGATTTTCAACGGGCAGGGCATCGTCCGCGTCGATCACGACAGGAACATTGCCATTCCGGAAGAGTTGGTGATGCCGCTGCAGGTCCGGGCGGCTTACAACGGTGAACGGATCTTCTTCCAGTATCGCTGGCCCGCCCAGCGCCCGGGCATCCACATGGACGTCTTCCGCTACGAGGGCGGCAAGTGGGTGAAGTACGGGGAAGACATACCGGGTCCCCAGGAGCACATCTTCCTCGAGGACCGGGTCGCGATGATGGTCGACGACGGCGGCGTACCCGAGTTTGCACGCTACGGCGGCTACATCGCGATCGGCAACGGGCTGGACGGCATGACGGAGGCCGCCGACGGGGATGAGGTCGTGGCCCATCCCTATTTGGGCGACGTGAAGAAACAGGAGGTCGTGACCAAGTACCTGCCGCAGACACGCGAGCAGCCTGGGAACTGGGCGTCGATGATCCCGGAAGAGCGCCTCAAGGCCCAGCGCGAGGCCGGTTACTTCCTCGACTTCTGGCATTGGCGCGCACATCGTGGCAATCCCCTGGGCTTCTCCGACGACCAGTACATCGCCGATATTCGCGGCGGAGATCCCGGCCGCAGCGGGTGGTCGACCAACTGGGACGGCGAACGCAAGCAGCCCAGGTTCATGTTCGATCCGGAGACGACCGGGCGCCGGGCGAACCAGTGGAACGACCTGACGAATGGTCGCGCATGGCAGGATGACATCTACTATCTCAGTGCCGACACGATGGTCGAATTCGACCCCGACCACGCCTGGCAGGAAGGCGACACCCTGCCACGACGGCTGATTCGTTCCTATGAGGGTTCGCGGGCTGACATCACCACAAACGGCCGTGGGCGCTGGGATGACGGCCACTGGGAAGTGACCCTGTCCCGCCTCATGGACACGGGCGATCCGCTCAATGACAAGATCTTCCGCGAAGGCGGCGCCTACAGCATCGCGATGGCCGTACACCGCCATGCCGCCGGCCTGCGCTGGCACTACGTATCGCTGCCGCTCACGGTCGGTCTCGGACGCGATGCCGACTTGAGCGCACAGCGCTTCGACGGCGACACGCCACACTGGACCCAGCCCTGGCACACCCTGAAGCTGTTCTACCCGGGACAGGTCAATTGGCCGCTTCTCACCAGCCGTCGCCATGCCGGCAAGCGCATGATCGAACGGGGCGTGCCCGTCAAGCATTACCACAACGAGGAGCAACTCGCGCGCTACGGCATCGAGATGGAATTCGACGAGCAGATCCGGACGCAGTGGCGGCTGACCCTGTTTGCGGGGCTGTTCATGTTCGTCGGCGTCGGCCTGGGCTTGGCACGCCTCCATTCCACCAAATAGGGGAGAAAACAAGATGGCACCTTATCATCATATGCTCGCGCACTTTCCGATGGTGCTGTTGAGCCTGGCCTTTGTCATCATCCTGATCCGGGGGTTCTCGACCGGCGACCTGGCGCGCCGTTTCGATGCCGTCCTGATGCCGTGCCTCTTGCTCGGTGTCGGGGTCGGCATCATGACCCTGATCACAGGCTTTCTCGTGTGGCCGACCGAGGCCGCGCTCTCTTCCCCGATGGGTCGCAACAAGATCCTGATCGCACTGTGGATGATCGCCTGCTGGGCAGCCGTCATCGCCGTGCGCTGGCGCGGCGGCGAAACGGCGTGGGAGGGCGCTGGTCTTTACGCAATGCTCGGATTCGGCGCAATGGGCACCATCCTGCTTGCGACTACCGGCACCCTGGGCGGGCACCTGCTGGGATCGCCCTCGCGGCTGAGCGGACTGTTTCGCGAAATTGGCTGGGACGTCTACCACACGTACTACGCACCCATCTGGGTTCTGGCGATACTGGTCGCGGTCGGCGCAGCCGGCTTTCTGGCCGCCATGCTCGGCGCGCGCAAGACCGCGTGACGCCGAAGCCGTACACATCGCCTCGAAGAAGACGATCGTGCCAAGACCGGCCCGATCCGACCGGCAATCATCGATACAAGGGGATCACATTGAAAATCGCAAAGACCACCGCCTCGGCCGTCCGCACCGCCCTGGTCCTCGCTCTGTTCGGGGCGCTCCTGCTCCGGTCCGCCCTCGCCGAACGGCCGATGGCCGTGGACGATGCCGGCACACTCGAGCGCGGTGGGGCAAAACTCGAGTTCGGCTGGAGCAAGGACGACCGGGTGCGCGGCTGGGACGTCGCAGCCGGTTTTGGCCCGATCGACAATGTCGAGCTGGAAGTCGCTTTCGAACGCACCCGCGACCACGACACGAGCCCGCGCACCCGTTTCTCCGGCGCAGGTTTCGCCGCCAAATGGGTGCCCCTGCAGGCCGAGACGGGACTGTCGGTCGGTCTCAAGCTCGAACTCGGGCGCGTGCGGGTCGACGATCGCATCGACGGCAAGGAGACCGCGCGCAGCCGCGGCCTGATCGGCTTGGCAAGCTGGGCCTTCGAGTCGGGGCAGATCGTTCACCTCAATCTCGGCCGCGAATCGGAACGATTCGAAGGTGAGACAGAGTCCGTGAATGTTTGGGGGCTGGGTTTCGAGCAGCCCCTGGCGGAGGCCGTCCAATTGACTCTCGAGATCTTCGGCGCTGAACACAGTCGCCCGGACCGGCAGCTCGGCCTGCGCTGGGAAGTCTCGGACGGATTGAAGCTGAGCGTCGCGGCAGGCCGCGGAAACAGTCGCGGCTTTGCGAATGCCGGCATCGCGTGGGAATTCTGAGCCCCGGGGCGACGTCCGGCCCGGGCTGAATCCGATCGACCTTCTTGCACATTCCCACTCCTTGCCGCCGGCGCGCTGACGGCGGCGTGAGCATGCTCCCGGGCACACCCGGAAGCATGCTCACGCAATGCGCACCTGTCCCGTCCTTGCGACAGTCCTTTGGTCCGGACTGGGCTCACGCCCGGGTTCCGGCTCACGAGGCAAAGACAGGACCGCCTCGGACCCTCCGCCCTCACGCGCGCGCAGGGTAACCCGCCAGCCATGGGCCTCGGCGAGCTGCTTCGCGATCGCCAGGCCCAGGCCCGACCCGCCCGTGGAGACATTGCGCGAGTGCTCCAGCCGGTAGAACGGCCGAAACACGGCTTCCTGTTCGGATTCCGGGATGCCCGGCCCGCGGTCGGCGATGCTGATCACCGACCGCCCCGGTTCACAGGTCTGCATGACGGTGACCGGCGCCTCACCTCCGTAGCGAATCGCGTTGTCGAGCAGGTTTCCGAGAATGCGCCGCAAGGCCATCGGTTGCGCGCGAACCGCACACGTGCACCCGCCGATCCAGATGCAGTGGCCTCCCATCCGGTTGACGTTTTCGACCAGATCCTGGAGGACTTCGTTGACATAGACCTCTTCCGGCTCCTCGTTCGAGAAACCCTGGCCGATCTCCAGGAAGCGTGCGACCAGCCGATCCATCTCGTCGACATCCCGTCGCAGCGCCGCGACGAGCTTGGGGCTGGCATGGGGCGAGAGCATCTCGATCGCAAACTGCATGCGTGCAAGCGGTGTGCGCAGATCGTGGGACACGCCGATCAGCAGCGTCGTCCGCCCGGCCAGCAATTCCTTGACCTGGGTGCTCATCTGATTGAACGCTCGGGTGAGTTCGGCGATCTCGTCCGGTCCGGTCGGACGCAGCGCATCCGGGAATTCCCCGTGTCCGATTCTGCGCGCCACGTCGACCAGTCGCGCGAGCGGGCGGTTGATTCGGCGCACGAACAGGAGTGCGGTGCCAAAGGCCAGCAGGGAACCCAGTGCAAGCATGACGTACACGGACAGCAAGGGATCGACACCGAGCCGATCGGCATGAAATCCGATGCGCACCTGCTCGTCGGCGATCGCAATGTCGACCCAGTACCACGTATCGTCCCGGCCGGACAGGATCTCGACCGGTTTGCCGGTGCGGCGCCGCAGCGCCTCCGCCAGCATCGTGAGATAGGGGGAGTAATGTTCGACCGGCTCGAGAAACCGGGCCTCCGCATCGAGCCGCAATTCATGTTCCTCGACGAGGCGGGAGGCGAACTCCGGCCGCTCGGGCACCCACCGACTGCTCCACGATTCGGCGGTGATGACCATCATTGCCGCGAGATCGTCGGATGAACGCTTCACCATCGGCATGAACAGGTAGTAGCCGATGAACGCATGGGTCAGCAGATCGTAGACGAGAATCGCAACCCCGATCGCGACGGCCGTGCGTGCATAAAGGCTTCGAAACAGTCTCATCGGGCCTCTCCCTGATGTGGTTCCGGGATGAACATGTAGCCCTCTCCCCACACGGTGCGAATGTGGGCGGGTGCTGCCGGGTCCTCCTCGACCTTGCGCCGCAGACGCGCGATGCGAACATCGATGCTCCGGTCGAACGGCGCATGATCGTGGCCGCGGAGCAGTTCCAGAAGCTGATCACGGTTGAGCACGCGGTTCGGGTGATCGACGAAGATGCGCAGCAGTGCGAACTCGCCCGCCGTGAGACCGATCTTCAGCCCATGCCGTGTCAGGTGGTGGGTCTGGAGGTCGAGCCGATACGAACCGAAGCGGCACATCGTATCCGGTTCCTCGCCCGGCGGCAGGATGGGCCGCTGCGCACGCCTCAGGACTGCCCGGATGCGCGCAAGCAATTCGCGCGGACTGCAGGGCTTGGCAAGGTAGTCATCTGCACCGACCTCGAGACCGACCACGCGGTCGATCTCCTCGCCACGGGCGGACAGCATGATCACGGGACAACTTCCTCTCGCCCTGAGGCGGTGAGCGAGCGTCAGTCCGTCTTCCCCGGGCAGCATCAGATCGAGGATGATCAGATCGGGATCATGGCCGCTCAGCCACTCCGCCATGGCCTTGCCGTCACCGACCGATGCGGTCCGATAGCCCTGCTGTCCGAGGTATTGCTCGAGCAGGTCGCGCAGATCACGGTCGTCGTCGACGATGAGAATCTGTTCTCCGGATTGGCTCATGGCTGGTTGCTCAACACACGCCGAACAGGGTGCGGGAGGTCATGGCCGCCGATGTCGCGGATTGATTGCCCCGCTCGTCACGTCTCAACCTCGTCCGTAATTGTCCTCGAAGCGCACGATATCATCCTCTCCGAGATAGCTGCCGGACTGGACCTCGATCATCTCGAGCGCGACCTTGCCCGGGTTGTCGAGCCGATGCAGCACACCCAGGGGAATATAGGTCGATTGGTTCTCGGAGAGCAGGAAGGTCTCGTCGCCTCGGCGCACCTTGGCCGTTCCGCGGACGACGATCCAGTGCTCTGCGCGATGATGGTGCATCTGCAGGCTCAGCGATGCGCCGGGATTGACCACGATGCGCTTGACCTGGAAGCGGTCGCCAGCGTCGATCGAATCGTAGAAGCCCCACGGTCGATGAATCTTGCGGTGCGCCGCAACCTGGGAACGTCCCTCGGCCCTGAGCCGTGCAACGACCTTGCGCACGCCCTGGGTCCGTTCGCGATGGGCGACCATAACTGCGTCCGGGGTCTCGATGACGACAAGATCATCGACTCCGAGACACGCGACCAGCCGGTCGGTCGCATGGACCAGGGTATTGTGCGAATCCACGAACAGGGCATCGCCGCGTCCGGCATTCCCATCGTCATCCTTGGCGGCGAGCTTCCACAGCGCGTCCCACGCCCCCACGTCCGACCACCCGACCGACATCGGAACGACCAGCGCCGGAATGCCCAGTTCGGGGGTGGCGGGCAGCCTTTCCATGACCGCATAGTCGATCGAATCCGAAGGCGAATCAAGAAAGGCCTCCCGGTCCACGCGCACGAAATCGGCATCGCGCGCGACCGATGCGAAAGCCCGCACGCAGGCTTCGGCCATCGCCGGATTGAAATGTCCAATCGCGCTGAGCCACACCGAAGCCCTGACCAGGAAGATCCCGCTGTTCCAGAGATACTCCCCACTTGCGACATACATCTCGGCCGTAGGTCCGTCCGGTTTCTCGACGAACTGTGCAACTTCGCGCAGGTCCGGTGCGATCTCGCTGCCGACGCGGATATAGCCGTATCCGGTCTCAACACGGTCAGGGACGATTCCGAAGGTGACCATCGCTCCATCGAGGGCCGCCGCCAGTCCCGCTTCGACGGCACGATGAAACCCCTGCCGATCCCGGACCACGTGATCTGCCGGCATCACCAGAAGGACCGCGTCGTCGACACTGCTCCGCACATGGAGAGCAGCCAGGGTCAACGCCGGCGCCGTATTCTTCCCCGCCGGCTCGAGGAGGATGTGCCGCGTCGCACATGCGCAGGCCCGCATCTGCTCGGCGGTGATGAAGCGGTACTCTTCGTTGCACACGACGACCGGCTCGTCGGCGACGCCGGTGCTCCCAGGAAAGCCCCGCAGGCGCAACGCGGTATCCTGCAGCATGGTGGAATCGCCGGTCAGTTGCAGCAACTGCTTGGGATAATGCTCCCGGGACAGGGGCCACAGGCGTGTTCCGGACCCACCGGACAGGATGACGGGCTGTAGTTTCATCATGGTTTCGCATTCCGACTGTTCGCGCATTGTCATGCCACGGCAACCCAACTCTCGACCATGCCGACGCCCGCGCCAGACGCGCACGATCTGCGAAGAATACGACAAAAGCACCGTGGCCGGGACCATTGCATGCCGCGCCCCGGGCGGAACCACCCGTTCCGGCGCAGGTCTTGTTCAGAGGAGGTCGACCACAATGCCGCGGCTACGCCGTGGTATGCGACGACACACGGCGGACACGCGTGAACCGGACTCCCGGGTAGAATTGCTCCACAACTCATGACACGTCTGCTCATCATCCTCTTGCCGCTCCTGCTGCTGGCCGTCTATGGCCCCGGCCTGTGGGTGCGGCGCACGATGGAACGCTACAGCCAGCCCGATGATCGCTATTACGGCACGGGCGGCCAACTCGCACGCCACCTGCTCGATCGTCAGGGCCTGCACGAGGTGGCTGTCGAGCCCACCGAACTGGGCGATCACTACGACCCTGCGGCACGCGCCGTGCGCCTTTCACCCGGGAACTACCACAAGCGCTCGCTGACCGCGGTCACCATCGCCAGTCACGAGGTGGGACACGCCATCCAGCACGCCGAGGGCTACCCGCCACTGCAGATGCGCGAGCATCTGGTGCGCCTTGCGGGCACCGGACAGCGCCTCGGCGCATTCATGATGCTGGCCGTGCCGTTCATCACCGTCATCACCCGGCACCCCGCACCTGGATTGTTCTTCGTGCTCGCCGGCCTGCTGTCGATGGGATTGGCAGCCGTAGTGCATCTGGTCACCCTTCCGACCGAATTCGATGCGAGCTTTCGCCGTGCGATGCCGCTCCTGCGCGAAGGCGGCTATCTTCATGAGAGCGACTATCCCCACGCACAGCGAATCCTCAGGGCGGCCGCCTGCACCTACGTCGCACAATCGCTGATGAGCCTCCTGAACTTCTGGGCATGGCTTCGCTTTCTGAAGAGATAGCGGATAGCACGGTTCGTGTCGTACGGCACGGCGCCGCCTGAGCGCTGCGATCATGTCCGGACGCGCCCTGCAGCACGCAAGCAACCGCGATCGGCCGAACCCTCACCTTGCGCTATGGGCAGGGCATGCCTGCACGTATAGAATCGGGCCTGCAAACCATTCATTTCCCACGATTTTCCCCGGCATCGACAGCGGGACGATACGGCACACGATGATTCGCTATCTGCGCGGCTGGTTCGAAAGGCACTTTTCCGACCCCCAGGTCGTCATCCTCGCACTGGTGCTGATCATCGGCCTGGCGATCATCGTGTTCGCCGGGCGCCTCCTGGCGCCGCTGATCGCGAGCGTGATCATCGCCTACCTGCTCGAGGGCGCCGTGCGCTTTCTCGAGCGCCACAAGGTGCCGCGTTTTCCCGCGGTCGTCCTCGTCTTCAGTCTCTTCCTGTCGCTGTTCGTCAGCATCATACTGTTGCTGCTGCCGCTTCTTGCGGGACAGTTGAGCCAGCTCGCGCGCGAGCTGCCGGCAATCGTCACCAAGGCACAGGAGTTGGCGCTGCAACTTCCAGAGCGCTACCCACAGATCTTCTCCGAGCAGCAAATCCGGGAGCTGCTGGCATCCGTTCGGCACAATCTGACCAATTTCGGGCAGCAGGTCGTGCTGCTGTCGCTGTCGTCCGCAGTCCAGTTGATGACCTTGCTCGTCTATCTGGTGCTCGTGCCGATGCTGGTGTTCTTCATGCTCAAGGACAAACAGCAGATCGTATCGTGGCTCCTGCTGTTCCTCCCGCGCGAACGGACCCTGGTGAACAATGTGTGGGCAGACGTGGACGCCGGCATCGGCAACTACGTTCGCGGGAAGTTCATCGAGATCCTCATCGTCTGGGCGGTCAGCTACGCCGCGTTCGCGCTGCTCGGCCTCCCCTATGCAATGCTGCTGTCCCTTGCCACGGGGCTGTCCGTCATCGTTCCATACGTCGGGGCTGCGGTCATCACCCTGCCGGTCGCCGCAGTGGCATATGTCGAGTTCGGCATCAACTCCGCGTTCTGGTACGTGCTTGCAGCATACGGGGTGATCCAGTTTCTCGACGGCAACCTGCTCGCTCCGCTGCTGTTCTCTGAAGTGGTGAACCTTCATCCGGTAGCGGTGATCGCGGCCATACTCGTGTTCGGCGGGCTCTGGGGTTTGTGGGGGGTTTTCTTCGCGATTCCGCTTGCCACCCTGATCGCAGCAGTCCTCAACGCATGGCCAACTGGCGCGGCCAAGGTCGCATCTCGTGCGGATCAGGCCGCGTAGCAGAAGTTTGCGGCCGGTCCCCTGCTCGTGACGATGGAACGATCCAGTCCAGCTGGGAGCAGGCGTACCGAACGCCACAGCCGGATGGCAGCGGCGAGGAAACCAGGACGACGATCATTCGACGGCGCGACATGCCCGCCGAGAGCGCGGGCCCGCGCACAAACTTCGGTGCGATGCCGCCCTGCCGCAGGAATCACTCGAGAAGCGCGTACTGCGCCTTCATCGTCAGTGCGCTCCCGATCATCATCGAGAACAGCGCCAGAAACGAGCCGATCGCCAGCGTCGACGCGCCTGTCACGCCCTGGCCGATCGTGCAGCCCATGGCCATGAAACCCCCGAAGCCCATCAGCAGCCCCCCGGCCAGATGGCTCACGAAATCACCGATGGAACTGAACCATTCCAGACGGAACGAACCGCTGACGATCGAATACAAAAACGACCCGAACACCACACCGAACACGGACACGACGCCGACGCGAACCAGGCTGAAGTTGGTCGGGTCCAGAAGATAGCGGAGAGTGTCCCCGATCGGGCTGATGAAGGTGAAGGATTGAATCGCGGTCCGATTGGGTTCTCCATCCATGAATGCCTCCTCCCACCACTCCGCGCCCAGCGGCCCGCCGGTGATGTACCAGCCCGCGACGACCGCAAGCCCGACGACGATGCCCGCCAGCACGTTATCGAAACTGTTGCGAAAATCGCGCGACACGAATGCATAGACGATCAGCGCCATTCCTATCACCGTACCGGCGACGATGCGCGTAGTGGATGCATCCAAACCGGCGAGTCCGCTGACGACATCGTCGACGCCCTGCCCCGTGATGCCGTACTGCTGCAAATCGACGATCGTGGGGCCGACCCAGCTCATGACCGCAACATTGAAGAGCGAAGTCGTGAACATTAGATAGGCGACCAGGCCGATCGCCGCAGCCACCACGAGCGAGCGCAGATTGCCGCCGCCGATGCGCAATAGCGTCCTGCTGCCGCAACCGCTGCCGAGCGTCATGCCCACCCCGAAGATCAGGCCGCCGGCGATGTAACGTAGCCACGCGAAATTCTCGGTGCGGTACGGCGGCATGGTATTGCCTCGGAGGGTCATCACCGAAGACGCCTCCAGTATCACCACGCCCAGGGCGGCCACGCCTATCGCGAAAAGCCACGCACGCATCCGCCCCGTATGCCCCATGTTCAGCCAGTCGGAGACCGCGCCCATGGTGCAGAAATTGGTCTTGCTGGTAACCGCACCGAGTATCAGCGCAGCGATGAAGATCGACACAAGCACCTGAACGTGAACGCTGAATTCCATGCTGACAAATTCCTCTCATCTCAATAAAAGGCCGGGACAAGGACAGCCGGCTACATGCATCGCGAGTTCTCGCGATGTGACTTGGTGCTAGCGCAGAAACGCGATGATTGCATCCATCGCATCCTCTCCGAACAGATCGTGGAAGAAATGGTCCGCACCCGCAATGACCTTCAACTGCACGCGATCGTTGTTCAAGGCCGTTCCGAGCCGCCTCTCCCCATCCTGCACGATCTCGTCCAGACCCGCCACGAGCACGAGTGTCGGTGTCTGGATGCGCTCGAGCAGCGCGGGTGTGTCGGTGGCCGGATCCGGAGCGTAATAGGAGAGGAAGGATGCAGCGCTGACGTCCGTCTCGGCGCAATGCATGAACGCGACGCCTTTCAGACGAGTACTGTCCTGCCCAGTACGTACCAGTTCATGCGCCCGCTCGAGAACCGGATCCAGCGTCACGCCGTGACGCGCCTCGTAACGCTCGGCATCGGCGGTGTCCGTCACGATGGCCGGGGCGAGCAGAACGTAGGAATCGACGAGCGGATGGGAGCGCTCTGCCGCAAACCAGGCCACCTGATGCCCGCCACGCGAGAATCCCAGCACCGTCGCACGCGGCACGCCCTGTCCAGCCAGCCACTCGAGCCATACGCCGATCTCGTCGATAGCGTCCGCGGCCACGTGCACGTGCGGCTGCGCGCAATCGTACATGTCGCTTCGGCGGTCGAGGCCCAGCGAGAGACTGATCGCAAGGGTATTGAATCCGTTGTCGGCGAACATCGTCCGGAACTCACGCATCACCCGCATGTCCTTGTGTGCAAGTGCACCATGGAGCATGAGCACTACCCCGTCGGCGAGCGACTTGCCGGGTGCGACTTCAAGCGTGGCGGACAGCGAAAGCGGACCATGTGGCAGGAATACCTCCTGGGCGGCAGCCGCCGCGCCCGAAAACCCCCACGCGAAGATGCACGCGAGGCTGATCGAACGCACGCGCCGGAAGTACAACAACCAGACTCCCCATACTGCCGGAGGACCTTTGGCAAAGCCGCGTGTGGCTGGATCGCACATTCCTGTTCTCCACGTCCGGGCACAAGAAGACCGAATATAAAAACCCCATTTCATGCTACTTACAAGGTTCCGACCTTGTCCATAATCCAGGCGGGCGGAACGTCCATACCCCGAATGAGCTTTGACCCATAATCCTTATGGGGGTTTACACATTCAGTTCTTTTCTTGCTAGATTGGCCAAGGTGCATGCTCTCGCCGATTTGAACGGCGTCGTCGCCAGGTTCCCGTCGCACTCATGAAGAAGGAGGAGACACCATGAAGTCAAAGGTCCATACAAGCACGGAGTCCCGTCGCCGCGCCCTGAAGTTCCTGGGTGCGACCGCCATCGCGGCGAGTATCGCCTCGTTCGGACTCGTCACTCCCGCTCACGTTCTGGCTGCAACCCCCGAGCTTGGCATTCCGCAACCCGACGAAGCAGTCGCCGATACGCTCACGCGACTCTTCGGCGACCGGACACTACAGGCCGCCGGCGACCGGATCAAGCTGGATGCACCGCTGATTGCGGAGAACGGGTCTGTCGTCCCCATCAGGGTCGAGTCGAGCCTGCCGATGGAAGCGGACAACTACGTCAAGCACGTCTATATCATTTCCGACAAGAATCGTCGCCCGATGAACGCCAAGTTCACGTTTACGCCCGAAGCCGGCAGGCTCTCGGTGGCAACCAACGTGCGTCTGGCAACGACGACGGACGTTCGCGTCGTCGCCGAGATGAGCGACGGATCACTGTGGGAAGCGAAGCAGGAAATCAAGGTCACCGTCGGCGGCTGTGGCGGTTGAGCGGACAGCGTCCCGATCATGAAGCATTCCAAGTGACCAAGGGAGAGGAGAAGAATCGATGTCAATAGGACAGGTACGTATCCGTGTGCCCAACAGTGTGAAGGCGGGCGAGGTGTTCGAGGTTCGCGTTCTGGTGACCCATCCGATGGAAGTGTTGCGCATGCAGGACGGCAAGCCCGTCGAGCAGGTGTACAAGTTCATCCACAAGATGGAGGCGAACTACAACGGCAAGGCGGTATTCGAGGTCGAGACGACGCAGGCGGTGAGCCAGAACCCGTTCTTCTCCTTCCCGATGAAGGTCACCGAGCCGGGCAAGCTGCGCATCATCTTCCACGACACCGAAGGCAAGACCTACGAAGGCGAAGCCGACATCAAGTTCTGACAGCGGCCCGAAGCAAAAGCACCCGCTGCGCCCGGCCGGCCGGGGGATCAGGTTGTCGCGGCGCAATAAAAAAGAGCAGTGAGACAAAGGAGGATGAGCGATGAAGCAGAATCTCGCGTGGATTCTCGGGGTCGCAGCAACGGCCCTGATGGCTGCAGCCCATGCCGATTACGTGGACACCAGCGTCAGCCGTGCAACACCCGAGGGACGGGGGCAGATCGTCGACGGCAAGCAGGTGCGCTACCGTGGCGCGCCGTTTGCGGGCGTTGCGAGCGACTGGTCGCAATGGCGCACCTACCGGGAGGACAAGCCCTTCCCAGAACCGCAGAAGGTGACCATGCCCACGGATCTGAAAGGGGATGCGGAACGCGGCCGCAAGCTGTACATGTCTCGCGCCAAGGCCCCCTGTACGGGTTGCCACCTGATCCGCGGGGACGACGTGTGGCCGGCCGGAAACATCAGCACCGATCATCAGCAGATCGGCGACCGGTACAACACGCCCGAACTCGAAGCCGTGCTGTACCAGTTCATCTACGACTCACGCGTGTTCAACCCCGAAAGCTTCATGCCGCCGTGGGGAACGATCGGGGTAATGAGCCCGCAGGAGATCGTCGACATCATCGCCTTCCTGCGCACCCAGACCGGCCCGCTGCCGGAGGAGAAGGATCCGGCGCGCAATCCGAACACACGGCCACTGCCCGAGTACTATTTCGGTGACAATCTCGATCCGACCAACAACGCGGCAGTCATCCAGGCGGAAGACGCGCTCGAGCTCTGGAGCAAGCAGGGACCGAAGGGCAAGTCGTGCGCGGATTGTCACGGAGCGATCGAGGAGATGAAGGGTGTCGCCACCGCCTATCCCAAGTACTTCCCGCAGTACCGGCGCGTCATGTCAATGGAGGATCTGGTTGCGTGGCATGGTGCGGACGACACGGGACTCGAACTTCCGTCGCAGGGCATGGACAACATCACGCTCGCGCTGCTGGTCCGGATGCAGTCGAACGGGATGCCGGTGAACGTCGACGTCACCAGCCCCGAGGCCAAGGCGGCGTTCGAGCGCGGCAAGGAGCGCTACTATCAGCGCGTCGGCATGCGCAACCACGCCTGCGCCGACTGCCATGACGCCGAACGCGGCGGCGGCAAGTTCCTCGGCGGGCGCCTGCTGGGCAAGAAGGACGACGGCCTGACGCGGCACTTCCCGACCTTCCGGACGAACTTCGCCCAGATCTGGGACATGCGCAAGCGCTTCCAGTGGTGCACGACGCCGCTCGGCATGAACTACCTGCCGGCCGACGCGGTCGAGTACGCCGAGATCGAGCTCTATCTGACCTCGTTCGACAACGGCAAGGAGATCAGCGCACCGGGCATGCGTCACTGACCCCGGGATTGCTCATCGCCCGTCCAGGAGGGGCGGTCGGATCACGATCCGACGCCCCTGCGGGACGGGCTGTTCGTTTCAGCTTGTACGGAGGTACCATGGAGGTAACCCGCAGGGATTTTGTCAAGCTGCTCGCGATCGCCGGCGGGCTCGGCATCACCGATCGCGACCGGCTGTGGGCCGCACTCCAGCCGGAACGACTCCTCGAGTTCGAACCGCTGGGCAACGTGACGCTGCTGCACATGACCGACAGCCACGCGACGCTGCGTCCCGTCTATTTCCGCGAACCGGACACGCTGCTCGGCATCGGCCCGGAAGTCGGGCATCCGCCCTTTCTCACCGGCGATGCGTTCCTGGACTACTACGCAATCAAGCGCGGGACGCTGGAAAGCCATGCCCTGACGTATCTCGACTTCACCGAGATGGCGCGCCGCTACGGGCGCATGGGCGGCTATGCGCACATCGCGACGCTGGTCAAGAAAGTGCGTGCCGAGCGCCCGGGCAGGACCCTCCTCCTGGACGGCGGTGACACGCTCCAGGGATCGGCAACCTCGCTGTGGACCAATGCCGAGGACATGGTCCAGGCGATCAATGAGCTCGGCGTGGACGTCCTGTGCCCGCACTGGGAGTTCACCTTCGGCATCGACCGCGTCAAGGAAATCTTCGGGGACAAGGACAGCAGGGGTAGCTTCAAGGGCGACTTCATCGCGCAGAACGTCATGGACATCTCCTGGGGGCCTCCCGGCGAGGGAGTATTCCATCCCTACGTGATTCGCGAAGTGGGCGGCGTGCGACTGGGCATTCTGGGACAGGCCTTTCCATACGTACCGATATCCCACCCGCTGCGGTTCGTTCCGGATCTGTCGTTCGGCATTCGCGACGAACAGGCGCAACGCTATGTCGATGAACTGCGCAACGAACACAAGGTCGATGCGGTCATCCTGCTGTCGCACAACGGCGTCGCCGTGGACCTCAAGATGGCCGACCGCGTGCGCGGCATCGACGTGATCCTCGGCGGCCACACCCACGACGGCATTCCCAGGCCGATCAAGGTCGGCAACACGCTCGTGATCAACTCCGGGGCACACGGCAAGTTCCTTTCACGGCTCGACCTCGACGTGCGTGACGGCCGCGTCGTCGACTTCCGCTTCAAGCTGACCCCGGTGCTGTCGCAGTACATCCCGGCCGATCCCGAAATGGCAGCGCTGATCGACAGCATTCGCGCTCCGTATGCCAGCAAGCTCGACGAACAACTCGCGGTGTCCGACACCCTCCTCTACCGCCGCGGCAATTTCAACGGCACGATGGACGAGATCCTCCTCGACGCGATGCTCAAGCACTACGACGCAGAAGTGGCCTTCTCTCCGGGCGTACGCTGGGGAATCAGTATCCTGCCCGGGGATCCAATCACACTCGAGGATGTCTATACCCACACGGCGCTGACCTATCCGAATACCTGGTCGCGCGAGATGACCGGCGCGGAGATCAAGACCATAATGGAAGATGTGGCGGACAATCTGTTCAACAAGGACCCGTACTACCGCCAGGGTGGCGACATGGTGCGCGTGGGCGGAGTCAGCTACACGATTCATCCGGAACGGACCGTGGGGCAGCGCATCACCGATCTCGCCATCGGCGGGGTCGCGATGGACTCGGACAAACGCTACAAGGCCGCCGGCTGGGCGAGCATGATGGAAGTGGACGGCCCCCCGATCTTTGACGTCGTGGCCGACAACCTGCGTCGGGTCAGGCAAGTGAGCATAGACACCACGCCGCGGGTGCATGTGAGGTGAAACATGAAGACGATCCTGATGTGGGCGCTGCTGTCGCTGTTTGCACAGTCCGCCATCGGCGCCCCGGAGGCACACCGTAGCGCTGCGCTGCACTTCTTCCAGGCCGGGTTCAACGATCTCCCGGAGGAAATGCAGCTCGCCGCCGATGAGGGCAAGCACGGACTGTTTTTGATGTTCAGCGCGGAGGACTGCCCGCCCTGCATCAGGATGAAGGAAAACATCATGAGCCTGCCGCACGTCCAGGAGTATTACCGCAGGCACTTCCGCGTACTCGAGATCGACTTCAACGGCGACGTCGAGGTCACCGACCTCAGCGGCGAGACGATGCGCGCGAAAGACTTCTCGACACGCGTGGCGAGGGTCATCGGGACGCCGACCGTCATGTTCCTGACCCTCGGCGGCGACGAAGCGGTGCGCCGTGCCGGCGGGATCACCGATGTCGGCGAGTTCATGGGTCTGGCGAAGTTCGTCGTCAGCGGCGAATACCGGAACAGAAGTTTCGCCGGTTTCCGGCAGGAAGTCGGCGCGACAGCCCGCTAGCGGCAGGCGGCCCGCCCGATCACGCCGAATACGTGTTCGATGCCGACCACGCCGGAAGCGAATGCCAGCTCGACGGCCACCAACACCGACTCCGGACGCGCCTTCCGCGACGCGGCGCCACCTTCCTCAACGTGAACTTTCAGACCCGGAAGGGGCCGGTTCGGCGGAATAGGAGACGCCTATCCGCGCGGGAAGCAAGTCGAGGGCGCGCATGCGCTGGCGTAGCTCCGCACCCACATCCTGCAAGTCCGCCTCCGAGCGGACCACGCGGGGTGTGATCATCACCAGAAGTTCAGTGCGTGTGCCCACTCTGGTCGTGGTGGAAAACAGGTTGCCAAGTACCGGAATGTCCTGGAGTAGGGGAACACCCTGTTTGCCACGGGTGGTATTGTCGCGGATGAGACCGCCGAGTACGACGCTTTCGCCGGACCGCACGGATACTCTGCTGGTAATCTGGCGCTGAAGAAAGCTGCGTTGACCGGTCGCCGTGTCGACCGGGCCGACGTCAGTCACCGATTGATCGATGGTCATCGAGACCAGACTCCCGGCATTCACGGACGGCGTAACGCTCAAGATCACGCCGGTATCCTTGAACTCGATGCTGCTCGTCGTCGTGCCGCCGTCGGTAATCGTCGTGGATGAGCGCACGGGCTGCTGGTCCCCCACCTGGATCGAGGCCGTGTGGTTGTCCTGGACCATGATGCTCGGACTGGAAATGACGTTGATCAGCGACTTCTCGGCGAGCGCATTGATGACCGCCCGCACCTCCCCGGCCGGATTGGTGACGGTGTACGAGAAGCCCGGATGGCGCGGGCCGATCGTACCGGTCTCCGAGCTGGTGAGCCTCCCTTCTCCGGAATACCGGCTGCCGCCGATGCCACCGTGGAAGAACCACTGAAGCCCGTACTGCAGTTCGTCGGCAAGCGTGACCTCGAGAATGGTTGCCTCGATGAGCACCTGCGTGGGGGAAATGTCCAGCCGGCGCAGGGCAGCTTCGATCTTGCGGTACTCGCTGCGCGGGGCATAGACGAGGATGGCATTGTTGAACTCGTCTGCGACCACCTTGACGGCCGGGCCAAGGTTTATGCCCGAGATCATGCCTGCAGTATCGGATTGACCTGCCGAAGTCGTGCTTCCGGTCGCCACGGCGGACAGCCCCGGTGAGACCCCGGAATCCCTTGGAGCAGTTCCGGGGTCTTCCGTCCCACCGAACAGTGCATTGAGCAAATCGGCCAGGTGGGACGACGTGCCGTTCTGCACTGGATAGACGAACAACTGCGCTTCGTTGTCCAGGCCACTCGGCTGATCCAGTTTTTCGATCCATTCGCGCGCCTGCTCCAGGTAGTACGATCTCGATGTCACGACGAGAAGCGCATTCAGCCGCTCGACCGCAATGATCCTGACCACGCTGGCGATGGGGCCCAGCATCTCCAGCGTGGAGATCGCAGGAGATGCCGGGTCCCGCACTTCCCGTCGCACGCCCCGGGTCTGCTGCACCACGGGCGCGGGGGTCGCGGCAACGGGCGCGCTGCCTGCACCCGACATCACCGCCCGCAGAGCGGATTCGACGTCGGATACGGAAACGTGCTTGAGGGGAAAAAGTCCGATCGACATGCCCTTGAGAACGTCCACGTCAAAGGTGTTTACAATCTCCATCAGGCCTTCCAGGCGGGAACGCGTGCCCGCAAGAATCAGCAGATTCCGGACGGCATCGATGCGCACGAAGGTTTCCGGACTCGCCAGCGGCTGGAGAATGTTTGCCATTTCGGGCGCACCCACATACTGCAAAGGCACGATGAGCAGGTTGTGGCCCGGAGGCAATGCGCCGCCGAGATTACCCAGTGAAGGTGAAACGCCGCGAAGCGTCTCGGGACGCCCGACGTGATACACGCCGGACTGGTCGATGACCATCGACAGTCCGTTGGCCTGAAGGAGTGCTTCAAGTACGGGTAGCACCTGAGCTCGCGGCAAAGCGGTGTTGGTATGGATCGTAAGCGAGCCCGAAACAGGCTGATTCACGACATATGGGAGACCGAGAATATCGCCCAGAATCGCGTGCACCACGTCGGTGACGGGGGCCTGTTCGAAACGCAGCGACACCGCCTCACCACGCACCTCCACCCCAGGACGGGCACGAGGAGGATTGAACATCCGATCGGTGCCCCTGATGATCGTCGGCCTCATTGAATCGGGATCAGGATCCCCAGGATCGGGTCGTCCGAGCGGCGCACTCTCCCAACTGTCGCTCGACACTGCGGCCGCAGGTCGAAGCGTCGCGCGGTACTCGTCTCGCTGCAGCCCGCCTGGGCCGCTGGTCGAGCATCCCGCCAGCAGCAGCGTCAGCAGTGGGGTGGTGATGAACTTGCTCGCATTGAAAGCCATGGGTGTGTTCACTCGCTCGCCTGCTACTGGTTGGCACGTTGCCGACGCAACTGCACCTCTCGTTCAACCCGCCCACCTTCGATGACAAACGGCGGCCTTCCGGCACCGCCCGACAGGGACTCCGCTTCCGCAGAAGCCGCCTCCCCCTCGATCTCCGCCTCCTCGGCCGGCCCCCCTGTTTCCGGGACCGGAATCACCGCACCTTGCTGGGGTTGTCGTTTCAATCTCAGCACCTGATCGGACCTGCCCTTGGCCGCGAACGTGGCGCGTAAGGTGGCCGTATCGATTGACTTCAGCTCCCAGCCCGACCACCGGGCGCCAACGCCGAGCCGGGAAGTCCTGCCTTCGTACCGCACAATGACCCCGCCGTGCGGACCGGAACCGAACAGGCCGACCAGTTCCGCATCCGGAAACGCATCGGGATCGGCATCCACGCCAGGGTCAGCGACGGCCTCCGGCGCGACATGAGGGCGCCGGCTTGCAAGAAACAACGGCCGCTGCCCGGTCAGCGTCAATGGAGCCGTTTGTCCGATCCGGCTCAAGAGCGCTGCGGAAGAAGCGAACGCTAGGTCCGGCGCCTGCGGCTGCGGTGCAGTCCAGCGTGCATCGGTCAGCACCACGACCGTCGTTATTCCCAGCAGGCATGCGACGCAGGTCAGGAGAAGAAATCGATGCGCCGGACTTGTCATGGCAATAGACGAAGAACGCTCATGTTCGCCTGAAAATTCACACGCGTATTGACCTCCCCGCGGCGCCCGGGACGAGGGGCCTGCGCGACCAGCTTCTCGACGATAACCGGGGGCTCCTCGTCGGCCAATCCGACCAGAAAGGCTCCGAGAGCGTCGGTTTCGCCCTCCATCGTTCCAGCCACGGTGACGACGATGAAGCCGTCCTTGTCACGTGCGGGAAGGATCTGGCTGCCGCTGACCCGGATGTCGAGTTCGTCGGCGATCCGTCGCACGCGCTGCTGAAGGTCGGTGCCGATGCGGACGATCTCGGCATCCGCAGGGTGCGCCACGCGTGCGAGCGCGGCCTCGACCTCCGCACGCCGGGTGTGAATCTCCGCACCTTTGTGCTGCACACCCTGAAGACGCGCATAGCGGGGTTCGATGACATCCAGGGTGTCATTGGCCCATCGATAGCGGCTCGCCAGTTCGGAAACCAAGATTCCGGCACCGACGGCCAGGATCGCGGCCGTCAGCACCACCACCACCCGCGCCCGGACACCGGGAAAGCGGCCCCTCATCTCGCCCCCTGTGGTGCCGCGACGACGAACTCCAGACTGAAATTGTCCCGGCCATCCCGCCCGCGGGTAATCGGGCTCAGTGCCCGCAACCCGGAAAACTCGGGACGCGCGCGCAGCACCTCCATCAGTGCCGCTGCGTCGTCGGCCTGACCGGTGATGCGTACCCTGCGACCATCCACGTCGAGCCGGGAAATCCAGGCGCTGTCGGGCAGGAGTCCGGTAAGCGACTCGAGCAGCCATGGCAGATCCGGCTGGGCATCCAGGTATGCACCGATTGCCCGGGCCTTTTCGGTCGCATGGACCAGGGTGCTGCGCGCTTCCATATAGGGGCCCGCCTCGGCCTGAAGGGTGGCGAACTGCGCCTCGGCGTCGAACACGCGGGCACGCAACTGCCAGAAATGCGATGCCGAGAGGGCGGCAACGAGCAGCAGCGTCACCCCAAGCAGGAGCAGGATGTTCCTGCGCTGCGCGTGCAATGCGCTCTCGCGGCGGCCTTCGCCGAAGCCCTTGAGGACCACGGCACCGCCCGTGTCTGCCCATACTTCGGCCGGCGCGACCTGCCCGCCGGCTGCATGGCGAGCCAGGAAGTCGTCAACATGGGTCCGTGCCGCGAAGGCCAGCGTGATCGTGAGCCCTGCATCGTCGACCTCGTCCACCCGCCAACCCCATGCGAGCCGATCCGGCGGAAACGGACTCAGCGCCTCCAGCTGCAACTGCAGCGCCTGCTCGATCTCGGAATTGGAAAGCTGTGGCAGACGTACCGAATGGGAAAGCACGATGTCATCCGGCAACACCTGCGCCCGAAAAACCGGCCGGGACGAATGCCGGTCCGCTGCGTCCAGTGACGCCCCGGCGCAGACGCGCAGGGACCCGTCGGGCCAGATGACCTGAACCGGCTGCCGTGGGGACAGCCACGCCGACGCCGGCCACCGCAACGCGCCTTCCCAACCCTGACGGAAAGCGCGCGCAACCCGACCGAGGTCGAGTCCGAACAATCGAGGATTTGCCGCTTCAAATGCCATCGTCGGTTTCTGTCCGTGCCTGCACTCCTACCACCGGCTCGATCCGGATCGTACGCCAGGGCGAACCATCGGCTCCCGGCAAGTCCAAGTCGATCCAGCGCGTGCGCCTGTGAGAGTGTCCATCGATCTCGATCACTGCGTCCATGCGATAGACGGGGGTTCCGCCCCGGCCCAAATGCTCCTGCACGAGTCCGGTCAGATCGACCAGAGGATCGCCGGCATCGCGGATTGCGGCGATCCGTGCCGCAAGCAAGGCGTCGCCCCGCGCAAGCAACATCAGCACTCCCACTGGTGCGGCCCGCGGGTCGACATCGCGCCTGCCACCATGGACGGTGATAAGACTTTGAATCCTATCATAATCGTCGTAAGTGACCCCGAGAACCTGAAGCAGGTCCTCGGGGTACTCGAACACTCCCCGGCGGGGACGAAAGGCAACGCCGGCCGCCTCGTAGTCCGTTCCCTCGAGCACCAGCCCGGGCGAGCGCCACTTGACGATACGCTGCGCCACCTGCGTCGCCGCCCCTTCCTCCATCCGTGCACCGTGCACGAAAAGATACCGAAGCAACGACTCGGGGGCGGCATTCAGATCCACCAGCCCGCCAGCCGGAACGATCCGGACTTCCACGCTCCGCCCCTCGACCTGGAATGCCCTGGTCCGAAATCCCGCGAACTGGGTCGGCGACGAGCGCAGTTCCAGGGCCGCCAGCTGGATTGCCGCGTCACCGATCGCCGCTGCCACAGATGCCGCGCGCGCGACTTGGGCGACGCGTATCTCGCTGCGGGTAGCACTGGTCAGCCCGGCCGCCAGAACGGCCAGAGCGGCGACCATCCACATGACCGCAACCAGCGCCAGGCCCTTCTGGCAGCGACACGTTCGCTCCGGCTGTTTCATCGACAAACCCGGCTCATCGCGGGCCTTGCACTTCGGCGACCTCGCTGCCGGGCTCGGATGCGAGCACGTGAACGACCAGTTGCGGCCATGCCACACCATCGACCGCCACCGCGAGTCTCACATGTCCGGGCAGCACTGGGGAATCGTCCCACTGCGGGGCCCAGTTGGCCGACCCCAGGCGCCGGTAAGCGATGTCGAGTGCGGTGGTGCGTTCCAGCAGAACGTGGCGGCGAGTGCTGGCCCAGTCTGGCGGGTTCTCGTCGCCCACATAGGGCAGGTATTCGAGCGTCAGTTGCTTTGCCGCGGGTCCCGCCTCCCGGGTAAGGCGCAGGTGGTATAGGCCTCCGGCCCCATGGCGGGCCGGCATCATTCCAAGCCATTCGATGTGGTCGCCACTGCCGGTGAACCAGACCGTCTGTACCAGGTCCCCTGCCCGCGCATAAGTGCGTGGCGACGCCGCCTCCAGCGACTGGCGGAGGAAAGCGTGAATCAGGCGCATATCGTCGCTTTCGAGGGCACGTCGATCCAGGCGGGAGCCGGTCGTCGCAAAGGTGGCGAGTGCGCCCATCAGGCCAAGCATGACGAGCGACACCAGGCTGAGGGCGATCACCATCTCCACGAGCGTGAACCCGGCATTGCGGACCGCCAGCCTGCTCATGGTATGCCCACATCCACCGGTCGCAGGCTCGACAGCCGGAAGGTGCGCATTCCGCCTCGATCTTCCCAAGCCACCTCGACCTCTATGCGGTGCAGGTCCCACGCCGGGTTCTCGAGATCGACACTGGCCGGCGTCGACTTCAGTCGCCAGGCGAACTCATCGCCAAATCGGCCGGACTCATCGACGCCCTGCGGCGGCACCACGTTGTGCAGCGCGAGCAGCGAGTCGGCGACCAGCACGGCACGGACATTGCGCTCCGCCGCCCAGAAACCGCGCACGCTGCCGCCAATCGCGTGATAGAGAACGCCAAGGGACAGCGCCATGATCGAAAAGGCGACGAGCACCTCGAGCAACGAGAACCCGCGCTCGCGACGTCCGGGATCACGGTGTGGCACACGGGCAGGCATCATCAGGTACTCGGCTCCTGGGTGACACGGCCGAGCAGCCAGTCGACCCGAAGGCGCACGCCGTCGCCGGACGGGCGCTGCACCACGATGCTTCCCCCGGTGGAACTGCCGTCCGGGTAAAAGCGGATGCTGCCGCGCTCGCCGTCGAGTTCACGGTCCGCCACGATCAGGCCGAAGCGCAGCGTCGCGGGCAGATCGACGCCAGGCTGGGTCCCGACGCTGAACCGGTTTGCCGTGATGTCGAGGGTAAGTGGTACCGGTACGCCCAGACGACCTGCCTCGGTCCGCGCCGCCTTCAGGCCCGAGAGGAGATCGCGCACTGCCGAGCGGTACTGCATGGCCTCGTGAAGCTTCACCATGCTGACGGGCACGATGGCAAGCACAATGACCGCGATCGCCAGCGCCACGACCAGTTCGACCAGGGTAAAACCACCGGCACCCCCGGATCGGTTCCCTGCCCTCGCGGATGAGGGTGCATACATCGGGGCCGCTCAGTGCCAGTTCCCGATGTCGGCATTCTCGCCCGTACCGCCGGGGGCATTGTCGGCGCCATAGGAATAAATGTCGATGTCCCCGTGACGCCCCGGAGAGTCGTAGCGATACGGATTGCCCCAGGGGTCGTTCGGCAGGCCCCGCCGCAGGTAAGACCCGTTCCAGCCGCTGATCGCGGACGGATTCGTGACGAGTGCCTCGAGCCCTTCGTCCCTGGTCGGGTAGCGACCCACGTCTAGTTTGAACAACTCCGCCGCCTGTTCGAGATCCTTGATCTGTACCGCGGCCGTCTTGCTTTTCGCGCCCTCGAGCTGACTCAGCACACGGGGACCGACCAGTCCGGCGAGCAGTCCGAGAATCGCCAGCACCACGAGCAGCTCGACCAGGGTGAATCCAATCGAGCGGTGGCCGGAGGGGATGCAGTGATGCGTCATGGTTGCCTCGAGATGCACATTGCTTGCAGGCGGATCGGCTCGCAATGCAGGGGATTATAGGTTCAATGCCGGCAAAAGCCGAAGACCATTGACCGATACGATTCGTTTCGCGCGCTCCGCGGCGTGCGTGCCGGACGGCCTATATCGCCAGGTCGTTCACGGAGAGAATGCCCATGAGGATCGAGACGATGATCGCGGCGATGATCGCACCAAGCGTCAGGATCAGCATCGGCTCGATCAGGGTCAGTGCACGCTTGACGCCGGCCTGAACTTCGCTGTCATGGACCCTCGCAAGTTCGAGCAGCATGGCGTCGAGGCGGCCGGTCTCCTCCCCTAGGCGCACCATGTTCAATCCCAGCGGGGTGAACAGCGCGGATTTCTCCAGTGCGTCGGCAAGCCTGCCTCCCTGCTTGATGGAAGGCGCGACACCATCCATCGCTGCGCGCAGGCGATGGTTGCCCATGGTGTCGGTGGCGATCCGGATCGCGCTGACGATCGGCACCCCGTTGCCCAGTAGCGTACCCATGCTGCGGGCAAACCGGGTCAGTTCGTACTTGCGCACGATCTCGCCGAGAACCGGCAGGTTCAGCAGGCGCTTGTCGCGCCAGTATCGCCCCGCGGGCGTGGCAAGCCAGCGACGGAACAACCACGCCGCCGCGACCATCGCGACCAGCAGCACGACACCCCAGTCCGTGACGAGATGACCTGCGGCGACGATGAGCTGGGTCGGCAGCGGCAGGGCCTCGCCCATGTCGTCGAACAGGGCCTCGAACCGGGGCACCACGAAACCGAGCATCAGGAACACGGAAATCACTGCAACGACAATGAGGATTGCGGGATAGATCAGGGCGGAGATCACGCTTTCGCGAAGTGCCTTGACGCGCTCCAGATGTTCCGCCAGTCGCGTCAATACTTCGGCGAGCTGGCCTCCCGCCTCACCCGAGCGCACCATGTTGATGTAGAACTCGCCAAACAACGTCTGGTGTGGTGCAAGCGCCTGGCTGAACCCTTTTCCCGCCTTCACCGCCTTGAATACGTCCTCGAGCAATGCGGTGAGCGACGGTTTCGCGCTCATCCCAATCATGACGCGCAGTGCACGATCGAGCGGCAGTCCCGCACGGAGCATGACGGCAAGCGCTCCCGTAAAGTTGTGCACGTCGCCCTGAACGAGACCCCGCTCGTGCGCCAGAAGGCCGGAGGCGACATCCACGCCGCCTCGCGCGGCGGCGCCGTCATTGGCCGCAGCAGCCGCCGGCAGCGCCGCGCCGAGTGCCGCTTCGTCAAGGCGAATGGGTGTCAGGCCCTGATTGCGCAGATTGCGCAACGCGACGTCCTTGTTCGCGGCATCGATCCGCCCCTCGAAGAGCTTGCCGGCGGCGTCGGCTGCACGGTATGCGAAATCAGGCATCCGGCAGTCTCCGCTCAGTTGCCCGCATCGCTCTGATCCTGGGTCACGCGTAGAACCTCCTCCAGCGAGGTCACGCCCGCAGCGACCTTGCGCAGGCCATCCTCATAGAGCGTCACCAATCCTCCGCGCCGTGCCACATTGTGCAAGGTCGTGGAGTCGGCCCCGGAGAGGATGGCATTGTGCGCGGCATCGTCCATGAGGAAGAGCTCATGAATCGCAGTTCGCCCAAGATAGCCCGTGTGCTTGCAATGCGGGCAGCCTCGCGCCTCGAACACGGTACGTACGCCGGCCGGCATGAATCGCGTTAGTCCGACCTTGTCGAGGGCGGGACCGGGCAGTTCGGTCGCCGCTTTGCAGTGCAGACAGAGTTGACGTACGAGGCGCTGCGCGAGCACGCCATTGACGGTCGATGTGATCAGGTAGCGCTCCACGCCCATGTCCTCGAGTCGGATGATCGCACCCGCCGCGGTATTGGTGTGCAGCGTCGACAGGACCAGATGGCCGGTCAGGGCCGACTGGACCGCGATCTGGGCCGTCTCCGTGTCGCGCATCTCGCCGATCATGATGATGTCGGGATCCTGGCGCAGGATGGAGCGCAGTGCGTGAGCGAAAGTCATGCCGATCTGCGACAGGACCTGGACCTGGTTGACGCCTCCGACCTGGTACTCGACCGGATCCTCCACAGTGAGGATCTTCAGTGCCGACGAATCGAGCTTGGCCAGTGAAGCATAGAGCGTCGTCGTCTTTCCGGATCCGGTCGGTCCCGTCACCAGAAGAATGCCATGGGGACGATTCAGCAGCTCCCGGTAACGCCCGAGCGTATCGGCCGAGAACCCCATGTCCTCGAGGTTCAGGCGAATGCTGGCGCGGTCGAGCACACGCATCACGACGCTTTCCCCGTACACGGTCGGTAGAGTGGAAACCCGCAGGTCCAGCTCGTGGCCCTTGACCCGCGTCCTGATGCGTCCGTCCTGGGGCAGGCGCCGCTCGGCGATGTTCAGGTGCGCGAGCAGCTTGATTCGCGAAGTGACGGCCGCGGCCAGGGAGCCGTCCGCCAGCTCCGCATCCTGCAGCACGCCATCGACCCGGTAGCGAATGTGCAGGCCGTCCTCGAACGGCTCGATGTGGATGTCGGACGCACGCAGATCGATGACCTGGGCGATGATCTGGTTGACCATGCGGATCACCGGCGCCTCGGAAGCGAGATCCTTGAGGTGCTCGACAAACTCGTTCTCCCCGCCGAATCCGCCGCCACCGAGCAGCCCCTCATCGTCGGGCGATTCGTCCAGTTCGGGAACGGCGTACAGGCGTTCCAGGGCCGTCTGCAATTCGCTCTCCAGCGCCAGGCACGGTTTTATCGCGAGCCCGGTCGCGAGCCGGAGCGCCTTGCTCAGGAACGGGTCCTGGGGCACGGTCATCGCCACCTCCAGACAACCGTCGACAAAGTGAAGAGGAAGGATTGCGTGTGCGACGAGATAGTCGGCCTCCAGACCCGGAACGTCGATCGCCGCCTCGGGAAAGTCACCTGCGAGCACCAGCGGGCACGCAAGCTGTGCCGCAAGCACCCTGGCCACGTCGATCTCGGAAAGCAAGCCGAGCCGGACCAGTACCCGGCCCAACAGCCCCCCCATCTCCTTCTGGGCGACAAGGGCCTGTTCGAGGTCGCGTGCGCCGAGTTTCTGGTCCCGGACCAGCAACTCGCCCAAGCGCGTGCGCGTCGCGGCCGGGGCGGGTGGGTCGGCGGTGGTGAAGGCGTCGGCAGTCATCTCGAGTTCTGGGCGGAAAGGAGCGGCAGTGCCCGCAACGCG
>CAYOKH010000012.1:0-37371 GCA_964404505.1 uncultured Azoarcus sp.
TGCCGCAAGTGCCCCGCCCGCGACCCCGACCACCGCGCCGGTGGTCCGGGCCGCGCCAAGGACCGAATCACCGGGCACCGACCGGCTCGTGGTCCAGGGCTCGCCGGAAGATGCGCCGCTCACGGCTTCCCCGCCCGACATGCGCATCAGCGATGAACTGCTTGCACGCGAAGAGCGCCTGATCGCGGCGATCGACCGCACCATCAACATGCAGATCGAACTGGTCGAACGCATCCGGCGGCTGGAGGAGATACAGGTGGCGATGCGCGCCCAACTCGAGACGGCGCCGCTCGTGGTCGCACAAGCGGCGCCCGGCGAGAACCCTGCAGCGGTTCGGGACGGACCGATCGTGCGCACCGAGGACCGGATTCCGGAGCGGTCGAGCACCCTGTTCGAGTCAGGGCCGCGCGACTGGTGGATGTGGTTGATCGTGCTCGCATCGATCGCCGTGGCAGTCATGAGCTGGCGCGGCGCGGGGCGAAAGCGCGTCGACGATCAGCGCCCGACCGCAGGTCTTCACCAGTCGGCCACCCCTTCCGCCCCCATCTGGCCGAAGGAAGCTCCCGCCAGCATCGGAGGGCGCGCGGCACGAGGGCCCAAATCGGAAAACGGCATGGAGCATGCCGCGACGGGGCCGACGCCCGCATACGAGTGGGACGGCTCGTCCGGCCGCAGTGCACCGGACGACGTTGATACGCTTCCACCCTTGGCCGCAACCGACGAGGCGGTGGAAGAGCACGACTCGGCCGTCGAGCTGGCCAACATCATGGTCAGCTTCGGCAGACTCCATGGTGCAGCCGAGATGCTTGCCGAGTTCATCCGATCGAATCCGAAACAGTCTGTGACACCCTGGCTCAAACTCATGGAAGTCTATCGCGCGGCCTCCATGCGATCCGAATTCGACGCTCTGGCACGGCAGTTGAACAAGACCTTCAACGTCAAGACAGTCACTTGGGAGAACTTCGAACAGGCGCGCACGCAAGGCGGCAGCATCGAAGCCCTGCCGCACATTCTCGACCAGATCGTGAAACTGTGGGGCACGCGCGATTGCCAGATGTACATCGACAAGATCGTCCGCGAAAATCGCGATGGAACCCGGCAGGGCTTCCCGCTGGCGATCGTCGACGAACTCCTGACGCTGTCCGCCGTGCTCGAAGAAGAACTGGGCCGATACCGTCCCGCCGCGGCCGCCTAGCTTTTGAACTCGATCGGGCGGTTCGCACCGGCCCGGACACATGCGTTCCCGGCACGCTGCCACAGCGAAGTCAATGAGCCGACGGCGAATTGAACCAAAAGCATCGTATCCGCAGGCCTCCTCACGCGGGGTTGTCGAGATCCACGAATTGCGCCTCGAGGGCGAGTTCGGATTCGAGGTGATGCGCCAGTGCCATCACGCCGTAGCGCTCCGTTGCATGGTGTCCCGCCGCAACATAGGGCACGCCGGATTCACGCGCAAGGTGTACAGTCTGCTCGGAAATCTCGCCCGACACGTACAGGTCGGCGCCGGCTGCAATTGCCTGCTCGAAATAAGATTGGGCTCCTCCGGAACACCATGCAACCGTCGCGACGGGCCGGTCCGCGTCACCGACCAGCAGGGGTTCCCGACCAAGCTGTGCGGCGAGCGTGCGAGCGATTGCCGCCGCCGCCCCGGGGCGGTCGACGCTACCGATCCAGCCCAGATCCTGGTCTCCGAATCGTCCCGTCGCGGTCCACCCCGCACGCCGCCCCAGTTGCGCATTGTTTCCGAGTTCGGGATGGGCATCCAGGGGCAGATGGTAGGCAAACAGGCTTATGTCGTGTTTCAGCAGTGTCGACAATCGACGCTTGCGAATGCCGTTAATGCGCCCATCCTCCCCCCGCCAGAAATAACCGTGATGGACCAAGACCGCGTCGAACCCTCCGGACACGGCCCGATCGAGCAGCAATTGGCTCGCCGTAACGCCGCACAGGACCCGACCCACTTCCGCGCGGCCTTCCACTTGGAGACCGTTTGGGCAATAATCCCGGAAGCTGGACATGTCCAGAAGATCGTCCAGATATCGTTGCAGTGCAGATAGCTGCATTGGCCCTCCGTTATGGTGACCGCCCTGTGACGCGTCTTTCTGCACCGCGGACACCGACTCCACATGCGCCCGCCGCAATCCGGCGGGCACCAATATGATACAAGACAAGACACGGCCTGTTCAGACAAGCGGCGACGCGCGCACCCGTGCGTCCGCCGCCTGCACCCGCCCAGGGGCCGCGGGCCGGATTTTCAGGTTCGCCGGTGCGGCGAGCGCATTGCCGCGGTGGACATGATGCATCGTCTCTGGCTGATTTTCGCGCAGGCGGTTGCGGTCGCAGTCGCGGTCCTGTTTGTGGTCGGCACGCTCAAACCCGAATGGATCAGGACGATGCCGACCAGTTCCGTCGTCACGATTGTGCAGGCGCCGGAAAACCACGCCCCGGCCGCCGAGGCTCCATTTTCCTATGCACAAGCCGCAAGTCGCTCTATGCCGGCGGTAGTGCATGTCTTCACGTCCCAGGAAGTGCGCAGTTCGCGTAGCCCCTTGTTCGACGATCCGGCGTTCAGGCATTTTTTCGGCGAGCGCGAGCTTTCCCCCAGACAGCAGGCCTCCGGTCTGGGTTCCGGTGTGATCGTCAGCCCGGAGGGATTCGTGCTGACGAACAATCACGTCATCGAGGCAGCCGCCGGGATCGAGGTATCCCTGAATGACGGCCGCAAGTTTCCCGCCACGCTCGTGGGCCGCGACCCCGAGGCGGACCTGGCGGTCCTGAAGATCGTGGGTGGCGCGGATCTTCCGGCCATCATGTTCGCACCAGGCCAGTCGCTGCATGTCGGGGACGTGGTGCTGGCGATCGGCAATCCGTTCGGTGTCGGCCAGACAGTGACCATGGGAATCGTGTCGGCACTGGGCAGAACCCAGCTGGGCATCAGCACCTTCGAGGACTACATCCAGACGGATGCGGCCATCAATCCCGGCAATTCGGGCGGTGCACTGGTCGATGCAAGCGGCAATCTGGTCGGCATCAACACCGCCATCTACTCCCGATCCGGAGGATCGCTCGGCATCGGTTTCGCCATCCCCGCCTCCCTCGCGCGCAGCGTGCTCGAGCAGATCGTGTCCTCGGGAGAGGTCACACGGGGGTGGGTCGGTGTCGAGATCCAGGAGATCACGCCCGAACTGGCCGAGTCCTTCGGCCTTGCGGGGACTGACGGAGCACTTATCTCCGGCGTCCTGCGGGGCAGTCCGGCAGAGCGGGCGGGCATCAAGCCGGGTGACGTGCTTGTATCACTTGACGGCCACAGGGTCACCGGTGCGAAGGCGATGCTGGAAATGGTCGCGGCACTGCCGCCAGGCCAGGATGCGGTGTTCCTGATACAGCGGGCCAATCGTGACCTGGAACTGCCGGTCCGCATCGGAAGGCGCCCGACCCCGGCAAATGCGCGCTAGCGCACGTTCTCACCGCAATCGTGCGGCGAATGCGCCCGCAGATTAACGATCCGTTTCATCGCTGGTCGTAACCGGGTCACCGGCCTCGTTGCCGGAGGCCTTGGTGGCCTTCTGCGCGGACAATCGCGCCAGCAGGATCCCCACCTCGTAGAGCACGATCATCGGTACCGCAAGCATGAACTGGGAGATCACGTCTGGCGGTGTGATGATGGCTGCAATCACAAACGCGCCGACGATCAGGTAGGGACGCGCCTCCTGAAGCTTGGCGACATCAACCACCCCCGCCTTCACAAGCAGTATGACCGCCACGGGCACCTCGAAGGTGATGCCGAAGGCAATGAAGAGCGTCATCACGAAGGACAGATACTGCTCGATATCCGGAGCCGGCACGATGCTCTTCGGAGCGAACTCGGCGATGAAACTGAACACCATGCCGAACACGAAGAAATAGCAAAATGCCATCCCGGCCAGAAAAAGCAGGGTGGTGCCCAGCACGAGCGGCAATCCGATCCGGCGTTCATGCGTATACAGCCCCGGCGCGATGAACGACCAGGCTTGATACAGAACGAATGGCAAGGCAAGCACGAAGGCAACCAGCAGCGTCACCTTGACCGGCACGAAGAACGGCGTGACGACCCCCGTCGCTATCATGTTGGTGCCTTCGGGTAGGGTGTTCATCATCGGAAGCGCGAGGATGTCGTATATATCCCCCGCCCAGGGCATCAGGACGACGAAGAAGACGAGGATCGCGGCGATCGCGCGCAAGAGCCTGTCGCGAAGCTCGACCAGATGCGAAATGAAGGTGTCCTGGGTGGTGCTCATGCCTTTTCCGCCGGATTGTCGACCGCACGTGAGCGATCGAGGCCGAGTTCCAGCTGCGGATCAGATTCACGCTTCACGTCGTGCGTGTCCGCTTCGCGACCAGGCACCCGTGCGCCGTCCGCCGGAAACGCTGCCGACCCGTCAGGCTTATCGACGTCCGCCGAGACGTCCTGCCGGATCTCGCCGGCCGTCTTGCCCACTTCGGATTCGACCTTTTCCATTTGCGTGCGCACCGAGGTCTCCAGCTCGCGCGCCTGTTGCTCGACTTGCTGCTGGAGCTTCTTCAGGTCCTCGAGCTGCATCTCGCGCGAAATATCCGACTTCACGTCGGACACGTAGCGCTGAAGCCTGCCCAGCAGGTGGCCTGCGGTACGCGCCACTTTCGGCAAACGCTCGGGCCCGACGACGATGAGCGCCACCAGCGCAATCAGCAGGAGTTCCGTGAAACCGAAATCGAACATGGATCAGCCAGGGCCACCAAAATAAAAAGGGCGCAAACGCATCGCACCCCCTTGAACGATGCGACCGATCGCCGCGTCTCAGGAATTGACCTTGTCCGACTTCTCCCTGACTTCGGCGTCGATGGTCTTCTCGCTGGAGATCCTGTTCTGATCGCCTTCCGCGGGCGTCTCCGCCTCCTTGATGCCCTCCTTGAAGCCCTTTACGGCACCGCCGAGATCCTGGCCGATGTTGCGCAGCTTCTTGGTACCGAACACCAGCAGTATGATGACCAGGACCACCAGCCAGTGCCAGATGCTGAACGAACCCATTACGCTCTCCTTAACGCTTCAACATGGGCGGAAGCGGCTCCGCTCCACCGAGTACATGCACGTGCAGATGATACACCTCCTGCAAACCCACACGTCCCGTGTTGATTATCGTTCGAAAGCCGTCGGTGCATCCTTGTTCCCGGGCAAGTCTGCCTATTGCGCAAAACAGCTTGCCCATCAGCTCCGAATGTTCCGGTCCGACCTCGCTCAGTGAAGCGATGTGCAACTTCGGAATCACCAGGAAATGGACCGGTGCAATCGGACGAATATCGTGAAATGCAAGGATATCGTCGTCCTCATGAAACTTGCGCGCCGGAATCTCTCCGCCGACGATCCTGCAGAATATGCAATCGCTCATAACCCCTCCGTCACTCACGTCTCCGTCCGCGACCGTTTCTCGTCGATGCCCGAAACACCCTCACGCCGCCTGAACTCGGCGAGCACATCATCGACCGAAAGACCCTGGTGCGCGAGCAGCACCAGGGAATGGAACCACAAGTCCGTGACCTCCCACACCAGATGGAGTCGATCGCCGTCCTTTGCGGCCATTATCGTTTCGGCTGCTTCCTCCGCGACCTTCTTGCAGATGGCGTCGGTTCCCTTCGCATAGAGGCTCGATACGTAGGATGAATCCGGATCCGCTTGTCTGCGCTCCGCAAGCGTCGTGGAGACCCGGCGCAAGACTTCGATATCGATCATTTGTAGATGTCCTCAGGTGCTTTCAGGATCGGCTCGACGCTCTCCCAGGAGCCGTCCGCAGCAAGATGGCGCTGAAAGAAACAGCTGTGCCTGCCGGTATGGCAGGCAATGCCCCCGATCTGCTCGACCCGGAGCAGAATCACGTCATTGTCGCAATCGGTGCGGATTTCCACGACTTTCTGGATGTGACCCGATTCCTCCCCCTTGTGCCACAGCTTGCGGCGTGAGCGCGACCAATACACCGCTTCGCGGCTCTCGGCCGTACGCACCAGCGCGTCACGGTTCATCCACGCGAACATCAGCACGTCGCCGCTGGCCGCCTCCTGGACGATCACGGGTACCAGGCCGTGGTCGTCCCATTTGACCTCGTTGAGCCATCTCGTCGTCGGGGGTGCATTCTTCATTACAGCCTCACTTCGATGCCGCGACTGCGCATCAATTCCTTTGCCTCGCGCACGGTGTGCTCTCCGAAATGAAAGATGCTCGCGGCCAGGACCGCATCGGCGTGACCCTCCGAGACACCGTCCGCGAGATGTTCCAGCGTTCCTACGCCGCCACTGGCAATGACCGGCACTGACACTGCATCGGACACGGAGCGGGTCAGTTCCAGATCGAAGCCGCTGCGCGTCCCGTCGCGATCCATGCTCGTGAGCAGGATCTCGCCGGCACCCAGTTCCACCACTCTTCTGGCCCACTCGATCACATCGAGACCGGTATTGTTGCGCCCACCGTGGGTGAACACCTCCCACTTCCCGGGTGCCGTGCGCTTTGCATCGATTGCGACCACGATACACTGACTGCCGACCTTGCCCGCCGCATCCGCGACGATCTGCGGATGGTTAACAGCGGCAGTGTTGATACTGACCTTGTCCGCGCCCGCATTGAGCAGCCGTCTGACATCAGCGACCGTGCGCACCCCGCCTCCGACCGTAAGCGGAATGAAGACCTGATCCGCGACCTGTTCGACGACATGCAGGATGATGTCGCGCGCATCGGAACTCGCAGTGATATCCAGAAAGGTGATCTCGTCGGCACCTTGTTCGTCGTAGCGGCGTGCGATTTCCACCGGGTCGCCCGCATCGCGCAAGTCGACGAAATTCACGCCCTTGACGACACGGCCGGCATTGACATCCAGGCATGGAATGATGCGCTTGGCAAGCATCAACTCGATTCGCCGTCGAGTGCATCTGCTCGGGACTGCGCAGCTGCGAAATTCAACGTTCCTTCGTAGATGGCGCGACCCGTGATCGCACCCATGATGCCTTCGTCCTCGACCGCGCACAGTGCCTCGATGTCCGCAATGGACGCGATCCCGCCGCTGGCGATGACCGGGATGCGCAAGGCCTGTGCCAGTCGTACGGTCGCCTCCACGTTCACGCCGGAGAGCATGCCGTCGCGTCCGATGTCGGTGTAGACGACGGCTTCAACCCCGTAATCCTCGTATTTCTGGGCCAGATCGATCACGTCATGGCCGGTCATCTTGGACCAGCCATCAGTGGCGACCTTTCCGTCACGTGCGTCCAGGCCAACGATCACGTGGCCGGGAAACGCACTGCAGGCATCATGCAGGAATCCCGGATTCTTCACTGCAGCCGTACCGATGATCACGTAGGTGATGCCGCTGTCCAGGTAAGCCTCGATGGTGTCCAGATCGCGTATGCCACCGCCCAGTTGCACGGGAATGTCGTCACCCACCGCGGCGACGATCGCCCTGATCGCGGCTTCGTTCTTCGGTTTTCCGGCAAACGCACCATTCAGATCCACCAGATGCAGTCGGCGTGCGCCCTGTTCCAGCCAGTGCCGCGCCATCGCGGCCGGATCTTCCGAAAACACGGTGGCGTCATTCATCTCTCCCTGCTTCAGGCGTACGCATTGGCCGTCCTTGAGGTCGATGGCGGGAATCAGCAGCATGATGGGATCAGATTCGTGGTTGGTGGGGGGGAAAAGTCACTGTCGCCCGGTTCATGGCGCCCAGCGTACGAAGTTGGCCAGCAAGCGCAAACCTGCCCACGCGCTCTTCTCGGGGTGAAACTGAACCGCAAAGATATTATCCCGCGCCACTGCACTGGTAAACCTCGAGCCGTAATCGGTCTCCGCCGCGATCAACTCGTTCGATGACGGCACGACGTGATAACTGTGCACGAAGTAAAAGCGTTCGCGGTCCGGTATGCCCTCCCACAGGGGGTGCTCCCGACACTGCAGGACCTGGTTCCAGCCCATGTGCGGAACCTTGAGGTGACCGCCGTCCGCCGTTTGCATGGTTTCCGCGGGCGGGAAGCGCACCACCGCACCCGGAAGGATCCCGAGACCGGCTACGTTCCCTTCCTCGCTGTGCCCGAACAGCATCTGCTGGCCGATGCAGATTCCCAGGAAAGGCTTGCCCGCCGCAGCGTCGAGCACGGCATCCCGCAGCCCGCCGGCATCGAGCTCGCGCATGCAGTCGGGCATCGCCCCCTGACCGGGAAATACCACCCTGGATGCGGCAGCAACCTCTGACGGATTGGATGTCACCACAACCCGGCGGCCCGGGGCGACATGTTCGACCGCTTTGGAGACCGAGCGCAAATTGCCCATGCCATAGTCGATGATGGCGACATCGGTCATTACAGGTTCACTCTCATGAAGTCAGGAAGAGAAGCGCCACGCCCTCAGAGTGCACCCTTGGTCGACGGAATCGCGCCCGCGGCGCGTTCGTCACGCTCGGCAGCCATGCGCAGGGCCCTGCCAAAGGCCTTGAAAATCGTTTCGCACTGATGGTGCGCATTGTCTCCACGCAGATTGTCGATGTGCAGCGTCACGCCCGCGTGATTGACGAAACCTTGAAAGAACTCGCGCGCCAGGTCGACATCGAAGCTCCCGATGCGGGCACGGGTGTAATTGACGAAATAGTGCAGTCCGGGGCGGCCCGAAAAATCGACCACGACACGGGACAAGGCCTCGTCCAGTGGCACATAGGCATGGCCGTAACGCCGAATGCCCTTCTTGTCGCCGAGCGCACTTGCGAATGCCTGCCCGAGTGTGATCCCCACGTCCTCGACGGTGTGATGGTCGTCGATGTGCGTATCGCCACTGGCGCAGATCTCGAGATCGAGCGCACCGTGCCGGGCGACCTGGTCGAGCATGTGGTCGAGAAAGGACACGCCCGTGGCCAGAGTGGCCTTGCCGTTACCATCCAGATCAAGCTTGACGGTGATCCGGGTTTCGAGGGTATCTCGACTTACTTCTGCCTGCCGCATGAGGTTCCGAACACAGTGTGAGGGAGCAATTGACCAAATGGTGCGTCATTCGTGCCATGATACCATCGCATCCCGGTCGGGCAGCAATCCCCTGTCCGGCCCCGACTTTCTTCCCCAATCGTTCTGGATCAGACACCCCGATGAGCCGATTCTGGAGCCCGGTCGTTCACGACCTGATGCCTTATGTCCCGGGCGAGCAGCCAAAACTCGACAATCTGGTCAAACTCAACACCAACGAACACCCCTTCGGCCCGTCCCCACATGCACTCGATGCGATTCGCGCGGAGACCGCCCAAAGCCTGCGTCTCTATCCGGATCCGAATGCCGAGCGGCTCAAGAGGGCGCTCGGAACGCGATTTGGCGTGGACACCGCCCGGGTATTTGTCGGCAATGGCTCGGACGAGGTGCTTGCCCACGCTTTCCTCGGCCTGCTGCGCCACGATCGGCCTCTGTGGTTTCCCGATATCACCTACAGTTTCTATCCGGTCTATTGCCGGCTCTACGGGATCGCCTACGAGACGATCGCCCTCGATGCAGACTATCGCATTGATCCACAGGACTATCTTCCCTCAGGCGGTCGCTCCGCAGGCGGCATCGTCTTTGCCAATCCGAATGCGCCGACCGGATGCCTCATGCCGCTCCCGGAAGTCGCGCGGATCGTCTCAGGCAATCCCGATTGCGTCGTCGTGGTTGACGAAGCCTATGTCGATTTCGGGGGCGTGAGCGCCGTCGGCCTCACGGATCGCTACCCGAACCTGCTCGTGGTCCACACGTTCTCGAAGTCGCGCTCGCTGGCAGGGCTTCGCGTCGGTTATGCGATCGGAAACGAGGAACTTATCGACGCCCTGGAACGGGTCAAGAACAGCTTCAACTCCTACCCGCTCGACCGGCTCGCGATTGCCGGCGCCGTGGCGTCGGTGGAGGATGAGGCCCATTTCAAGGACAACTGCAGGAAGGTGATCGACCTGCGTGACCGTCTCGTGGCGGATCTGTCCGGTCTCGGTTTCGATGTCCTGCCTTCCGCAGCGAACTTCGTCTTCGCCCGTCACCCTGATCGTGATGCCGCCGTCCTGGCTGCGTCGCTGCGCGAGCGTTCCATCATCGTGCGCCACTTTCCGAAAGCGCGCATCGAGCAGTTCCTGCGGATAACGGTCGGCACCGACGAGCAATGCGGCAGGCTGATCGGCGCATTGAAGGAGATCCTCGCCGTCCGCACGTAAGCACTTCCATGCGACAGCGTCGTGATTGACGGGAAACCGGCCTTCACTTGCGCAGCCGCATCTCCGCGGAACGCGCGTGGGCCTGAAGCCCTTCGCCATGGGCCAGAATCGAGGCGACACGCCCGAGTGTCTGCGCGCCGGCCTCCGAGATCTCGATGATGCTGGTGCGCTTCTGAAAGTCGTACACCCCGAGGGGTGACGAAAACCGTGCGCTGCGCATCGTTGGAAGCACGTGATTGGGTCCGGCACAGTAGTCGCCCAGCGCCTCGACCGACCAGTGGCCGACAAAGATCGCACCGGCGTGACGGATGTGATCGATCCAGCCCCGGGCGTCGTCCAGCGCCAGCTCCAGATGTTCGGGCGCAATCCGGTTCGCCACCGCGCATGCCTGTGCGATGCTTTCCACGTGAATCAGGGCCCCCCGCCTGGACAACGACGCGGCAATCGTTTCACGCCGGGGCATCGTCGGCAGCAACCTGTCGATGCTCGCTGCCACGGCATCGATGAAGTCGTGATCCGTGCATAGCAGGATCGATTGCGCGAGCTCGTCGTGTTCGGCCTGGGCGAACAGATCCATCGCGACCCAGTCCGGATCCCCGCTCCCGTCGGAGATGACCAGGACCTCGGAGGGACCGGCAACCATGTCGATTCCCACCGTGCCGAATACGCGACGCTTGGCCTCGGCGACATATGCATTGCCCGGGCCGACGATTTTGTCGACCTGCGGCAGCGTCTGCGTACCGTACGCGAGGGCCGCCACGGCCTGCGCGCCACCGATGGTGAATACCCTGTCGACTCCGGTAATCGCCGCTGCGGCCAGCACGAGAGCGCTCTTCTCGCCGCGCGGCGTGGGTACGACCATGATCAGTTCGCCCACGCCCGCAACCTTTGCGGGAATGGCGTTCATCAGCACCGAACTGGGGTAGGCCGCGCGTCCCCCCGGAACGTACAGGCCCACGCGATCGAGTGCAGTCACTTTCTGGCCCAAGCACGTGCCGTCGGCCTCCGTGTAATCCCAGGAAGTGGCCAACTGGCGCTCGTGATACACGCGCACGCGATCTGCCGCAATGCGCAGTGCTTCCCTGCGCTCGACCGAGAGACTGTCCAGGGCAGTGGTCAGCTCCGCTTTCGACAGTTCCAGCCCGGCCATCGAACTGGCGTCGAGGTGATCGAAACGACGCGTGTACTCGAGCACCGCGGGGTCGCCGGTCGTGCGCACCGCGCGCAGGATTTCGGTCACTGCCTGGTCGATGCGTGCATCGGCAGCGCCCTCGAAGGCAAGCAGCGCGTCCAGGGTTGTCAGGAAGTCCGGGGCGCGTGCGTCCATGCGACGGATGGTGACGGCCGATTCGGTCATCGTACGGCTCCGGCAAAGGCCTCCAGTACCGGTTGCACCAACTCGCGCTTCAGCTTGAGCGAGGCCTGATTCACGATCAGGCGCGAGCTGATCGGCATGATCTCCTCCACCTCCACCAAGTTGTTCGCCCGCAACGTGCCGCCGCTCGACACCAGATCCACGATCGCGTCGGCCAGGCCGACGAGGGGGGCCAGTTCCATCGAACCGTAGAGCTTGATCAGGTCGACGTGCACCCCTTTTTCAGCGAAGTGCGCCTTGGCACTGCTGATGTACTTGGTCGCCACGCGTATCCGCCCGCCCGGTCGCGAAACGGCAGCATAGTCGAAGCCCTCGCGCGTAGCGACGCACATGCGGCACCGCGCTATCCCGAGGTCAAGCGGCTGATAGAGTCCGTATCCGCCGTGCTCGAGCAGGACGTCCTTGCCGGCGATGCCGAGGTCGGCCGCACCATACTGGACATAGGTGGGCGTATCGCTCGCGCGCACGATCAACAGGCGGACATCGGGTCGATTGGTGCCGATGATCAGCTTGCGCGAAGTCTCCGGGTCGTCGGCCGGCTCGATCCCGGCCGCAGCGAGCAGGGGCAGCGTTTCCTCGAAGATTCGGCCCTTGGAAAGGGCGAGGGTAATACTGGACACGAAAGCAATGCCTTGCAGGATTCGAACCCGCCAATTGTAACCCGGCCGGGCACATGTTACGCTTCGACCACTGGCTGAGCCGCTCCCAGCGGACTCGGCCTTTTTCTATTGCTCCAGTCGTTTTTCCGGAAGCCCAAGTCATGAAACCCGAAATCATCATCTCGTCCCGAGACATGGAACGCCTCGAAGGTCTGCTTCATGCGCCTGCCGCGCGCAATCGCAGCGACCTGGACGGTCTGCGCGCCGAACTCGCGCGCGCCCAGGTTCGCGAACCGGAGGACATGCCCCCCGACGTGATCACGATGAACAGCAGGGCACGCATTCGCGAATTGCCCGGCGGCAAGGAACGTGAGCTGACACTGGTCTATCCCGGCAATACCGGTTCGGCCGGCGCGAGCGTATCGATCTTCACCCCCGCCGGCAGCGCCCTGCTGGGCCTGGCAGTCGGCCAGTCGATCGACTGGCCGACTGTCGAAGGTCATGTCGTGCACCTCGAGGTGCTCGAGGTCACGAGTCAGCCAGAAGCCAGCGGCGATGTCGAGAGCTGATCCACACCAACCCCCAACGGAATGGCTGCCGTGACCGCCCCCGCCGCGGGACGGCCTATTTGACGCGCCGCACCCGCGCGCCCAGCGCCACGAGCTTTTCCTCGAGCCCTTCGTAGCCTCGGTCGAGATGGTAGATGCGCTCGATGAGTGTCTCGCCTTCCGCGACCAGGCCTGCGATGACAAGGCTGGCCGATGCGCGCAGATCGGTCGCCATCACGGTCGCTCCCTGGAGTTGATCGACCCCCCGTACCACGGCCGTATTGCCGTCGATGCTGATGTCGGCACCGAGACGCTGCAACTCCACTGCATGCATGAACCGATTCTCGAAGATGGTCTCGCGGATCACCGCGGTCCCGCGAGCGATCGCATTGATCGCCATGAACTGGGCCTGCATGTCGGTCGGAAACGCCGGATACGGCGCAGTGCGCACATTGACCGCATGCAGGCGCGAGGGCGCCTTGAGGCGAATCGAATCGCGGTCGACCGCGATATCGCAGCCTGCATCCATCAGCTTGTCGATGACTGCGTCGAGGTGAGCCGATGACGTTCCGGTCAGGCGCCCTTCACCGCCACTGGCCGCGATCGCGCACAGATAGGTGCCGGTCTCGATGCGGTCGGGCATGATGTCGTGGGTCGCGCCATGCAGGCGCTCGACTCCGCGGATACGGATCACGTCGGTGCCGGCCCCGGAGACGATGGCCCCCATAGCCACGAGACAACTGGCCAGATCGGCGACCTCCGGCTCGCATGCGGCGTTCTCGATGACTGTCTCGCCGTCGGCTAGGCAGGCCGCCATCATGAGGTTCTCGGTTCCCGTGACGGTGACCATGTCGGTGAAAAGGCGCACACCCTCGAGCCGCCTGGCCACCGCATGCACGTAGCCGTGCTCGACGGTGACCTCGGCACCCATGGACTGCAGACCCTTGATGTGCTGATCGACCGGACGGGCTCCGATGGCACACCCTCCGGGCAGCGAAACCCGTGCCTCGCCGCAGCGTGCCAGGAGCGGACCGAGAACAAGTATCGATGCCCGCATCGTCTTCACCATCTCGTACGGCGCGACCGGATTGTCGAGTGCGGAGGCATCGAGGGTGACGGTAGCGCCGTCACGCTGGACCTTCACGCCCATCTGCCCGATCAGCGTCAGCAGCGTCCCGATGTCGTTCAGGCGCGGCACGTTGGTGAAAGTTACCGGCTCGCGGGTCAGCAGCGCCGCGCACAGGATCGGCAGTGCGGCATTCTTGGCGCCGGAGATGGCAACTTCCCCGCTCAGCCGTGCCCCACCCTCGATGAGGAGTCTGTCCATGGGCGGAATCTCAGTAGCCGAGGTCCCTGGCGACCTCGGCCCATCTTGCGGGCGTGTAGGTTTTCAGCTGCAGGGCGTGAATCTCGTTGCCCATCAGCTTGCCCAGCGTTTCCTTGACAGCGCGGTGCTGGTTCAGCGTCGACATGCCCTCGAAACGGGGGCTGACGACGATGGCCGCAAAGTGGACACCGTCGTCGCCCACGACATCGACGAAGTCGCAGGGCAGGCCCGCATTGATGAGTCGCTTGATTTCAGATGCGTCGAACATTCCGGTAAACCTCAGTTGCGTAATTTATAGCCCCGCGCAAGCATTGCGAGGGTCAGGGATGCGAGCAGGACAAGGCATCCGCTCACCACGCCAAGACTCAGCCACGGCGAAACGTCGGACTGCCCGAAGAAGCCGTAGCGAAAGCCGTCGATCATGAAGAAGAACGGGTTGGCATGCGACACATCCTGCCAGAGTTGCGGCAGGGAATGAATCGAATAGAAAACCCCCGAGAGCATCGTGAGCGGCATGACCAGGAAGTTCTGGAACGCCGAAAGCTGATCGAACTTGTCGGCCCAGATGCCGGCAATCACGCCGAGCGAACCCAGTATAGCGCCCCCGAAGACCGCGAACACCAAGACCCACAGTGGATGCTCGACCGGTACGTCTACGAAGGGCAGCGCCACCAGCCACACTCCGGCGCCCACGAACAGCCCGCGCAGAACCGATGCCGTCACATACGCCACATAGAACTCGCGATACGAAATCGGGGGCAGCAGCACGAATATGATGTTGCCGGTGATCTTGCTCTGGATCAGCGAGGAGGAACTGTTCGCGAACGCGTTCTGCAACAGCGACATCATGACCAGCCCCGGCACCAGAAAGGTCGTGTAGCCGATGTCGCCATAGACCGTGACATGACGGTCGAGGACATGCGAGAAGATCAGGAGGAACAGGACCGCCGTGAGCACCGGCGCAAGAACGGTCTGCAATGCGACCTTCCAGAAGCGGAGCACCTCCTTGTACAGAAGCGTTCGAAAACCGACCCAGCGCGAGCCCCTGATCGGAACGATCGGCTCAGGCACGATTCATCACCTCAACGAATACCCGTTCGAGATCGGGCTCACCGAGCTGCATCTCCTCGATTCCACTCCCACCTTCGCGCAGCCGCGCGAGCAGTTGTTCGAGATCCTCGCAGACATCGAACCCGAACTCGATCCAGTCATCGTGCTCGGCCACCCCGCCCAGCGCCAGACCGATCTCGGGCCGTTGCAGCCGTACCCGCAGGCTGTGCGTCGCGAACCGCCGCAACAGCGCGCGAGTGCTGTCGAGTGCAACGATGCGTCCCGCCTTGAGCATGGCGATGCGCCCGCACATGGCTTCGGCCTCTTCCAGGTAATGCGTGGTGAGCACGATCGTGTGGCCGTCGTGGTTGAGCTTGCGGATGAACTTCCACAGACCCTGGCGCAATTCGACATCCACGCCGGCGGTCGGCTCGTCGAGAACGATCACCGGCGGACGATGCACCAGTGCCTGGGCCACCAGTACCCTGCGCTTCATGCCCCCTGACAGCGTGCGCATGTTCGCATGCGCCTTGGGCAGCAGGTCAAGGCTGACCAGGATCTCGTCGATCCATTCGTCATTGCGCGAAATCCCGAAGTATCCGGATTGTATGCGCAGCAACTCGCGTACGGAAAAAAAGGGATCGAAAACCAGTTCCTGCGGCACGACACCCAGCTTCATCCGCGCATTGCGGTAATCGCCCACCACGTCGTGCCCCATCACCTCCAGGGTCCCGGAGGTTGGACGCACCAATCCGGAAAGCGCGGAGATGAGTGTCGTCTTTCCCGCACCGTTCGGGCCGAGCAGTCCGAAGAACTCCCCCTGCTCGACGGCGAGACTCACGCCCGCAAGAGCTTCCAGCGTTCCATAGCGCTTGGTCAGCGACTCGATCCGGATCGCGGGTGTCTTCATCGGGATCGCGGCAATCACGCTTCAGGGGGCAACAGTTCATCCACGCCGTAGAGCGATGCGAGACTGCGCAAGCCGTCGGGCAGTCCCCGCACGGACAGTGAATGGCCGGCGACCGCAGCTGCGCGAAGCCAGTCGAAAATGAGTGCGACCGCGGCCGAATCGGCTTCGGTCACCGTCGAAAAATCCGCGACCAGATCGCCCCCGGCCAGCTTCGCGCGTCCCTCCTGCAGATGGCGGCGCACCGTATGCATGGTGAGCGGCCCGGCGAGTGCCAGCACTTGAACGGGACGTTCCGTCATCACGACTGTCCGGGGCTCCGCGTGTACTCGCGTCCCTTGGCCTCGAGCGAATTGATCAATCCGTCGATCCCGCCTACGCGTATTTCCTGCGCGAAAGTCCCACGATAGTTGGTCACCAGACTGACTCCGGCAACGACGATGTCGAAGATCTTCCATCCGTCCGGGCCCTGCTCGAGCACGTAGTCGACCGTCACGGGCTGGGCCCCCGGCTGGCGGACCTCGGTCTGGACCCTCACGGTCTTGTCCGA
This sequence comes from uncultured Azoarcus sp., assembly GCA_964404505.1. Lineage (GTDB taxonomy): Bacteria > Pseudomonadota > Gammaproteobacteria > Burkholderiales > Rhodocyclaceae > DAOMNN01. The sequence continues at coordinate 16,559 of CAYOKH010000012.1, forward strand.
CGGATTCATCCGCAACGGACGAACCGCGACCGTCTGGTTGCGATACTGCGTAAGGGCGTTCGAATAGGTCCGCACCAGCATCCCGTAGAACGCGTCCATCAATCGCTTCTGTTGCTCGGGTGACGCGTCGCGCCAGTCACGTCCGACCGCGAGCATCGTCATTCGTCGAAAATTGAAGTGCGGCAGGACAAGTTGTTCGACGCGTTCCACGACCTGGCTGGTTTCACCCGCGCGCAGCATATCGTCGCTCCGCAGGATTTCCAGCACATCATCGGAGAGTTTTCGGATCAATTCGTCGGGAGCCGGCCCGCCTGCCGAAGCGCCGACCGGCAGAAGCGCGAAAATCGAGATGCACAGTGCAATAAAAGTGGATTTCATGGTCATCACCTGATTACGAACATGCTCGAGCGCGGATCGGTCTCGATCATGCTCACCAGTTCAAGGCGCTCGACGGCGGACCGCGCGACGATGTCGGATTCGGTCTCGACGGGGACAAGCGATGCCTCCTCGTCGAAATCGAAGTCCTCGTACTCAATCGGTGGATTGCCGTCGTAAACCTTGTAGCGGCGTTGTTGCAGATAGAAATCGCGCGTGAAGGCGTACTTGTCGAGCGTCCCTTCATCAAGCGTTTTCTCCAGCCCAAGCAAACGTGCCCGCTGGTGGGCAAGGCGCAAGCCCGTAAGCGTGTTGCGCGTCGGCACATGATCCGTCCCCCACACCGGATCGCCAAGGACATCGACCGGGAGCACCGCCGCGTCGCGCAGCGTGCTCGGACCGAAGAACGGCACCACGAAGTACGGCCCTTCGCCCACTCCCCAGACTGCAAGTGTCTGGCCGAAATCCTCGTCGTTCTTCTGCAACCCCATTTCCGAGGCGACGTCCAGCAGGCCGAAGAGGCCGAAGGTCGAATTGACCAGGAAACGCATCCAGTCGGACAGGCCGGCGCCGACCTTGCCCTGGAGCATGTTGTTGAAGCCGACCCAGATATCGCCGAGGTTGCCGAAAAAGTTGCCAACGCCCGTTTGCACGGGACGTGGAGCGACTGTGTCATAGACCGTTGCCAACGGCCTGACAATGGCCCTGTCGACCCCGTCGTTGAAGCTGAACATCGCGCGGTTGTAGCGCTCGAGCGGGTCGTCGGGGTTGCTCGGGCGGCTGGCACATCCGCTGGCCAGCAGAACCACACAGGCGACGAGTACCGCAATCGTCTTCGACCGCAATTGGATTGCTCTCATGTTGGATCTCTTGTTGTTTTATCCGTCACTCGGAAGGTGTTGCCGCCCGGTCGAACAGGAACTGCCCGATGAGCTTCTCAAGCACGACGGCAGACTGGGTGATCTGCAGCAATTCACCCGACTCGAGCATCTCGATGTCTCCGCCCGGGTCCAGTCCGACATATTGTTCGCCAAGCAGACCGGACGTCAGGATCGAAGCGATCGTGTCGCGCGGAAACTCGTAGGCCCTGCCTATTGTAAACACGACCTCGGCCCTGTAGCTATGCGTATCGAATGAAATGTCGCTTACCCGTCCGACCACGACGCCCGCGCTCTTGACCGGGGCACGTACTTTCAGACCGCCGATGTTGTCGAACTGCGCTCTGACCACATAGGTCTCGGAGAAGTTCGTGCCGCCGAGGTTGCCGACCCGCAGGGAAAGGAAAAGCAGTGCCGCCATTCCGAGTACGACGAAAAATCCCACCCACAGATCGAGCGTTGTACGGCTCATGAGTCACCCCGGTACATGAATGATGTAAGGACGAAGTCCAGCGCCAGGATCGCCAGCGCGGAACTCACCACGGTGCGCGTGATCGCGCGCGAAACGCCCTCTGCGGTCGGTGTGCAGTCGTAACCCTCGAAAACCGCGATGAGCGAAACCGCGATCCCGAACACGAAACTCTTGATCACGCCGTTCATCACATCGTAGCGAAAATCCACCGCATTCTGCATCTGGGACCAGAATGCACCCTCATCGACACCGATGAAGACCACGCCGATCAACCAGCCGCCGAACACCCCCATGGAGGTGAAGATGGCTGCAAGAAACGGCATCGACATCACGCCACCCCAGAATCGCGGAGCAACGACCCGTGCGATCGGATTGACGGCCATCATGTCCATGGCCCTGAGCTGCTCGGTCGCCTTCATGAGGCCGATCTCCGCAGTGATTGCCGAACCTGCGCGGCTCGCAAAGAGCAGGCCTGCGACCACCGGACCGAGTTCCCGCGTGAGCGACAACGCGACCAGCACACCCAACGCATCGCCCGAGCCGAAACGCTGCAAGGTCTCGTAGCCCTGCAGGCCGAGCACCATACCGACGAAAAGACCCGACACGACGATGATGAGGAGAGACAGCACGCCGCCAAAGTAGATCTCTCGAATCGTCAAATGCAGGCGGGTGAACGATTGGCCCGAATACAGCAGCATGAGCCCGAAGAAGCGTGCAGCAAAACCCAGCCTCCAGACGCCGTCAGTCACCATCGAACCCAGCTTGCGCACGATCACGAGCGGGCCGCTCATGCCACCCCCGTTCATGCCGCGGCGCCTCCGAGAAAGCCGTCAGCGACAGGTGGCGCGGGATAATGGAAGGGCACCGGCCCGTCGGCCTCGGCATTTACGAACTGATGCACGAACGGATCCCGCGAGCCCCGGATCTCTTCCGGCGTGCCCTCGGCGACGATGCGTCCGTCCGACACGAAATAGACATAATCGACGATCTCGAGGGACTCGTGAATGTCGTGGGTGACCAGGATCGAGCTCGCACCGAGAGCGTCGTTCAAACGCCGGATGAGCTGCCCGATCACCCCGAGCGAGATCGGATCCAGACCGGCGAACGGTTCGTCGTACATGATCAGCATCGGGTCGAGCGCAATCGCCCGCGCCAGCGACACCCGGCGCGCCATCCCCCCGGACAGTTCCGCCGGATCCAGCATCTGGGCACCACGCAACCCGACGGCGTTCAGCTTCATCAGAACCAGATCACGGATCAGTTCCGGAGGCAGATCGGTGTGTTCGCGTAGCGGGAAGGCCACGTTGTCGAACACCGACATGTCGGTAAACAGTGCGCCGAACTGGAACAGCATGCCCATGCGCCGGCGCAGCGCATAGAGTTCGCTGCGCCCCATGCGCGAGACATCGCGGCCGCCGACGTCCACCAGTCCCGAGCCGACCCGCAACTGGCCGCCGATGAGGCGCAACAGCGTCGTCTTGCCGCAGCCGCTGCCGCCCATGATCGCGACTACCTGTCCGCGACCGACCTGCAGGTCGATGCCCTGCAGAATCTCGCGTTCGCCATAGGCGAAGCGGACGTTCTGCAGCCGTACCAGGGGATTGTCGAGAGACGCAGCCAAACCGCACCACTATTCCGTATTGATAAGGGGCCCTAGTTTAACAGAGACATGGGCGAATTTTGAGCCGGCTGGCACGCACGTCGTGGCTCCGGTGTGACATTCGTCCACCTGACCGGCAAGGCCGCGTGCAAAGCGTCTGGTATACTCGTGGCCTGTCTGCGTGGAGATCCGGAAGGCAGCGGCTACTCCATCGACAAAGACACCGACCTCCTTGACGACACCCCTGATTTCTCCATGACGCCGACGGCTCAAGACTCCACGGGCAACCCCCGAGCGATCGAAATGGCTCGGCGTGTACTGCGAATCGAGGCGGAGGCGGTGGCCGCGCTGGCGGAACGCATCGGAGAGGACTTCGAACGCGCGATCAGCCTCATTCTGGCACGTCACGGCCGCGTCATCGTGACGGGCATCGGCAAGTCCGGACACGTCGCCCGCAAGATTGCGGCCACTCTTGCGAGCACGGGTACTCCGGCCTACTTTGTGCATGCAGCCGAAGCCGCTCACGGCGATCTTGGCATGATTACGTCCGAGGACGTCGTGATCGCACTGTCTCATTCCGGGGCGAGCGCGGAACTGCTTACCATCGTTCCCCTGGTCAAGCGTCAGGGGGCCAGCCTGATTGCGATGACGGGCAATTCGTCATCGCCGCTGGCGAAGGATGCCGACGTCCATCTTGATGCCGCCGTGCGCGAGGAGGCATGCCCGCTCAATCTGGCGCCGACAGCCAGCACCACCGCTGCTCTCGCTCTGGGCGACGCCCTTGCGGTCGCGCTGCTCGATGCGCGCGGTTTCAGCAGTGACGACTTCGCACGCGCCCATCCGGGGGGTGCGCTCGGCAGACGGCTGTTGACTCACGTGCGCGATGTCATGCGTCCGGCCGAGCGTGTACCCCAGGTGCGCGAGGATGCGGCCCTTGCCGACGCCCTGCTGGAGATGACCCGAGGCGGCCTCGGAATGACCGCCGTCATTTCCGGCGATGCCGGTGTGATGGGCATCTTCACCGACGGCGACTTGCGCCGCGCGCTCGAACGCGGCATCGATATCCGATCGGCCACACTGGGCGAGGTCATGACCCGTCACCCGCAGAGTATCGGGCCGGATGCCCTGGCGGTCGCAGCGGTCGAAATGATGGAACGACTGCGCATCAATCAGCTCCTCGTGGTCGGTCCCGACGGCCGGCTCGTTGGCGCCCTCAACATGCACGACCTCATGCAGGCCAAGGTGATCTGATGTCCGCAAGTCACGCGGCCGCCCGTGTTCGCCTGATGGGTTTCGATGTCGACGGCGTGCTGACCGACGGCAGTCTTTACTTCACACCGAAAGGGGACGAGATCAAGGCCTTCTCGAGCCTCGACGGGCATGGTCTCAGGATGCTCCAGGCGGCGGGCATCAAGGTCGCGATCATAAGCGGGCGCAGCTCGCGGGCACTGGAGCTGCGCGCTGCAAACCTCGGGATCGACGAACTTCACATGGGGGTGGACGACAAGCGCAGCTGCATGCACGAGATCGTCGGCAGGGGGGGCCTGAGTCCATCGCAGGCCGGATACATGGGCGATGACGTCGTCGACCTTCCGGTACTGCGCGCCTGCGGGTTCTCCGCCGCGCCCGCGGATGCACACGAATTCGTGCGGCGGCACGTAGACCTCGTGACGACACGCCCGGGTGGCCGTGGCGCGGCTCGTGAAGTCTGCGATTTCGTTCTCGAGGCACAGGGCATGCTGTCGAAGATGCATTCCGCCTATCTCGGATGAGCACAGGCCATGTCGCTGTCCATCGACCGACTCTATCCCGTGATCGCCCTCGCGGTCCTTGCAGGCGCCACGCTCTGGCTCGAGCGCGTGACGCAAAGCGACGCACCGCGCAGCGCGACCGAAGTAAGACAGGATCCGGATTTCATCGGTGAAAGCATCCGCCTCACGACCTTCGATCAGGACGGTCGGCAGCACTATGAGCTCATCGCGGACAAGGTCGTGCATTACCCCGCATCGGACCTGACCGAGTTCGAGATGCCGCGCCTGCGCTACGACACGCCGGAGGGCGAAGTGCGCATATCGGCCATCCGGGGGGAATCCAGGGCAGCCGGCGAGGAGATCTATCTTGCCGGGGACGTTCAGGTGATTCGTGACGGCCTTGCCGGAGACCCGGATCTGACACTCGCGTCACGGACCCTCACCATATGGCCGGACGACGAACGCGCAGAGACGACCGACCCGGTCGTGCTCACCCGCGGCGACTCGATTGCGCGCGGCAACGGGATGAAAGCTGACAACCTGTTCGGTAAACTGGAGCTCATCGGGGATGCGAGCGTCGTCCTGCCCCCCTCTTCTCGGACCGCCCAATGAAATCACGGATCACTGCCATATCACTTGCGGCACTGTTTGCGGCCTTCGCCGTCAATGTCCACGCCGAGCGTGCCGATCGCGCGCAACCGGTCAACATCGAGGCCGACCGCGTTGAAGTCGACGATCGCAACAGGACGCACACTTTCGAGGGCCGTGTGGTCCTGACCCAAGGCTCGCTCGTGATCAAGGGTGACAAGCTGGTCGTGATCCAGGGTGCCGACGGCTTCCATACCGGCGTTGCCACCGGCGGAGAAAAGGGGCTCGCGAGCTTCAGGCAAAAACGCGAGGGGACGAACGAATACGTCGACGGTGAAGCGGAACGGATTGAATACGACAGCCGCAACGAGACGGCCAAGCTCTTCCGGCGTGCCTGGATCAAGGCCGGAAGCGACGAGATGCGTGGTGATTTCATCGAGTACGACGCATTGACCGAAAACTACATCGCAGGCAGCGCCCCGTCAGGCACGGGGCGGGTACGCGCAGTCCTTCAACCGAAGGGGACTGACGCCAGCGACAGTCAATAAGCCTTTATCGCAGGGGAAAAACTCATGAGTTTCGATAACATCATCGTAGAAACGCGCGGGCGCGTCGGTTTGATCACGCTCAACCGGCCGAAGGCCCTCAACGCATTGAACGACGATCTCGTCGACGAGGTCGGGACTGCGCTGGACGGCTTCGAGGCCGACGAGAACATCGGCGCAATCGTCATCACCGGCTCGGAGAAGGCCTTCGCCGCCGGCGCCGATATCGGCGCGATGGCCACGTTCTCGCACATGGACGCCTACCTGGGTGACTACATCACGCGCAACTGGGAACGGGTCAAGACCTGCCGCAAGCCCGTGATTGCCGCGGTTGCCGGCTATGCCCTCGGAGGTGGCTGTGAACTGGCGATGATGTGCGACATGATCATCGCTGCCGACAGCGCCCGGTTCGGCCAGCCGGAGATACGGCTCGGGATTCTCCCGGGAGCCGGCGGAACGCAGCGCCTTCCCCGTGCAGTCGGCAAGGCCAAGGCAATGGACCTGTGTCTGACAGCCCGAATGATGGATGCGGAGGAAGCCGAACGCGCCGGCCTTGTCGCCCGCGTCGTCCCGGCCGAGAAGGTGCTCGACGAGGCGCTGTCCGTGGCCGAGACGATTGCCGGCTTCTCGCTGCCGGTGGTCATGATGATCAAGGAATCGGTCAACCGTGCCTTCGAATCTGGTCTCAACGAAGGCTTGCTGTTCGAACGCCGCGTGTTTCACGCGGCGTTCGGACTCGAGGACCAGAAGGAAGGCATGGCCGCATTCGTCGACAAGCGCAAGCCCGTATTCAGGCATCGCTGAGAGACCGCATTGCGGGGCCGGCTCGCCTGCGGACGGGCGAACCGGTTGCCGCTACCCGTTCCGGATTCATCCGATGGTTCCCTGGGCCGTCATCATAGTGCAACGCAATCACGGCACGCTAGCGTTGCCGCTGATCGTGAGAATGGTCGTCGCAGAGCTTCATCGATCCTGCATCGCCTCACAATAGACCTTCAAAACAACCTGTTACATCGAGGCAGTGGCATCACGCGACGATTATTGTGCATCGCACCAAATAATCGTTGACATCCCCTTCGCCACCCGTATAATTTAAACCATGCTGCATCGCACCACACATGATGCGATCGATTCCAAGCTGATTTGAAGTCGTAGTTCCTTACTGGAGAAACATATGTTTACCACCCCCGAGCAATTCGCTGCATCCAACAAGGTCGGCGTCGAAACCCTGCTGACCGTTGCCAATTCCGCTTTCGCCAGCGCCGAGCGCCTCGCCGCATTGAACCTGAACACCGCGCGCAGCGTGCTGGAAGATGCGATCGCCAACACCAAGACCTTGCTCGGCGCCAAGGACGTTCAGGAACTGCTGAGCCTGCAGAGCGCTCTGGCCCAGCCCCTGGTCGAAAAGGCCGTTGCGTACAATCGCAGCGTCTACGAGATCGCCACCCAGAGCCAGGAAGAAGTGTCCAAGCTGGTCGAAGCTCAGATGGCCGACATCAACAAGAACGTCGCCGCCGCTCTCGACAAGGCTGCCAAGTCTGCTCCGGCCGGTTCCGATGTTGCCGTCGCTGCGGTGAAGTCCGCCATCGCGGCAGCGAACAGCGCCTATGACAGCGTCAGCAAGGCCGCCAAGCAGGTTGCCGAGATCGCCGAAGCCAACGTGGCAGCGGCGACCAACGCTACGGTCAAGGCCGTCGGCACCGCGTCGAAGGGCGCCGCCAAGAAAGCCGCCTGATTCCCTTCAGTACGGCCGAGTGAAAGGGCCCCGCAACATGCGGGGCCCTTTTTCCATCAGCTGCGCCCTTCGTGCCGCGAGGCACAGCACACGCGGACATGTCCGACCGTCACCGTACGTGCTCGTGCCGACAAGCGCTATGCGGCCGCCGAATCCTCCGGAGGTAAGGCGTAGTGATGCGGAAACAATCTGCGCATCTCCGCTTCGATCCACTGCTCGGCACGCTCGCTGACCTCGGCCGCATCGAGGCCGGCAGGATCGATTGCAGGGCCGATGCTCACCGTGATCTCCCCCGGTTCCTTGAGAAAGGCATTCCGTTTCCAGAATTCCCCCGCATTGTGGGCGACCGGCACCACCGGAGCGCCCGCCTTCTGCGCAAGCCACGCGCCACCAGGTTTGTAGCGGCGTGAGGCACCCGGCGCCACGCGGGTGCCTTCGGGGAAAAGAACGACCCAAAACCCTTCCGCAAGCCGTGCACTGCCCTGTTCGACGACCTGCGCCAGCGCATCCTTGCCCGCTTTCCGGTCGATCGCGATCATTGGAAGCTGCGCCAGACCCCAGCCGAGAAAGGGCACTCTCAACAGTTCTCGCTTGAGGACGAAGCACAGTGGCGGAAAGATTGCCTGAAGCGCAAGTGTCTCCCACGCCGACTGGTGCTTGGACAGAATCACTGACGGGCGCGCGGGGATGTTTTCCTTCCCGAGCACCCTGTAGCGAATTCCAAGAACGTGCCATACCAGCCACAGCATCACGTGCGTATACGATGTGATGATGCGGTAGCGCGTGAGCGGGCGAAACGGAAAGGTCAGCAAACTGAACAAGCCATACGGCGCCGTCACCAGCACTGCAGCGACACCAAAGACGAGCGAGCGGATGAAGGACATGGACACTCAGCCAATGAGGTCGGCAACCACGGTCGCCAGATCAGGATATACGCGCGTCCCGCGGGGCAGCGCGGGATCCTCCAGGGTTCTCTGTCCTTTCCCGGTCAGCACAAGGTAAGGCATACCGCCGACCGCAACGCCCGCCTGCAGGTCACGCAGGCTGTCCCCCACCACTGGCATGTCGGTCAGGTCCACGTTGAAACGGTCGGCGATCTGCAGCAACATCCCCGGTTTGGGTTTGCGGCAGTCACAGGTCGAATCCGCCGCATGCGGGCAGAAGAATATGGCGTCGAGCCGTCCACCGACCTGAGCCAGACTCTTCACCATCTTGTCGTTGATCGCGTTGAGCATGTCCATTCCAAACAACCCGCGGCCTATCCCTGACTGGTTGGAGGCGACGACGACTCGCCACCCCCACTGGTTGAGTCGCGCGATCGCCTCCAGCGAGCCCTCGATCGGTCGCCACTCTTCGGGCGACTTGATGAACTGGTCTGAATCGTGGTTGATCACGCCATCGCGATCGAGAATCACGAGTTTCATGGCTCCATGCTCCGGAAGCGTTGTCGAACGAAGACGTGCCGCGGTAACCGAACCGCAAACCTATTGGACCGACAGCCGGGAGATGTCCGCCACGCGGTTCATGAGACTTGCCAGCGTCCCAAGCAGAGCCAGGCGGTTGTTCCGGACCAGCGGTTCGTCCGCCATCACCATCACGTTGTCGAAAAAGCTGTCGACGGACTCGCGCAGACCTGCCAGTACGCGCAGGGACTCCGTGTAGTCTTCATTGTCGAAGTGCGAGCGGACCAGCGGTGCAATGTCCAGCACCTGATGGAAAAGCAGCTTCTCGGCTTCCTCCTGCAGCAGCGCAACATCCGGCTCGCCAGGAGCGCAATCCGCCTTGCGCAGGATATTGACGATGCGCTTGTTCGCTGCCGCCAGGGCTGCCGACTCGGGCATTGCACGAAACACCCTTACCGCGTCGAGCTTCGCCGGCACCAGATCCATCCGGGTGGGACGCAGTGCCAGCACGGCATCGATGGTATCAACCTCGTGGTCAGCCTCGCGCAACTGGTTTCTCAGGCGTTCGAGCATGAACTCCAGCAACTGATCCTCGAAACCGGTGGCGCTCAGCACCCCGGGCGCGAAGCCTGCCGCAGCCTCGTCTACAAGGGCCGACAGGTCCAGCGGCAACGGGGTTTCCATGAGAATCCGCAGCACGCCGAGGGCGGCGCGGCGCAGGCCGAACGGATCCTTGTCGCCCGTGGGCACTGCGCCGATGCCGAAAAATCCGACCAGCGCGTCGAGCTTGTCGGCCAATGCAACCGCACACGCGACATTCCCGTGCGGCAGCACGTCACCGGCGAAGCGTGGGCGATAGTGCGCCGCAATCGCATCGGCGACGACTTCGTCTTCACCGTCATGCAGCGCGTAGTAACGCCCCATGACGCCCTGAAGCTCGGGAAACTCGCCGACCATCTCGGTCACCAGATCGGCCTTCGCCAGGCGGGCGGCGCGCGACGCGGCGTCCACGTTCGACCCCAGCCCGGCCGCAATGCGTCCTGCCAGGCGTTCGAGGCGACGCACGCGTTCGAACTGGCTGCCAAGCCGGTTGTGGTAAACCACGGGCTCGAGCCGCGAGAGGCGGCTCTCCAGGCTTTGCCTGCGATCCTGCTCGAGAAAGAAGCGCGCATCCGCGAGCCGCGGGCGCACTACGCGCTGGTTGCCCGAAATGATCCTCGACGGATCGGCAACCCTCATGTTGGACACGATCAGGAAACGGTTCAGGAGCCGACCGTCGCCATCGAACAAGGGAAAGTACTTCTGGTTCGCCCGCATCGTGAGAATCAGGCACTCCTGGGGCACCTCCAGATACTCCGATTCGAACTCACCGACGTACACACTCGGATGTTCGACCAGTGCGGCAACCTCGTCGAGCAGGTCGGCGTACTCACCCAGTCCGGCACCCTGCTCCCGTGCCGCCACGAGCAACTGACATTCGATTTCGTTGCGCCGCTCCGCAAAATTCGGAACTACCTTGCCTTCGGCCAGCAGCGTGGGCTCATAGGCCTCGGCAGCGGGTAGTTCCAGCTCACCGCGACTCATGAAACGGTGGCCCAGCGTGACGCGTCCCGATTCGAGCGCCAGCACCGTACCGGGCACGATGCGCGGGCCGTGCAGCATCACGAGCTTGTGCACGGGTCGCACGAACTGAACATCGCTCGAGCCCCAGCGCATCAGCTTGGGAATCGGCAGGTTCTTGACTGCCTCCTGCACGATCTGCGCGAGTACTTCATCGAGTATCGCGCCTGGCTCCAGGCGGGTGTAAAACAGCGCCTCGGACTTGCCATCCATCCGGCGCTCGAAGCCAGCCACGGCATCGACCGCGATGTCCCGCGCCTGCAGCTTCCTGACAAGCGCCGGCGTCGGCCGGCCGTCCCCGTCCAGCCCGACCTGCACCGGCATGATCCTTTCGCTCACCTGCTGCGAGGGAGCCTGCGCCCGCACCGCCGCAACACTTACGGCGAGCCGGCGCGGCGTCGCAAAGCTGCGGAAGACCGCGTCGCCTTCAATCAGACTGCGGCTCACAAGACCTTCCACGATCTTCGCGGCAAACACCTCGCCCAGATGCGGCAGCGCCTTGGGTGGCAGTTCCTCCGTAAGGAGTTCGACGAGCAGGGTGGCGGCGGACATCATGCGCCCTCCACGATCGGGGATCCGGCGTGCCGGGCGAGCAACGGGAAGCCCATGGCCTCGCGCGATTCGTAGTAGGCCTGCGCTACCGCACGCGAAAGTTTGCGGATCCGTCCTATGTAGGTCGCACGCTCGGTAACCGAAATAGCGCCGCGGGCGTCGAGGAGGTTGAACGTGTGCCCCGCCTTGAGCACCATCTCGTAGGCAGGCAGGGGCACACCAGCCTCGGTCAGGCGCCGGGCTTCGGATTCGTAATTCACGAACAGGGAGAACAGGAAGTCGACATTCGCCAGCTCGAAATTGTATTTCGATTGCTCGATCTCGTTCTGGTGATACACGTCCCCGTACGTCACACGTGTTCCGTCAGAATAGACGGTCCACAGCAGATCGAAGACGTTCTCCACGCCTTGCAGATACATCGCCAGACGTTCGATGCCGTACGTGATCTCGCCCAGCACCGGTTTGCAGTCGAGGCCCCCGACCTGCTGGAAGTACGTGAACTGCGTGATCTCCATGCCGTCCAGCCACACCTCCCAGCCCAGCCCCCAGGCGCCCAATGTCGGGTTCTCCCAGTCGTCCTCTACGAAGCGGATGTCATGTTCGAGCGGGTCGATGCCGAGGGCGCGGAGCGAATCGAGATAGAGGTCCTGAATGTCGAGCGGTGACGGCTTGAGTGCAACCTGATACTGGTAGTAATGCTGAAGGCGGTTCGGATTCTCGCCGTAACGGCCATCTTTGGGACGGCGCGAAGGCTGGACGTAGGCCGCGCTCCACGGTTCGGGACCAATCGCGCGCAGGCAGGTGGCGACATGCGACGTCCCGGCGCCGACCTCGAGATCGATGGGCTGGAGCAGTACGCAGCCATGATCGCCCCAGAACTTCTGGAGTGCCTGGATGACTTGCTGGAAAGTCGGTTGGGGTTTCGACATGGTCATGGTGACGACAGGATGTCCGGGTCAGGCAAAGATGTGGATTTTACTGGCTTTCAGCGCCCCGGTCGAAGATTACGCAGCCGGCGGACGACCCACCGGGCGCGTGGCGCAACGATGGCGCTCGATCGCAAGCCCCATGCCCAGCGCGAGCAATGCAAGCACCAGGGCCACGCCGTCACCCCAGCGCACATATGGTGTCAGCCCTTCGTAACCGATCACTTCCATCTCAAGCGCGCCACGCTCGAACTGCGGCAGCACCCCCGCTACGCTCCCATCCGGCTGCACCACTGCGGTCATTCCGGTATTGGTGGAGCGCAGCATCGGCCGCCCGGTCTCGAGTGCTCGCACGCGTGCGATCTGCAGGTGCTGCGGTTGGGCGAGGGAGCGCCCGTACCAGGCCAGATTGGAGATGTTGAGCAAGAGCGTCGCTTCGGGAAGGCCTCGCCGAATGACGCGACCAAACAGATCTTCGTAGCAGATGTTGATCGCGATACGCTGCCCGCCCAGGCGCATCGGGCCCTGGTCGCGTGGGCCCGGCGTCTGGTCCGACATCGGGATATCGACAAGTGCGTAGAACCAGCCGAACAGCGGTGGCGAATACTCGCCGAAGGGAACGAGGTGCTGTTTGGCGTAGAACTGACTCGGCGAGGCACCGAGACTCAACGCGGCATTGAAGATGCGGCCCCCAGCGTCACGATCGAATACGCCGACGACCAGATTGCTGGTCCGTTCGCGCGCGAGCCCGGCCAGATCATCGAGATAGCCCTCCGGCAGGCGTTCCACCAGGAGCGGCAGGGTCGTTTCCGGCAACACGACAAGATCGGCCTCGAACTGGTTCGCGAGTCGCGCGTTGACCTCCAGCCATTGCGCGAGCATCCCGGGCTCCCATTTCAGACCCTGTTCAATGTCGGTCTGTATCAGCGCCACCCGCAACGGCTCCCCGGCCGGAACCGTCCAGCCGATGCGCCCCAGAGCGAAACCGGCCAGCATTATCAACACCGCCGGGGCAAGGATGCGCCCGGACTCGGTAAGCCGGCGCCAGGGGGCGAGGGCCAGCGATGCGGCGGCAAATGCGACCAGTCCCCCGACGCCGTAGACCCCGATCGCCGGAAGAAACCCCGCCAGCGGCGCCGGCGGCGTCTGCGAGTAGCCGATCGCGAGCCATGGGAAGCCGGTGAATACCCAGCCACGCAGCCACTCCGCGATAATCCACAGTGCGGCGAAGAGCGCCGCCCGGGTGAATGGTCCGCCACGCCTCAATCGCACGAACACCGCAGACGCAAGGCCCGGATAAACGGCAAGATAGGCACAGAACAGCGCGATGGCGAGCGCCGCAACCGGCGCGGGCACGCCGCCATAGCGGCTCAATGCGATATAGAGCCAGGATACGCCGAGCATGAATGCTCCGAGGCCCCACCCGAAGCCGATCAGAAATCCGCCACGAGCACAGGATTCCCGCTCGAGTAGCCAGACCAGGGTTGCCAGGGCGACGAAGGCCAGCGGGAACAGCCCGAATGGCGCGAACGCGAGAACGGAGGCTCCACCGGCCAGGGCCGCGACAAGAACGCGGTGCAGCATCAGGACACGACGCGCGCAACCACGCCGCGGCGCCGGCCCTGGGACAACGCCCGCGATCTCATCCGGCTGCGGCCTCCGGCACAACGCTCCCGCGCTCCACCAACAAGGTGTGGACGCGCCGGCTGTCGGCCCGCATCACCTGGATCTTCAAACCGTCGAGCGTGATAACCTCGCCTCGCTTTGGCAGGCGACCGAGATGACGGATCACCAGGCCGCCGACGGTATCGACTTCCTCATCGCTGAACGCGGTGGCAAAGGCATGATTGAAATCGGCGATTTCCGTGGTCGCCTTGACCCGATAGCGTCCGTTCTGGTCCAGGCGGATGCTGTCGCCCGCCTCGTCGAAATCGAACTCGTCCTCGATGTCACCGACGATCTGTTCGAGCACGTCCTCGATGGTGACCAGCCCCGCCACACCGCCGTACTCATCGACGACGATCGCCATGTGATTGCGGCTCACCCGGAATTCACGCAGGAGTATGTTCAGGCGTTTGGATTCAGGAACGAACACGGCCGGGCGCAGCATGTCGCGAAGATCGAACTCGCGCCCAGCGTAGTAGCGCAGCAAGTCCTTGGCGAGGAAGATTCCGACGACGTCGTCCTTGCTGTCGCCCACCGCGGGAAAGCGCGAATGGGCGGTGTCCACGACGAAGGATGCGATGGTATCGATCGGATCACCGAGATGGATCACATCCATCTGGGCCCGCGGAATCATCACTTCGCTCACCTGCATGTCGGACATCTGCAGGGCCCCTTCGATGATCGACAGGGCATCCGCATTGATCAGATTACGATCGCAGGCAGAACGAAGCCGCGCGAGCAGTTCGTCGCGATCTTCCGGCTCGCGCGTGAGAAAGGCCGAAAGTCGCTCCAGTAATGAAGGCTTACCCGAGGAACTGTCCATTTGCCAAGAGTGCATGAAGAACCAGGATTTGGGATCAGGACCGATCTGCGGCGATGCCGCGCAGACGTAATCCCGCGTTCTCATCCGAAATCCTCGGTCCTCGTGCGTAGTGTTCAGGCATACGGATTGCCGAAACCCAGGTCTGCGAGAACCTCCGCTTCCAGACCCTCCATGGCTTGCGCCTGTTCCGGGGTTTCGTGGTCGAAGCCCTGCAGGTGCAGCATACCATGCACGATGAGGTGCGCGAAATGCGCCTCCTGCGATTTGCCCTGCTCCGCCGCTTCACGGACGATCACCGCAACGCACAGCACCACGTCACCCCAGACCCGCACATTGCCTGGCGTCCCCGCAAGTTCTCCGTCCGCGCCGTAGGCAAAGCTCAGCACGTTCGTGGCGTAGTCCTTGCCGCGATAGTCCCGATTAAGTTCCCGTGCTTCGACCTCGTCCACAAAACGGATGGTGACGTCAGCCGGACTCCCGCGCAGAGCCGCACGCACCCACCGCTGCAAGCGGTGGCGTCTGGGCACGTGTGCGCGCTCGACCGCATCGAGCGCTCTCTGCACCGAGAGCCTCAAACACGGCGTTGCCGGGCCGCGGTCAATTTGTGTCCTCGCCACCGGCTCAGTCCTTCAGGAGGCTGGACGCTTCCTTGGCCACCCGCGCCGATTCGCGATCGTAGGCATCCACGATTCGTGCCACCAGCGGATGGCGTACGACATCCGCGCGGCCGAACTCGGTGAAGGCGATACCACGGACCGCAGACAGTATGTCGCGCGCTTCTGTCAGCCCGCTGCGATTTCCGCGCGGAAGGTCGACCTGGGTCAGATCCCCCGTCACGACGGCCTTGGCTCCGATTCCGATGCGCGTCAGGAACATCTTCATCTGTTCCGGCGTTGTGTTCTGTGCCTCGTCGAGAATGATGAAGGCATGATTCAGTGTGCGCCCGCGCATGAACGCGAGCGGCGCGATCTCGATGCTGGCCCGCTCAAACAGCTTGGACACGCGCTCGAATCCCATAAGGTCGTAGAGAGCATCGTAGAGCGGGCGCAGATAAGGATCGATCTTCTGAGCGAGGTCACCGGGGAGAAAACCGAGCCGTTCTCCGGCTTCCACCGCCGGACGCGTCAGGATGATGCGGTCGACCAGCTCGCGCTCAAACGCATCAACCGCACTTGCGACCGCCAGATAGGTCTTGCCGGTACCCGCAGGGCCGATTCCGAACGTGATGTCGTGCGACTGGATGTTCGCGAGGTACTCGATCTGGCGGGGTGTGCGGCCGTGCAGTTCCGTCTTGCGCGTCAGCAGGGCCGGAGCCGGCTGGGAAGTCTTGCTGCGGTTGGCGATCTCGACCAGTCCCAGTTGGATGTCGTCCACCGTCAGATGGTCGGCCGCATGCTCGTAGAAGCCGTTGAGGGCCTTGGCTGCAAGCTGTGCACGTGTCGGGTCCCCGGTCAGTTTGAAGCGCTCGCCCCGGCGCACGATGCTGATGTCGAAGGCAGATTCGATCTGCCGCAGATTCTCGTCCAGGGCACCGCACAGATTTGCCAGCCGCTCATTGTCGACGGGCTCGAATACCACTTCGGTCGGACGTGCCATTCAGGACTCTCGCACGAGGATCTCACCACGCAGGCTGTGCGGCAGTGCGGCTGTAATCCTCACATCGGCGAACTGGCCGATCAAACGCGGATCGGCGGCAAAGTTGACCACGCGATTGTTCTCCGTGCGCCCCGCTAGCTCGCCCGGATCCTTGCGCGACGTCCCTTCGACGAGCACCCGCTCGACCCTGCCGACCATGTCGCGACTGATCTCCATCGCCTGTTCCTCGACACGCTTTTGCAGGCGCACCAACCGGCGCAGCTTCGTCTCGTGCGGAACCGGATCCTCGAGGTCTGCCGCCGGCGTACCCGGGCGCGGACTGTAGACGAAGCTGAACGAGAAATCGAAGCCGACATCGTCGATGAGCCTCATCGTCTTCTCGAAGTCCTCTTCGGTCTCGCCGGGAAATCCGACGATGAAATCCGATGAGAGGGAAAGATCCGGGCGCGCCGCCCGAAGCTTTCTGACCACCGACTTGTATTCCAGTACCGAATAACCGCGTTTCATCGCCGCCAATACCCGGTCCGAGCCCGACTGTACCGGCAGGTGCAAGTGGCCGACGAGTTTTGGAATCTTTTCGTGGGCATCGAATACCCGCTGGTTCATCTCACGCGGATGCGAGGTCGTGTAGCGGAGCCGTTCGACGCCCGGGATCTCCGACACGCATTCGAGCAGGAATGCGAAATCGCCCAGCTCCCCACCATCGCGGGTCATCGCGCCACGCCAGGCATTGACGTTCTGGCCGAGCAGGGTGATCTCCCTGACCCCCTGGTCCGTCAGACCGGCCACCTCGCCCAGAACATCGTCCAGCGGCCGCGACACCTCCTCGCCCCGCGTGTAAGGCACGACACAGAACGTGCAGTACTTCGAACAGCCCTCCATGATCGACACGAAGGCACTTGCCCCGTCGACACGCGCCGGGGGCACGTTGTCGAACTTCTCGATCTCCGGGAACGAAACGTCGACCTGCGCACGTCCGCTGAGGCGGCGCGCTTCGATCAGCTGCGGCAGCCGATGCAGCGTCTGTGGCCCGAACACGAGATCGACATAGGGCGCCCGCGCGACGATCGCATCACCCTCCTGACTCGCCACGCACCCGCCCACGCCGATGATCAGGTCAGGGTTGCCCCGCTTGAGATGCTTGACCCTGCCCAGATCATGGAACACCTTTTCCTGTGCCTTTTCACGGACCGAGCAGGTATTGAACAGTATGACGTCGGCATCTTCCGGATTGTCGGTCCTGACCATGGTGTGGCTGGCGCCGAGGACATCCGCCATCTTGTCGGAATCGTACTCGTTCATCTGGCATCCGAAACTACGGATGTAGAGTTTTTTCATCGGGTACAGCTCACTTGTTGACGCTCTGTTTACCAAACCGTTATATTAGCAGGCTTGTTGGTGATGTAGCTCAGACGGTTAGAGCGATGGATTCATAACCCATAGGTCGGCGGTTCGATTCCGCCCATCACCACCATTCATTCGAAAGCCGTTGAATCGCAAGGTTCAGCGGCTTTTTTCGCTCCGGCGCCTCTCGTGATCCAGCCTCGAAGCTTCACTGCGGCCAACACCGATTGACTGCAGCGACGAGAGCCGGACATACTCCCGACTGTTGCGCAGCCACTCCGGTCTCCGGTCTTGATTGCTATTCTTGGAAGGCAGGGTTTCGCGAACCGCCGGTTCGCGCCGCCGGATCGGCAAAATCGCCGAACGGTGGGGAGCGGGCCTGGGCTCAGGAGGTAGGCCGAGCAGAGGTTGTGTCCTGCCACACCCGGTGGGCCCATCCTCCTCGCCGACCCGTGGCAGAAGGGAGCTACACGACCACATCAACAAGACAGTGCCGCATGAACGGCCTGCGTTCAGCATACACGGGAGAACCGCATGCTATTCCAGGTACGTATCCACGGCCGCGGAGGACAGGGTGTCGTGTCCGCGGCTGAAATGCTGTCCGTCGCCGCCTTTCTGGAAGGCAAGCACGCGCAGGCGTTTCCCAGCTTCGGTTCGGAACGGATGGGGGCGCCGGTGATGGCGTTCTGCCGCATCGACGAACGGGAGATCCGCCTGCGCGAACCCGTCATGGCTCCGGACGCGCTGATCATCCAGGATCCGACGCTTCTGCATCAGGTCAATCTGTTCAGCGGTGTGAGCGCCGGTGGCTACATCCTGATCAACTCGACGCGCAGCTTCGACGAACTGGGCATAGGCGACTTCGTCAAGGGTTTCAACACCGACCGGCTGTGTACCGTTCCGGCCACCGAGCTGGCCCTGAAGCATGTCGGACGGCCCCTGCCGAACGTGGCGCTGCTCGGAGGTTTCGCCGCCATCAGCGGGGTCGTGCAGCTCGAACCCGTGTGCGCCGCCATCCGCGACAAGTTCCCCGCCAAGATCGCCGAAGGCAACGTCGCCGCGGCACGCGAAGCGTACCGCCTGGTCCAGGTCCAAATGAAGGACAAGGAGGCCGCCCGTGCTTAAGCAAACCGAAGGCTCCCACGCGATGGCCGAAGCCATCGCGCTTTGCAGGCCGGAAGTGATCTGTGCCTACCCGATCACACCGCAGACCCATATCGTCGAGGGACTGGGCGAAATGGTGAAAGCGGGCGAACTGAAGAATTGCGAATTCGTCAATGTCGAGTCGGAATTCGCCGCGCTTTCCGGCGCGATCGGCGCATCGGCCGCCGGCGCGCGCACCTATACGGCCACAGCCAGCCAGGGCCTGCTGTTCATGGCCGAGGCGGTGTACAACGCCGCCGGCCTGGGTCTGCCGATCGTCATGACCATCGGCAACCGCGCCATCGGCGCGCCGATCAATATCTGGAACGACCATACCGATTCGATGTCCATGCGCGACGCCGGCTGGATCCAGATCTACGCGGAAACCAACCAGGAAGCGGTGGATCTCCACATCCAGGCGTTCCGCCTGGCCGAGGAGCTTTCGATGCCGGTGATGGTGTGCGTCGACGGCTTCATCCTGACCCATGCGTACGAGCGCGTGGATATCCCGACCCAGGACCAGGTGGACGCCTACCTCCCGCCCTTCGAACCTCGGCAGGTACTCGACCCGGCCAATCCGGTATCGATCGGCGCGATGGTCGGTCCCGATGCCTTCATGGAGGTGCGCTACCTGGCCCACCACAAGCAGATGAGCGCCCTGCAGCTGATTCCGCAATTGTCGGCCGAGTTCAGGGAAAGCTTCGGACGCGAGGCCGGCGGCCTCATCAAGACCTACCGCTGCGAGGATGCCAAGACCATCGTCGTGGCCCTGGGCTCGGTCATGGGCACGATCAAGGACGTGGTCGACGAAATGCGGGAGAACGGGGATTCCATCGGTGCGGTGTCGATCTGCTCATTCCGGCCGTTCCCGAGCGGGGAACTGCATGATGTGCTTGCCGGCGCCAAGCGCATGGTGGTACTCGAGAAGTCCCTCGCGGTGGGCATCGGCGGCATCGTGTCGCACAACCTGCGCATGGCGCTGTCGGGCATTTCCCTGCACGCCTACACGGTGGTGGCCGGACTGGGCGGGCGCTCGATCACCAAGGACAGCCTCAGAAAGCTGTTCGAGCTGGCGTTGAAGGATGAACTCGAACCGCTCACCTTCCTCGATCTCAACCACGAGGTGGTAAACCGCGAGCTGGAGCGCGAAAAACTGCAACGCCGCTCAGGTCCGACCGCGGAGAACATTCTGCGCGACATCGGCACCGTCGCCGCCACGATTCGCTGAGAGGTCATCATGGAGACGCAACAGATCAAGTTCTACCAGACCGGCACCTTCACTATCGGCAACCGTCTGCTCGACCCGCAGCAGCGCTCGGTGCAGGCCAATACCGAGCGCACCAATTCGCTTAATTCGGGCCATCGCGCGTGCCAGGGATGCGGAGAGGCGCTCGGCGCACGCTATGCAATCGATGCCGCGATGCGCGCCACCGACAACCAGGTCATCGCCACCAACGCCACGGGCTGCCTGGAGGTGTTTTCGACGCCCTATCCGGAGACCTCTTGGCAGATCCCCTGGATCCACTCGCTGTTCGGCAACGCTGCGGCGGTGGCCACCGGCGTGGCCGCCGCGCTGAAGGTCAAGGGCCGCCATGATGTGCGTGTCATTGCGCAAGGCGGTGACGGCGGCACCACCGATATCGGCTTCGGCTGCCTGTCGGGCATGTTCGAGCGCAACGACGACGTGCTCTACATCTGCTACGACAACGAGGCCTACATGAACACCGGCGTGCAGCGCAGCAGCGCCACGCCGCCAGCAGCGCGCACCGCCACCACCATGGCCGTGGGCACGGAGCC
>CAYOKH010000013.1:0-36972 GCA_964404505.1 uncultured Azoarcus sp.
CGCCCGGCATCGACTCGTTTGCGGCCCGCCAGGTATGCCCCGGTCAATGACACCGGATTCGCGGCGATCTCCGCCGGGGGCGCAAAGGCGACGATCTCGCCGCCGCGCTCCCCCGGCCCCGGGCCGATATCGAGCAGCCGGTCCGCCGCAAGCATGACCTGCGGGTCATGCTCGACGACGACCAGGGTGTTGCCTGCGTCGCGCAGCCGGGTCATGACCCCGAGGATGCGGTCGATATCGCGTGGATGCAGCCCGATGGAGGGCTCGTCCAGCACAAACAGGGTATTCACGAGCGAGGTCCCGAGCGCAGTGGTGAGGTTGATGCGCTGCACCTCGCCGCCGGAGAGGGTACGCGACTGTCGATCGAGAGTGAGGTACGCGAGGCCGACGTCGGCGAGATAGGCAAGGCGGCTGCGAATCTCGCCGATGAGCAGTTCGGTCGCGTCGTCGATCGGACGGGGGACGGTCAGTCCGGCGACGAAATCGCGGATGCGGCTGATCGGCAGTGCCATCAGTTCGTGGATCGCGAGGGATGACGTGGGCTCGGCCGGGGTGACTGTCGGACGAGCGGCCTTCTTGCTGCGGCTCCAGTTCGCCCGTGGCGCGGCGGTTGCCAGGATTCGTTCGCCGCGGGGCAGAGGCCTCGCCCGCGCAACCGCCGCGCCGGGGGCTTCGTACGTGGCATCCTCGAGGGGGCCGTGACCTTGAGTTCCGCCCAGTCGCCACAACAGGGCTTCCGGCTTGAGGCGGGCGCCGGCACACGCGGGACATACGGTGTAGCTGCGATAACGCGACAGCAGCACCCGGATGTGCATCTTGTAGGCCTTGGTTTCCAGCCACTCGAAGTAGCGCCGCACGCCATACCACTTGCGCGGCCACGAAGACGCCCAGCTCTTCCATGTATCGTCGCCCTCCAGCACCCAGTGGCGGTGCTCGGGCGGGAGGTCGCGAAACGGGATGTCCATCGCAACCCCGTACTTCTTCGCCATCTTCGCCAGGTCATCCTGGCATTCGCGGTAGCTCGCAGTCTGCCACGGTTTGACCGCGCCTTCGGCGAGCGTCTTCGACTCGTCCGGAATCGCCAGCCCGAAATCGACTCCGATCACCCGCCCGAAACCACGGCAAGTCTCGCACGCGCCCACCGGCGAGTTGAACGAGAACAGGCCCGGGCTCGGATCGGGGTAGTGGATGTTGCAGTCGGCGCAGTGCAGATCACGGCTGAAGCGCCACACCTTCTCGTCGTTTTCGCGCAAAGCCCGCACCGCAAGTTGCCCCCTGCCGCGTTCAAGCGCGGATTCGACCGCCTCGGCGACGCGGCTGCGCTCGGCGCTCGTCAAACGAAAGCGGTCCTGGACCACGTGCAGGACATCGCCTCCGGGGGTGCCTTCGCGTGCGTGGATGCGCGTATAGCCCTGACGATCGAGCAGTGCCGCGATTTCGTCCTCGCTGAAGTTCGCCGGTACGGGGACGGGAAAGGTCACGACGAGGCGCGGATCTTCGTCTGCGACACGCCGTCCGATCGCCGCAACGATGCTGTCGGTATGGTCGCGTCGCACTTCGGCACCGCAGCCGCGGCAGTACAGCTTGGCGGCGCGCGCATACAGCAGCTTGAAGTGATCCGCAAGTTCGGTCATCGTCCCCACGGTCGAGCGCGAGCTGCGCACCGGATTGGTCTGGTCGATGGCGATCGCCGGCGGCACGCCCTCGATGCGGTCGACCTGCGGCTTGTCCATGCGGTCGAGAAACTGTCGCGCATAGGGCGAGAAGGTCTCGACATAGCGCCGCTGGCCCTCGGCGTAGAGCGTGTCGAACACCAGCGATGACTTTCCCGAGCCGGAGACCCCGGTGACCACCGTCAGCTCGTTCAGCGCGATGTCGAGCGAAAGGTTCTTGAGATTGTTCTGGCGCGCGCCACGAATGCGGATCGAATCGGACATGGAGGAGGCGAGGTCGGTGGGCGGAACGGAGGAGAGATTCTATCCGCTGGGCGAGGTTCCCGGCTGCCGGCAGATCCACGGCGCGCGAGCAAGCACGTCAAGCACCTGCTGCGGCCACTTTCCTGGCTGCTCCGGAATCAGTCCGAACCGGCGAGGTTCCCCTCGTGGAAATCTTCCGGCAGGGTGCGCAGCATTTCGATGAAGGCTTCGGCGACCGGATGGCTGAGGATCGAGCGGGTGCGCGCAATCCACAGGGTGCGCATGATCCTGAAGCCCGCCACCTTGACGTGGAAAAGATCGCCGCGACGCACCTTGTCCCTGACCGCGAAGCGGGGCAGGAAGCTGACGTGGCGCCCACGTGCCAGCATCTCGACGATGGTGTCGCTGGAACCGACTTCGAGTGCAGCGGCAAGTTCGCCGATGCCGATGCTGCGCATCGCTTCATCGAGGGATTCGCGCGGTGAGGAACCGCGTTCGCGCAATACGTACGCCAACCGGTTCAGTCGCTCGACAGGCAGCATTTCCGTGCCGCACAGCGGGTGCAGGGCACCGCATACCAGCCATAGTTCGTCGTCGGCCCATTTCTGCACGAGCACGTCGGGGTGGTCGGGCGCGCTTTCCATCAGGGCCATGTCCGCCAGCCCGGTAGCGAGCGACGACTGGATGTTTCGACTGTAGCCAAGGCGGCTTTCGACCCTGAACTCGGGATGCTGCTCTGCGAAGCGCAGCAGCAGCTCGGGCAGCAGATGCTCACCGATCGAGAAGGTCACCTCGAGCCGCATCGAGGTTTCGCCGCGCGCCATGTGCCTCAGTTCGTCGCGCAGCGCCAGCTGGCGGTCCAGCGTCTGAACCGCCAGCACGTAGACCCGCTCTCCGGCCCGCGTCAGCCTGAGCCGCCCACCCACACGCTCCATCAATGGCAGCCCATAGCACCCATCCAGCGCACGCAGCCGCTTGGTCACGGCCGGCTGCCCGACGTGCAGGGCGTTCGCGGCAGCCGACACGCCCCCCCGCTCGACAACGGCGCGCAGTGTCGCCCAGCCATCCAGATCAGGGAGGTCTTTATATTCCATTCAGGAATGTTCACATAAAAGCTTTCATTTGAATCAGCCTCGATTCTACCGGACAATTGTGCCTTCTATAATCCGCATTCCGCTATGGATTGCGTGTTTCTACGTGAGAGCCATGCGACGAATGAGTTCAGATTAGTGCATCTAGCTAAACTGACATTCTCATGCGGAATGTATCTACTCAAGTTCAAGACTGTCTGGCCACGACCCGGAGTCCCGATGCACACCATTGCCGAAACCAGCCACAGCGAGGAGAAGGACCAGGACCGGACAGCTCCGGTACGCGACGCCGCCGTGGGCGCCGTGCTCTACGGCACCGGAAGCATGACTCTCTACGTCCTGCTGTTCTGCTACGACAGCGAACTGTGTCGCCTCGCCGAAGCGGTGAATGGCGGGGACAAGACCCTGTTCTTCGTTCCGCTGCTGATCGCCTTCGCCTTCTCCCTGGTCCATGGCGCCTTCACCGGTCACTTCTGGGAACTGGTGGGCCTGAAGGCCCGCCGGTAATCGGCATGTCGGCCATGGAAGCAATCGCCTTTCTCGAACTCGATGCAACGACCGCGTTGCTGCTGTTCGCGGTTGGCTTCGTCGGCGGCATGGTGAGCGGCTTCATCGGCTCGGGCGGGGCTTTCGTCCTGACGCCGGCCATGATGAGCCTCGGGGTCCCGGCCATCGTCGCCGTCGCGAGCAACATGGCGCACAAGTTCCCCAAGGCGCTGGTGGCGGCGATCAAGCGCGCAAAGTACGGCCAGGTGGACGTGAAACTCGGTATCGTCATGGGCATTTTCGCCGAGGCCGGAGTGTTCGCAGGAAAGAACATAATGACCGGCATTCGCGCCAGTTTCGGAAATGCCGGCACCGACCTCTACGTTTCGGTGGTGTTCATCGTGGTGCTTGCCATGGTCGGCGCCTACGTACTGCGCGACGCGTGGAAGGCCCGGCATGATGCTCATGCGGGCACGCCACCCGGGACGCCGCGCCTTGCTCGCTGGGTGCAGTCGATACGCATTCCCGGAACGATGATGCGCTTCGATTCCATCAACGCGGAGGTCTCGCTGCTGTTCGTGGCCCCCCTCGGCTTCGCCACCGGGATGCTGGCCGCTTCGATTGCGGTCGGCGGCTTCATCGGGGTCCCCGCGATGATCTACGTTCTTGGCGTCCCGGCGCTGATGGCATCGGCTACCGAGCTCGTGGTGGCCTTCATCATGGGCTTTGGCGGCAGCATGCTCTACGCGTGGGACGGGTTCGTCGACATCCGGCTTGCGATGATCATACTCGGCGGATCCCTTTTCGGGGTCCAGGTGGGTGCGATCGGGACCACCTACGTCAGCGACGGCGCAGTCAAGGCGGTCATGGGCACGATCATGATCGTCGTGCTGTTCAGTCGCCTGTTCAAGCTGCCCGTGTACCTGTCCGAGCTGGGACTCGCGGACACCATTCCGGCCGGTACCGCCGATCTTTTGGGCAACATGAGCTTTGCCACGCTGGGGCTGGCGCTGCTGGTGGGCGCCCTCGGAATCCTGTTTGCGCTCGTTGGCGGGATGCGCCGCCACGGACGGCAGCAGGCGCAAGCGACGACTTCGATCGACTGACGGGAACTTCGGACCACGCTTCCACCGTGGTCCGCCACCGGAGATTTGGTAGCATGGTCCGCCAGGAGTGTGACGGCCATTCAATCTCTGGAGACCGGATCGATGAGCGCTGCGTATGTCATGGGACACATCACGATCAGGGATCCGCGGAAGTGGGCGGCCTACCGGGAGCGGGTGCCGGCGACGCTAGAGCCCTTCGGTGCCGAGCTGGTATTCCGCGGCAAGCGGGTTGCGGTCTTCGACGGCGACCACCCCCACACCGACGTGGTGGTGATCCGCTTCCCTGACAAGGAGGCGGCATGCGCGTGGCACGCATCGCCCGCCTATCAGGCACTGATACCACTGCGGCGACAGGCGGCCGAGGTCACGCTGCTCGCGTACGATACCTGATCGGCACGAACGCCCGCGGCGTCGAAACACCCACGTCCTCGCCCGAACCGCCAAACACCCGGCGATCCATCCGCTGGCCGAACTTCGTGATGCCGCGAGTCTCGGCTAGAATCGGGCAATCTGACAGGCGCTCATCATGATCGGCATCTTTCTCATTACTCACGGCACGCTGGGAGAGTCCCTGATCCAGTGCGCCAGCCACGTGCTCAACCGACGACCGGAGAACATCGTGCAGCTCGGGGTGTCGGCGCAGGACGATCCGCTCGATCTGACTCCCGTGGCGTTCGACATGCTGAACTGGGTCGATAGCGGCAGCGGCGTGGTCGTGTTGACCGACGTGTTCGGGGCGACGCCGGCCAACATCGCCGTGAAGCTCCTGCAGCCCGGACGCGTGGCCGGCATCGCCGGCGTCAATGTACCGATGCTGCTCAGGATGCTCACCTATCGCGACCGCGACCTGGAAACACTGATACGGCGCGGTATCAGCGGGGGATGCGAGGGCGTAGTTCAACTTAAATGAGATTCGCATGCCGCGAGCGGAAGCCGAGATCGTAAACAAGCTGGGATTGCACGCGCGTGCCGCGGCAAAACTCACCCAGACCGCGAGCGGCTTCGCGTCGCAGATCTGGCTCGAACGCAATGGCCGCAGGGTCAACGCGAAAAGCATCATGGGCGTGATGATGCTGGCGGCAGCCAGGGGCTCCACCGTTGCCATCGACACGGAGGGACCGGATGCCGATGCCGCGATGCGGGCCCTGCTGTCCCTGATTTCGGACAAGTTCGGCGAAGAGGAATGACGCGTCATGCCGTTTACGATCCACGGTCTCCCGGTTTCGCAAGGCATCGCCATAGGTCATGTTCACCTCGTGTCGCACGCACTGCTGGAGGTGAGCCACTATCACGTCCCGGAGCGACACATTGCGGAAGAGGCCGAACGGCTCGGCGACGCTGTGGCCACCGTACAGGGCGAACTGGTCGGCCTCAAGGCGGCAGCGACTATGGGCCACACGCATAGCGAGGTAGGCGCTTTCGTCGATCTGCAGATGATGATGCTCGCCGACCCGATGCTGGTCGATGCGGCCCGGAACCTGATCGAGGAGCGCCGCTGCAATGCGGAGTGGGCGCTGGTGCAGCAAATGGAGCATCTGGTCGAGCAGTTCGAGCAGATCGAGGATCCCTATCTGCGCGAACGCAAGGCGGACGTCGTGCAGGTGGTCGAGCGTCTGGTGAAGGTCCTGCTGGGTCATCCCGGCCACCTTCCGCCCAAACGCCGCGACGGACTGGGTACCATCGTCGTGGCCCACGATTTGTCCCCGTCCGACACGATCAGCTTTCGCGACCACAACATCGCCGGTTTCGTCACCGACGTCGGCGGACCGACCAGCCACACCGCAATCGTCGCGCGCAGCCTGTCGATTCCGGCAGTGGTGGGGATGCACCATATCCGCCACCTCGTCGAGGAAGACGAATTGGTGATCCTGGACGGCACGCGCGGCGTGGCGATCGTCGCCCCCGATCAGCAGATCGTCCAGGAATACCGCCTGCGCCGTTCCGAGCTGGAGCTCATGCGTTCCAGGCTCAATCGGCTCAAGGACCGTCGCGCGACGACACTCGACGGCGAGGAAGTATTCCTCCTGGCGAACATCGAAGGCCCCAAGGACATCGGACAGATCCGCGCGGTAAATGCCGACGGCGTCGGCCTGTACCGCACCGAGTTCCTGTTCATCGGTCGCGACACCCTGCCCGACGAAGACGAGCAGTATGAAGCCTACAAGGCGGTGCTCAAGGCGCTGCCGGGTAAGCCGGTCACGATCCGGACCCTGGACGCGGGCGCGGACAAGGCTCTGAACAACGCAGGCACGCGCTTCGAGCCGAACCCGGCGCTCGGTCTGCGCGCGATCCGCTATTCATTGTCCGAGCCACAGATATTCCTGACACAGTTGCGCGCGCTGCTGCGCGCCTCGGTGCACGGCAACCTGCGGATGATGGTCCCGATGCTTGCGCACGCGAAGGAGATCGACCAGACCCTTGCGCTGGTTGACAAGGCTCGGGCCGAACTGCGTGCGCAAAGGGTCCCCTTCGACGAGTCCGTCGAACTCGGTGCGATGATCGAGATCCCGGCGGCGGCGCTATCGCTCGGCATGTTCATTCGCCGCGTTTCCTTCCTGTCGATCGGAACCAACGATCTGATCCAGTACACGCTCGCAATCGATCGCTCCGACGAAGCGGTGGTGCACCTTTACGATCCATTGCATCCGGCAGTACTCAAGCTGATCGCCGGCACCATCCGTGCCGGGGTTCGCTTCGGCATACCCGTGTCGGTCTGCGGCGAGATGGCGGGTGACCCCGCATACACCCAGCTCCTGCTCGGGATGGGCTTGCGCAGCTTCTCCATGCATCCGGCGAACATTTTGGAGATCAAGCAGCAAGTTCTGCGCGCAGATGTCGGCGAACTCGCACCCCGGGTCCGGCGCATCCTGCGGATGGACGAGCAGAGCAAGGTCCGCGACGCCGTCATGAGGCTCGCCGGACAAGCGTAGCGGGCCCCACCGGTTTGACTTTTGCCTTTCAGCGCGCTAATTTCACTACTGCAGCGCCGATTTGAACCACAGCTTGCGGGCGCTAAATAAATCCGGCTAAAGCGAGGGCGACCCAGTCCGCGTTACCCAGCCGGCTGGGTTTTTCAGTTTACAAACGGACATCATGACGCAACCCCAATCCGTCGGCGTGGTCAAGCCCCAGGTGGCACGCTTTACCGAACCCCTGTCGCTGCGAAGCGGCGGCATTCTGCCGGGCTTCGAACTCGCCTTCGAAACCTATGGCGAACTCAACGCAGCGCGAAACAATGCCGTGCTCGTGTGTCATGCCCTGTCAGGTTCGCACCATGTCGCCGGCGTGTATGCCGACGACCCGGCCAGCGTCGGCTGGTGGGACAATCTCGTAGGCCCCGGAAAACCGCTCGACACGCGCAGGTTCTTCGTCATCGGCGTAAACAACCTCGGTGGCTGCTTCGGCTCCACCGGTCCGCGCTCCATCAACCCCGCAACCGGCCGACACTGGGGTGCGGATTTCCCCTTCGTCACGGTCGAGGACTGGGTCGCCGCACAGGCCAGGCTGGCCGACCATCTCGGCATCGAGCGCTTTGCCGCGGTGATGGGTGGCAGCCTCGGGGCCATGCAGGCGATCTCATGGACGCTTCAGTATCCGGACCGCGTCGCTCACGCCCTCGCAATAGCATCCGCCCCGAAGTTGACGGCGCAGAACATCGCCTTCAACGAAGTGGCAAGGCAGGCGATCCTTACCGATCCGGAGTTCCACGGCGGGCACTTCTACGAATACGGAGTCGTGCCCGCGCGCGGCCTGAAGCTCGCGCGCATGCTGGGGCACATCACCTATCTGTCGGACGATTCGATGGCCGAGAAATTCGGCCGCAGCTTCCGGCATGGCAAGGCCGTTTACAGCTACGACGTCGAATTCGAGATCGAATCCTACCTGCGCTACCAGGGCGACAAGTTCGCCAGCCATTTCGATGCAAACACGTACCTGCTCACGACCAAGGCGCTGGATTATTTCGACCCGGCCTTCGAGCACGGCGGCAACCTCGCCGCCGCGCTGGCGCGCTCTACTGCCGATTTTCTGGTCGTGTCCTTTACCACCGACTGGCGTTTCGCTCCCGCGCGCAGCCGCGAGATCGTCTATGCCCTTCTGCACAATCGGCGCAACGTCTCGTACGCCGAGATCGACTGCGCGGCCGGCCACGACTCCTTCCTGCTCGACGAACCGCATTATCACGCGGTGCTGCGCGGCTACTGCGAAAGAATCAAATTATGATCACGAGCTATCGCTACGATTATGACGTCATCACGAACTGGATCAGCCAGGGTGAAAAGGTGCTGGACCTGGGTTGCGGGGACGGGTGTCTGCTCAAGCATCTGATGGAGGTTAGACAGGTTCAGGGGTACGGGGTGGAAAACGACCCGGACAATCTGGTGGCGTCGCTGGCCAGCGGCATCAACGTAATCCAGATGGACCTTGAAAAAGGCCTCGCCGGGTTCGAGGACGGTTTCTTCGACCACGTGATCATGAGCCTGTCGCTTCAGGCCATCCACAACACCCAGGGCATTCTCGCGGAGATGCTGCGTGTCGGGCGCGAAGCAGTGGTGAGTTTTCCGAACTTCGGATACTGGCGGCACCGCCAGAGCATCCTGAACGGCCGCATGCCGGTGTCGGAGAGTCTGCCGCACCAGTGGTTCAATACGCCGAACGTGCGCTTCTTCACGATCGCGGACTTCGACGCATTGTGCGAAATCAATGGAATCGCGGTCCGCGAACGCCTCGCCTTCGACGAAGGCAAACTCGTGCTCGACGAACCGAACTTTCTTGCGAGCGTGGCGGTTTACCGTCTGGGCCGCCACACTTGATTCGTGCCGGTCCGGGGCGTGCCGGACCGGCACGAATCAACCGACCACGAAGTTGGCGACATCCACCTTTATCGCCGGCCGTTGCAGGGCCCCTGCCACGGCCGTCGCAAAGCCCTTCGCCCACTCGCCGCCTTCCTTGAAGCGTTCCTCGCTGCCGTACTTGGCCACATTCAGGATCATGTCGAGGACCAGAATCTTGCCCATCGGATTGGACGGCGAGCATTCCATCTCCTCGAATTCGCGGGCAAGCCAGGCACGCGCCCGATCCCTGCCCATCCCCTGCATATCGCTGTCGTGCAGCATGATCTCGTATTCCCTGTCGGGGCCGAACGATACGGTAACGGCATGACTCACGTTGCTCTCCTTGGTCTCGATCTGATCTTGCGAACCCGCATTGTCGACTGCCCGGATCAGGCAATCAAGCCCATACGCGACCGTATCGTTGCACGGGTCGCATGTATGGGGGCAGAATCGCACTTTCGAGCGTGAATGAGCTTGCGGTACTGTTCCTCGATCTTGACCGATTCAAGAAACTCAACGATTCCCTCGGCCACCAGGTGGGAGATGATCTCTTGATCCAGGTCGGCCACCGGTCGCAGGCCGCTGTGCGCGCGTCGGACACCGTGGCACGCCTCGGCTGCGACGAGTTGCAGGGCTACCATCCGGGCCACCCCATGCAGGCTGCCGAGGCAGAAGTGTTTCTGCGCAAGCACATGGGTCCGGACGCATAACGGTGTCGTTTTCGCGTCGCCCTGCATGGGTCGAAGCCCTGCTCAACCGCAGGATGTTGATCTGCGTCTTCACGGGATTCGCATCCGGGCTGCCGCTCTACCTGCTGCTCAACCTGCTGCCCGCCTGGCTCAGAACCGAGGGACTGAGCCTGCGAGCGATCGGGGCGTTCGCGCTGATCCAGTTCCCCTACACCTGGAAATTCCTGTGGGCGCCCCTGCTCGACCGCTACGGCATTCTGCCATGGCTGGGGCGACGCCGAAGCTGGATGATGGTATCCCAGGTCGGGCTGATCGCATCGATCGCCTGGCTGGGTCAGCTGTCGCCGGTCGATCATCTCGCGCTGGTCGTGACCCTGACCGCTGCGCTCGCCTTCCTGTCCGCGACACAGGACATCGCCATCGACGCGTTCCGGCGCGAGATCCTTTCGGACGCCGAACTGGGCTTGGGCAACGCCATTCATGTCAACGCCTATCGCATCGCCGGACTTGTCCCGGGATCGATCTCGTTGATCCTCGCCGACATCCTGCCCTGGGACATGGTCTTCATCATCACGGCCCTGTTCATGCTGCCTGGATTGGCGATGACGCTGATGGTGCGCGAACCTGCGGCTGCGGCCGGAGCGCCACGCACGCTGCGCGATGCGGTGATCGAGCCCTTCCGCGAGTTTTTCAGCCGCCATGGCGTGCAGTCCGCACTGCTCGTGCTGTGCTTTCTTTTCCTTTACAAGCTCGGCGACTCGCTGTGCACCGCGCTCGCGACTCCCTTCTACCTCGACATGGGCTACAGCAAGACCGACATCGGTATCGTCGCGAAGAACGCCGGCCTGTGGCCGATGGTGATCGGCGGCATTCTCGGCGGCCTGTGGATGGTGAGGATCGGCATCAACCGCGCGCTGTGGCTTTTCGGCGTGGTGCAGCTGGTCACTATTCTCGGATTCGTCTGGCTCGCATGGCTTGGGCCTGCCCCCTCGGACCCGGTACGACTGCTGATTCTTGCCACCGTCATCACCGGCGAGGCGCTCGGCGCCGGGCTGGGCACGACCGCCTTCGTTGCGTTCATGGCGCGCTCGACCAACCCGGCCTATACGGCTACCCAGTTCGCACTGTTTACCAGTCTCATGGCGATGCCACGCACCTTCATCAATGCATCGGCCGGCTGGCTGGTCGAGCGCATGGGCTGGTTCGATTTCTTCTGGATCTGCTTCGTCCTGGCAATCCCCGGAATGCTGCTTCTTCTCAAGGTCGCACCATGGAACGGCGAAGCCAGGGCGATCGCGTCGATGCCTGGGCGTGCCTGATCCGAGTGAGATCCCGCTTCCGCAAACCGGTCCAGCCATGACGAACGCCCGCCGCCACTCTGCCGCCCTGATCGAAGCCGCCCTCCAGCTTTCCAGGACGGTCGGGAAACTCCGCTTCTCGCCCCCCGTCAGTCATGTCTACAATCCCCTCGAGTACGCATGGCCCGTGCACAGGGGCTACCTCGAGCGCTATGGTGGCGGAAGGCGGCGAATCATCTTCGTGGGAATGAATCCCGGACCGTTCGGCATGGTCCAGACAGGTGTCCCTTTCGGCGAGATCGCAGCGATCCGCGACTGGCTGCAGCTGAGCGGACCGGTCGGCAGTCCCTCGGATGAAAATCCTGCGCGACCGGTCGAGGGTTTCGACTGCATCCGTTCGGAAGTCTCCGGGCGACGCCTGTGGGGCTTGTTCCGCGAACGCTTCGCCACACCCGACGCGTTCTTCAGCCAGCACTTCGTCGCGAACTACTGCCCTTTGGCATTCTTCGATGGCCGGCGCAACCTTACGCCGGACAAGCTACCGGCGGCCGAAGCACAACCCCTGCTCGAAGCCTGCGATGCGCATCTGCGCGAAGTGGCGGAAATCCTCGAACCGGACTGGGTGATCGGTGTCGGCGCCTGGGCCGAGAGACGCGCTGCTACCGCGTTGAGCGCGTTCCCCGTGCGGATCGGACGCATACTCCACCCAAGTCCGGCAAGCCCGGCGGCGAATCGCGGGTGGTCCGAGGCGGCATGCCGTCAACTGCTGGCTCTCGGAGTGTGGACGGACTGACCCGGAGCAGCCATTCGTCGATCGAATTGCGTTGGCGTGGCGCGAGTACTCCCTTTCACCCCCGCATCACAGGTTCTGCACGGTTCAGGCCCTTCACCGGAAACATTTCCCGAATCTCCATGCTGTGTATAATTCATAATTATGTTCGCTTGAATCGTGACCCGGTGAGGACACGTCGATATCAATTCGTCGAGGAAACCCGTGAAGAAGGAAATCGATGAGCTTTTCGAGAACAACCGCATCTGGGCGGATCAGAAGCGCGCCGAGGATCCGGAGTACTTCAGCCGCCTTGTGGGACAGCAATCGCCCGAGTATCTGTGGATAGGCTGCTCGGACAGCCGCGTGCCGGCAAACCAGATCGTGGGTCTGGAACCGGGCGAGATCTTCGTCCATCGCAATGTCGCCAACCAGGTCGTCCATACGGATCTGAACGCGCTCTCGGTAATCCAGTACGCAACCGATGCACTGCGCGTCAGGCACATTCTGGTAGTCGGACACTACGGGTGTGGCGGCGTCGCTGCGGCCCTGGGGAACAGCAGGCTGGGGCTGATCGACAACTGGTTGCGTCATGTCCAGGACATTCGCGACCGCCACATCAATCTGCTCGAAGCGATCGATGATGCGTCG
The DNA here is from genome assembly GCA_964404505.1 of uncultured Azoarcus sp. Classification (GTDB taxonomy): domain Bacteria; phylum Pseudomonadota; class Gammaproteobacteria; order Burkholderiales; family Rhodocyclaceae; genus DAOMNN01. Next base: position 12,839 of record CAYOKH010000013.1, read on the forward strand.
CTACGTCACGACCGGCTGTGCGAGCTCAACGTCATGCAGCAGGTGCTCAACGTATGTCAGAGCTCTGTCCTGCGTGAAGCGTGGGAACGAGGCCAGAGCGTTGCCGTTCACGGCTGGTGCTATGCATTGTCGGACGGAATGATCCGGGACCTGGGCGTCAGCGCGGGCTGCCGGGAAGAGGCTCTGGACCTGTTCAACGATGCCTGCGACCGCTTGCGTCGCGGCTGAGATCCCTTCGCTCCGGAGCGAGTATCCGCATGGAAACGACGAATTCACGCATACCGGTCAGGGTTGATCAGCTGTTCGTCGGAGACGTGCGACCGCTCGCCCCGGAGGGGCAGCTGACGGGAATCTACAAGACCCCGGTGGGCGTTCCGACGGCGCTCGCGGCGACAGGGCTGGCAGGCGACCGGCAGGGCGATCCCAGGCATCACGGCGGCACCGAGAAGGCCCTGCATCACTACCCGGCGGAACACTACGATGCGCTTGCAGCGCGCTGGCCCGAACTCGCGCCCAGGCTCGGTGCCGGGGTTCTCGGCGAAAATCTCAGCACCCGTGGAATGACCGAGACCGACGTGTGCATAGGCGATGTATACGCACTGGGGTCATGCCAAATTCAGGTCAGCCAGCCACGCCAGCCGTGCTGGAAGATCAATCACAGACTCGAGACCCCCGGCGCTTCGATGTTCGTCGCTGAAACCGGAATCACCGGCTGGTACTACCGGGTGGTCCAGACCGGCCAAGTGGCGCCGGGCGACATGCTGGAACTGCTCGAGCGACCCTCGCGCTGGCTCACACTCGCGCTGTACTGGACCACCGTTCTCGCGCACCGACCGGATCCCGCGCTGCTGCGCAAGATCGCGGCGGCATCCGGGCTCGCGACGGACAAGGCAGCGCGCCTTCGCGATCGTGCCGCATGGCTGGAACAGAACACCTGCTGAGCACCCGCACATGTCACACATCCAGGGGGTCGACGTCAATCTGCCAGCGCAGATCCCGCCCGGCGCGCTGGGCGCGCAGCACCGGCACCCAGTCGCCCAGAAACCCCTGCAGAAGCCGACGCTCGTCGGATTCGACCAGTAACTGGGCCCGTTCGCGCCGGGCAAGTCGCGTCATGCGCATGGGCACCGGGTCGAACACGCGCACCCCTGCGGGCGCGATCTCCAGAGCGAGGCGGCGTGCGTGGATCAGGAAACTGCGGCTGTCCTCGAGCGCGGGGGCATCCGCACGCAGCATCGCCTGGAAGCTGTGGGGCGGAAATCCCGCCCGGCCGCGTTCCTCGAATTCACGCGCTGCAAATCCGTCGAAATCGTGACATGCAAGAAAGCGGTAGAGGGGATGCTGCGGATACTCGGTCTGGATCAGCACCTCACCCGCAAGACGACCCCGTCCCGCACGCCCGCCGACCTGCATGAGTTGCTGGAACAGGCGTTCCGGAGCGCGAAAGTCGGCCGCATGCAAGGAGGCGTCGGCACCAATCACGCCAACCAAAGTCAGCTTCGGAAAATCATGCCCCTTGGCCATCATCTGCGTGCCGACAAGAATGTCGGCTTCACCCGCGGCAATTTGCGTCAGAAGCGCCTGCCATTGCCTGCGGGTACGGGCCGAATCGCGATCCACCCGCAGGATGCGCGCCTCCGGAAGAAGTTCGGCAAGGCGCGCCTCGAGCCGCTGCGTTCCGCGCCCGAGCGGTTGGACATCCTGATTGCCGCACACCGGGCAGGCGCGCGGGATGGTCGCATCACATCCGCAGTGATGGCAGCGCATTCGACCGTCGGCCAGATGCACGACCAGATTCGCCGAACAGTGCGGACAGTGGCTCACCCAGCCGCAGGACGGGCATGCCAGCACGGGAGCGTATCCGCGCCGGTTCAGAAACACCAGGCTTTGCTCACCACGGTCAAGTCGCGCCTCGATCGCATCAAAGAGCGCGGGGCTCAATCCCTCGTCGAGACGCACGCGGCGGGTGTCCACGCAGCGAACCGCCGGCAGACGGTCGGACACCGCCCGCGCGTCCAATCGCAGCTCACGGTAGCGGCCACTGCGCACGTGCTGCCAGCTCTCCAGCGACGGCGTTGCCGACCCGAGAACGATCGGGATCTCCTGCTGCCGCGCGCGCCAGACCGCCACGTCGCGCGCCGAATAGCGCACGCCTTCCTGCTGCTTGTACGAAGCATCATGTTCTTCGTCCACCAGAATCAGTCCGAGCCGGGGCAGCGGTGCAAAAACGGCCAGCCGGGTTCCCAGAACGATGTCGGCACGTCCCTCCAGCGCCTGAACGAATCCGCGCGAGCGCGCACCTTCAGCAAGGCCCGAATGCAGGCTGACGACATGTGCGTCGGGAAAGCGGTCGGCTACCCTGGATTCGAGTTGCGGCGTGAGCGCGATCTCCGGTACCAGCATCAGCACCTGGTGGCCACGATCCAGCGCGGCCTCGGCAAGACGCAGGTACACCTCCGTTTTTCCACTCCCGGTGACCCCCTGAAGCAGCCAGCAGCTGAACCCTTCACGTTGGGCAGCGACCGCCGCAACGACATGCTCCTGTTCATCCGTGAGTTGCGGCCGACCCCGCGATGCCTCCACACTCATTTGCGCTTCCGTCGCCGCCAGCCAGCCACGCCGCAACGCGTCGCCGACGGCCTCACCGTCGGGCAACGCCCGCACCCGGCTGCGACGCATCACACCGGCGGCCCGCAATTCCCGCAGCAGCGCAAGCGCCCGGCTGGGTCGTCGTCCTTCGCCCAGCGCGGCAAATCCGGCGGATGTGACCGTCAGCAGCGGATCTGCACTCTCGCCCGACACCATGTCCGCGCGCCGCAGGCCCGGTGGAAGGGCCAACGCGATTACTTCGCCAAGAGGAGCGTGATAATAGCCGGCGACGAACGACACCAGCCCGAGCCAGTCCCGCGGCAGCGAGGGCACGTCCCGCTGGATATGACGGACGGACCGGAGGCGGGACCGGTCAACGTCCGGACTCACCGGGAGCGAGATGATGACACCACACTTTTCTCCCCGCCCGAACGGAACGCGGACACATCGCCCAACGTCGCTCTGTTGAACGTTTTCCGCTTTGTAATCAAATAACTGCGGGATCGGCACGGGGAGTGCAACGCGAACGATTTGAGCCCCGGATTCGGGTATCTTAGCCGAAGTCATTTTGAAACAAATGATTACGGCTGTAAGCTGAGACCGTCACTGGGAAACTCCACTAACTACTTGCTGGGAATACGATCTGAATGCTTGTCCACAAATTCTGTGGAAAACTTTGTGGGCAAGGTGGGTGGAAACTGCTCAAACCGGCACGCAACAAGCGCTTCTGTCACGTTGCCTTAACAATAGGCAGTTGCAAATCCGTTTAAGTTCAATAACTTGTGAAAACACTTATGCTGCACACAGATTTCACGAGAATCTTCCGGATGAACCGGCCGGATGTGCATAAGTCAAGCCTGTGGCGGACATTCTGTGCTTGACAAGCCGCCCGTGAGCCGTTCCGAAATATGGGTTCAACTGCCCCACCGAGCCGCGCCGGTCAGGAAGTCGAACGGATATTGCGGCTGTGTGCGTGCACCGTGTCGACGAGAACCGAAACGGATTCCGGCGGCGTGAACTGCGAAATGCCGTGGCCGAGGTTGAACACGTGCCCGCGGTGCGTGCCGAATGAATCAAGGACCCGTCGCGTCTCCGCCGCAACGACTTCAGGCGGCGCAAACAGGACGGACGGGTCGAGATTGCCCTGAAGGGCTACCCGGTCTCCGACCAGCGCACGTGCGCGGCCAATGTCCATGGTCCAGTCCAGACCGACCGCGTCACAGCGGATCGCCGCGATATCCTCGAGCCACAGTCCGCCACCTTTGGTGAACACGATATTCGGCACGCGCCGTCCGTCGTTCTCGCGGATCAGCCCATCGACCACACGCTTCAGGTAGGGAAGGGAGAACTCGTGATAGGCCGCCTCGGACAGCACGCCGCCCCACGAGTCGAACACCATCGCAGCCTGAGCACCTGACTCGATCTGGGCATTCAGGTACGCGGTGACCGCGGCTGCCGTCACCGAGAGGATGTGATGGAGCAGATCCGGGCGGGTATAGGCCAGCGTCTTGACCTTGCGGTAGTCGTCCGAGGACCCGCCCTCGACCATGTAACATGCGAGCGTCCACGGACTCCCGGAGAAGCCGATCAGGGGCACGCTGCCATCGAGCGCACGGCGTATTTCGGCGACCGCATCCATTACGTATTGCAGCTCTCCGTGCGGATCGGGCGCGGAAAGGTTGCGGATCTCCCATTCATCACGCAGCGGACGTTCGAAGCGCGGCCCCTCACCCTCGACGAAGTACAACCCCAGGCCCATCGCGTCGGGTACCGTGAGAATGTCCGAGAAGAGGATTGCCGCATCGAGATCGTAGCGCGCCAGCGGTTGCAGCGTGACCTCGCATGCGAGGTCGGAACTCTTGCACAGATCGAGGAAGCTGCCTGCACGACGCCGCGTCTCGCAGTACTCGGGGAGATAGCGGCCGGCTTGCCGCATAAGCCAGACGGGCGTGTACTCGGTAGGTTGGCGCAGCAGTGCGCGCAGAAAAGTGTCGTTGCGTAGGCGGCTCACGATTTCATCCTTTGATGTGCTCACTCGGTCCACTCCGGAATTATCCTTCATGCAGCTCAGCGGCGCCAGAAAACCGGGGTGAGCACCACCAGCAGCGTGAAGATCTCGAGGCGGCCGAGAATCATCGTGAATGACAATGTCCATGCCTGAAACTCGTTCAGACCCGCATAGTTCGACGCCGGTCCGACTGCACCCAAGCCCGGTCCGGTGTTGTTGATACAGGCGACGACAGCGGAGAACGCGGTCACCACGTCCAGCCCGGAAGCGGCCAACAGCAGGGTCAGGCACACGATCGAAACCATGTACATGAAACTGAATCCAAGTACCGCGTGCAGGATCTGGTTCGATACCGGCTGTCCACCCATGCGCACCGGATGGACCGCGTTCGGGTGCAACGAGCGGATGATTTCGCGATACACCTGCTTGTACAGGATCATCGCCCGCATCATCTTTATGCCGCCCCCGGTCGAGCCCGAGCACGCGATGAAACTGCCCAGGAACAGGATCCACAATTGCCCGAACATCGGCCATAGCGTGTAGTCGTAGGTCGAAAGTCCAAGCGAGGTCGAAATCGACACGACGTGGAAGCTCACGTAGCGAATGGTCGCGGCCAGGTCGGTATGCGCATTGAGATAGTACAGATAGGCTGTGAGCATCGCCGTGCTGAGCAGCAGCACGCCGAAGAAGAATGGCAGCTCGGGATCCCGGAGATACGGCCTGGGGCTGCGTCGCACCAGGGCGAGATAGTGGGTGGCATAGTTGAGGCCCGCGAGCAGGGCAAAGACAATGACCACGACTTCGATCGGAACGCTGCTGAAGTGCCCGATGGACGCATCCTTGCTCGAGAACCCGCCGAGCCCGGCCACCGTGAAGGCGTGTATCAGCGCGTCCCAGCCGTCCATGCCGGCAAGCCACAGACTGATCCCGCAGGCCGTGGTCAACAGCATGTAGGAGATCCAGAGCCCCTTTGCGGTCTCGGTGATGCGCGGTGTGAGACTCTGTTCCTTCATCGGCGTCGGCACCTCTGCCTTGAACAGCTGACGCCCGCCGATACCGAGCAGCGGCAGGATGGCGACCACCAGCACGATCACCCCCATGCCGCCGATCCAGTGCATGAATGTTCGCCACACGTTGATCGAGACCGGCAGGTCGTCGAGCCCTGACAGCACGGTCGCACCGGTCGCGGTCAGGCCGGACACGGCCTCGAAATAGGCATAGGTGAACGTCAGTTCGGGCAGGTAACCCATCAAGGGCAGGGCCCCGAATACCGGGAGACCGATCCAGCTCGCGGCAACGAGCAGGAAGCCGTCGGGCACCCGCAGGTCACGTCGCTTGCCACGCGTCAGCAGCCACACGACCAGCCCGACACTGAAGGTGACCAGGACCGCAGCGTCGAATGCGACGTGTGCCCCGTCCTGAAGATAGTACGAAATTGCGATCGGGAACCCCATCAACAGCCCGAAGATCATGACAATCAGGCCCAGCGCGTTCAGGACAGGGTAGTAGCTGCGCATGCTCAGAGGAAGGTGAAGCCGACCTGAAAGAGCTTCTCGACCTGACGTACCAGCCGCCTGTGGGTACAGAATACGATCACGTGGTCATCGGACTGGATCACCGTGTCGTGGTGCGGCATGATGACCTCCTGGCGCACGACCCGGCCGTCGGCACGCCTTCGGTCGCGCACGATCGCGCCGATCGTTGCACCGCGGGGTAACTGGATCTGCTCGATCGGCTTGCCGACGACCTTGGATTCCTTTTCATTGCCATGGGCGACGATTTCCAACGCCTCGGCTGCGCCACGGCGCAGGCTGTGGACCGCCACCACATCGCCCCGGCGCACGTGCGCGAGCAGGGTCCCAATCGAGATTTGCGCGGGCGATATCGCGATGTCGATCGGTCCGCCCTGCACCAGGTCGACATAGGATTTCCGGTTGATCAGCGCCAGGGTACGGCGGGCGCCCATGCGCTTGGCGAGGGATGCCGACATGATATTGTCTTCCTCGTCGTTGGTAAGGGCGACGAACAGGTCGGTCTCGTCGATGCCCTCGTTCTCGAGCAGCTTCTCGTCGGTCGAATCGCCACGCAGGACCAGCGCGCGGTCAAGTTGTGTCGCGAGGAGTTCGGTGCGGCGTTTGTTTACTTCCACCAGCTTGACGTTGTAGTCGTGCTCGATCGAGCGCGCCAAGCGAAACCCGATGTTGCCGCCGCCGGCGATCATGATGCGGCGCATCGGTTGATCCGAGCGCCGCAACTCCCGCATCACCTGGCGGATGTGCACCGAAGCGGCCAGACAGAACACCTCGTCGCCGGGAACGATCACGGTGTCACCCTGCGGCATGATCGCTTCCCCGTTGCGATAGATCGCCGCAATCCGCACTTCGACGTTCGGCATGTGATAACGCATCGCCTTGAGTGGATGACCGATGAGCGGACCGCCCTCGAATGCCCTCACCGCTATCAGGCTCAGCACGCCACCGGCGAACTCCAGGACCTGGAGCGCTTCGGGAAAGGAAATGAGGAGCCTGATGTGGTCGGTGACGATCTGTTCCGGACAGATCGCAAAACCGACCGCAAAGTTGTCGTCATTGAGCAGTTCTGGATGCTCGACGAAATCTCCCGAACGCAGGCGCGCGATGCGGGTCGGAAGGTTGAACAGCGACTTGGCGACGCGGCACGCGCACAGGTTGGTCTGGTCCGACTGGGTCACGGCTATGAGCAGGTCCGCATCCGCGGCGCCGGCCTCCTCGAGGACTCGCGGCGAGGCGGCGTTACCGCACACCGTTCGCACTTCCAGGCGATCGCGCTGGATCTCCAGAAACTCGGGACTGATGTCTACCAGTGTGATGTCATTGGCCTCGGATACGAGATTCTCCGCAACCGAAGCGCCTACCTGACCCGCACCCAATATGATGATTTTCACCTTGTCATGATCCGTCCGCCGAGACCCGGGCCATTGTACGCCGTGCCCGGCTCACCTGAAACAGGATGTTGCAGTGCGACACCCGCGCAGGCCCGGGCGGTCAGCGTCGCAACGGTGGTGCCGCAACGAAGGCCGCCATGTGGAATCGCGCATGGTCGGGCCGATAACGGTCGGGCGCGCCCACCGGACAGGCGCGACGCGCAAGGCAGCCATGATTCATGCATTCGCTGCCACGTGCCTGCGACAGGTGCGTCACACAAGGATCCGCACGGAAGCCGCCAACGCGGAAAGCGTCCACCGGACATGCCCGCAGACAGGGCCTGCCGGCGCAGCCGAGGCAGGGGGAGGCGACTGCGGCAGGGATGTCCAGCCGGGACGGAGGCTGCGCCATCGCAAGGGCAAACCGATACGCGTGCCACAGACCATGACGGGGATCGATGAGCAGTCCCAGCGGCGAGGGGTGGAGCGGTCCGGCGCGCGCGGCCCACCGCTGAAACGGATGATGGGGCGGGCCACCGAACGGAAACAGCACGAGGGCATCGAGGCGCTGCGCAATATCCGCCCCGATTCGGTGGCTCCATCGATCGAGAGGTTCGGGTGCCGCGTCGTGATATTCCTGCGACCTGGAGAAGCTTTCCCACATCGACGAACCCACGTTGCCAACGAGAAGCAGAGCCGCAGCGGCCACACCGTCGCGCACGGGCGGCACGTCATCGCCGGGTCCGGGAACGAAGGCGCCACGCACCCGCAGTCCGTGAGGGTCAAGCGCCGCGCGCAGTCGGGCCAGGTTCGTCATCGCTGGCGAGGGCTGTCAGGCTTCCTCGCCCCTGCGATTGGGCTGCAGGCCCAGCTGCTTGAGCTTGCGATAGAGATGGGTCCGCTCGAGGCCGCACTTTTCCGCAATCCGCGTCATGTTGCTGCCTTCGAGTCGCAGATAGTGTTCGAAATAGACTCGTTCGAAGGCTTCGCGGGCCTCGCGAAGCGGCTGGTCGAGCGACACGGAATGAATGCTGTCGGTCGGCGGGGGCAGCACCCGACGCACGTCGGTGAGGCCGATCTCCTCCTCCAGTGTTCCAAGCGCGAGCGACTTCACCGCGGCACGAAGTTGCGGGAACCCTCCCGGCCACGACTGTGTGCGCAGCGCGTTCAGGGCCGCAGTCGACATCCGGCGCAACGGGACTTCGCCCGCTTCCACCAGGTGCAGGAGAATCTGTGTGGCCAGTTCGGGGACATCGTCCTGAACGTCCGACATCGACGGTGGCGCAAGGCTGACCTCAAAGAGGCGGGTCACATGTACCTCGTCCCAGCCTTCGTTGTGCAGCGCGTCCGCGCTGAACTCGGTCGCGGCGACCAGATAGAGATTGAAGCGTTCGAGACGCTCGATCGTGAACGCAAGATTCTTCTGCTGGGTGCGATTGAGACGCGAGAGTTCCGGGACGTACACCACACCGCCCTGACTTCCCTGCAGCTGCTTGATGTCCAGCGGCACGGTGATCGCGGACAGGTCGAGCCAGGAGGCACCGTCGCGAAGAAAGCTGCGCGCGGCCAGTTCTGCCAGACTGCCCGGGCCGATACGCAACAACAGCACTCTTGATTTTTCCGCGATCTGCTGCAAACGCCGATGAAGTTCGCGCAAGGGCGCGGAGCGGGTAAACGCTGCCAGCGTCAGCGACGACGGCTGGCCCGGTGCCATCGGGCGCTGCAGGCCGCGCTTGACCGCCGACAGCAGTTTCTGCAGGGCGATCGGCTTCTCCAGGTAGTCGATCGCTCCGATCCGTGTCGCCTCGACCGCCGTGTCGATCGTTCCGTGTCCCGACATCATGATCACCGGCATGGTCAGCTGACCGCTCGCCGACCACTCCTTGAGCAGCGTGATCCCATCGGTGTCGGGCATCCAGATGTCGAGCAGCACCAGGTCGGGACGACCGACGTGGCGTGCGGCACGCGCTGCCGCGGCATGTTCCGCAAGCGTCACATCGTGACCTTCATCCCTCAGAATCTCCGAGAGAAGTTCGCGGATGCCTGCTTCATCGTCAACGATTAGTATGTTCGCCATGTTTGTCTTGTGGAGCTCCTCGACCAGAAAGCCGGATGCTTCGCAGCCAGCCCGTCCGGAACCGCCCGGTTCCGCATCGTAAGCCGGTTGCAGCCGGCGTGGCACTCGCGTACTCGGTCAGCCACGATCGCTGCCCGCCAGCCGCAAGCGAATGCGGACCTCTGCACCACCGCTATCCGGGTTCAGCAGACGGACCTCGCCCCCGTGCTCGTCTATGATCTTCTTCACGATCGCCAGCCCGAGACCCGTACCGCGAGTCTTGGTAGTGAAGTAGGGCTCGAAGGCTCTGCCCAGAACTTCCGGCGGGAACCCGGGACCATTGTCCAGCACCACCATCACCGCGTGATCGCCGTCGTCGAGGGTCATCACGAGGATCTCGCCATCCTCGCGGCCGGCCAGAGCCTCTTCGGAATTCTGGAACAGATTATGAATGATCTGCCTCAACTGTGCCGCGTCGCCGATCACCTTCGGCAATCCCTCGGCCAGGTGGGTACGGATTCTCGCCGGCGAGCTCTCGTAGAGATTCAGCACCTCCGGAATGAGTTCGTTGAGGTCGACCCTGCCGAGTGACGGGTTAGGCAGTCGGGCATAGTCCCTGAACGCGTTCACCAGATTCTTCATCGATTCGACCTGGCTGACGATGGTGCGCGTCGCCCGCTCCAGGATTGCCCGACCCTCGTCGTCCAGCCGGTCGGCAAGCTTGTATGCGAGGCGCTCGGCGGAGAGCTGAATGGGCGTCAGGGGATTCTTGATCTCGTGCGCCAGGCGCCGCGCCACCTCTGCCCAGGCCGCGGTCCGCTGCGCCATCACCAGACTGGAAATGTCGTCGAATACGATGACCGTTCCGCCACCGGACACCTCGGGCAGACGCGCACCATGTATCAGCAGCGTCTGCGGCGCGCTGTCGGCGCGTGACAGTTCGAACTGCTCGTGCCAGTCACCATCGTTGTCCGTGAAACCACGCAACAGGATGTCCCGAAACTTCTCGTGGCGCGGCCATTCGGCCAACGGAAAATCCTCGAAGCCCTCCAGTTCATCCTTCAGAATCTCCATCGCGCCGCGGTTGGCAGCACGCAGGCAGCCGTCGGCACCGAAGGCCAGCACCCCGGTCGACAGATTGGCGAGCACGCTCTCCAGGTACGCGCGCGCGGCTTCGACCGCGGCACGGTTTCTTTCGGCCTGAGCACGAGCGTCCTCGAGCTGGCGCGTCATGCGGTTGAACGACTGGGTGAGCACGCCGAGCTCGTCACGGGCGGGCAAAGCCTGACGCGGGCTGAAGTCACCCTGCGCGACCGCCTGGGTGCCTTCGGCAAGGATCAGCAGCGGCGCCACCAAGCGGCGCGCCAGCAGAAATGCAACCGCCACGGCTGCGAGCAGGGCGAGCAACAGTGCCAGGGTCAGGGTGAGCGAATAGATTCGGCTCAGGCCGATCCGACCGAGCACGAGCTGCTGATATTCGCGATGCGCCTCCTGTACGGCGTCCACATGACGCACGAACGTGTCGGGCACGGGCTGAATCAATTGCAGATACGATGGCTCGCCCATCAGCGATCGTGACGGGATCGGCACCACCACGCGGATCGTCAGGCCCTCGCCGGGGCGTGCCTCCACCGTATGGTAGCGCTGCGTCTGGCGCGCATGGCGCATCTGCGCGGAAGTGGGCAAGTCCGGCAGGAGGGCACCGACGCCGTCCGATACGGTCGCGACCAGTTGCGCGTTGGAACCGATGACGGTGGCACTTGCGACTTGCGCTTGCTCCCGGAGGCGGTTCAGGTGGGTGGGCGAAAATGAAGCCGCAGCATCGAGTTCGAGGGCCATGTCGCGTGCCTTGTCGCTCACCTGGGAAACGAGATAGTCAAGTGCGTTCTGGCCAAGCGCAATCCCGCCTTCGAGCGCGCGGTCCACACGCACATCGAACCACGAGTCGATGCTGCGCACGACGAATTGCAGGGACACTGCGTAGAGCACCACGCCCGGCACCACCGCCATGAGGGCGAACATCAGCATCAGGCGGTATTTGAGGCGGGAGCCGAACTGGTGCGCCCGGTACTCGCGCCATAGTTCGCGCAGCTGAAGGCCGACCATCGCCGCGAGCGCAACCGCGACTGCGCCGTTGAGCGCAAGGAGGAAGGGGTATGCGCCGGAGAACAGTTCGGTATTCGCACTCGCGGAGGCGAGAAGGAAAAGGGAGATGCCGGTGACGGCGGCGATGATGACGATGGAGACGCGCTTCATCGGGTCGTCCCGGCGAGGAAGGTCCAGCGCATCCAGTCGGTCCCCAGATTCCAGTCCCGGCTTCCGATGGCCGTAACCTGGAACGGCCTGGGAAGCATGCCTTTGTCATGTCTGAATCTGAGGGCTGCCTTGTACGAAACGCCTGATTCGAGCCCGCCCCGATCCACGATGTGCCAGTTCCTGATGCGCTGCATGGTACGCACCGCAGCATCGAGGCTATCGAAGCTCTGGTGCAGATTGCCGATCGACAGACGATAGGTCCGGGTAATGGCATGGTAGGAGATTCGGTAATTGAGACTGCGCTCGGCGACGACCTCGTCGAACCAGTACCACCGGCCACGCATGATCTGAAACTCGGCGACGAAATGCAGCGACACTCCGCGCGAGATGGCGTCTTCGAGGCGTGCGTTGAGTTCGAGATCGATATCGGCATTGACTACGTAGCCGTCGTCACTGCTAACGATCTCCGCATAGCGAATGCTGCCGTCCGCACTCACCGGCGGCGGGAACACTGCCAGCACAAACGCGAACAGACAGACGAAAAGCGCCTCAGCCGCGCTTGCGCAGTAGCGCATAGTAGAAGCCGTCGTGTTCTGCGGTCGGCAACAATTGACGTTCAAATCGGCCATCCAGCGCAAGTGGCTCGGCATCGTCCTGCCGGCGGCAGAACCTGTCGACCTGGTGCTCGTTCTCCTCGGCAAAGACCGAGCAGGTCACGTAGAGCATTTTGCCACCCGGGGCGAGCGTATGCCAAAGTGCATCGAGAATTTCACCCTGTCGCGCAGCAAGAGCGGAAATGTCTTCGGGACGGCGCAACCACTTGACATCGGGGTGGCGGCGCACCACGCCCGACGCGCTGCAGGGCACATCGGCCAGAATCCGGTCGAACTCATTGCCGTCCCACCAGTCCGCCGGGTTGCGCGCATCGCCGACGCAGATGCGGCCCTCCACGCCGAGCCGGCGGAAATTGTCGCCGATGCGATCGACTCTGCGCGGATCAAGTTCGAGCGCAGTCAGGTGGACATTCCCGGTTTCGAGAATATGCGCAGCCTTTCCACCGGGAGCGGCGCACGCATCCAGTACCCGTTGCCCCGGGGCAAGATCGAGCCATTGTGCAGCCCATTGCGCCCCTGCGTCCTGAACCGAAACCCGGCCCTCGGTGAAACCGGGCAGCCTGGACACCGGGACGGGATGCTCCAGTAGCAGGGCACCGCTGGCCGTCCGGATCGAACCGATTCCGGCCGCTGCGAGGGCGCGTTCAAGATCTTCGATTCTCGCACGACGCCGGTTGACGCGCAGGCTCATCGGCGGTCGCGTGTTGCCGGCCGCCAGGATCGCCTCCAGGGCCTCGGGACGGTCCCGCCTCAGGCGCTCTATCCACCATGCGGGATGGCGGTAACGCGCAACGTCGTCGGCCTCGAGCAGTCTGTGCAGGGCCGTGCTGCGGCGCAGCGTTTGGCGCAGTACGCCGTTAACGACACCACGGAGGCCCGGCGCGAAGCTTCCGATCGCCTCTACTGCCTGATCTACGATCGTGTGGGCTTGTCCGGGGCGCGTCTCAAGTCGGTGCAGGGCGGCCAGGAGGATTGCGTGAACTTCCGTCGGCAGCGCCTTGGTCAGGAGTTGTTTGAGGATGAAATCACCGCGCCCATAGTCCCTCAGCGTCCCCCAGGCATGGTCGCGGACTGCACCCCTCACGCCATCGGTCCAACCGGGACGCAAGCGCTGCAGTCTGTCGAAGGCATCGGTCAGGCTGTGCCCGGCAATGACCGCGGCCACGAGGCCGCCCGCCTCAAGCAACGCATAGGCGAGACTTTCCGTGGGAAGTTCCCTGGCGCGAGATGTCTGCGAAACCTGAGCTTGTCGTGCTACACCGCCGCGAGTACCGGGCCCGGTGCTCGCTCTGCCTCCTGGTCTGCGACGACGACCGCCGACGTCCGACGGGCTTCCCGGATTTCGCTTGCCCGTGGTCACGCGATGATGCAACGGTGTCGCGACAGGCGAGAGCGGCGAACCCTGCACGCTTCGAGGAACCAGCAGGCCGCCATGTCGTATCAGCCCTGCAGCAGGTGCCGAAGATAGTTGGGCAAAGCGAACTGTGCGCAGTGCACTGCCCCGTTGTAGTACTGCAGGTCCGAGATTCCGCGCTCGGCAACTCGCCGATCGACTTCCGCGGGCGAGAGCGCAGTCGGGTCGAGGCCATCCGCGGCACAAGCCATTCCCCACTGGCTACCGTACAACGGTATGTACAGAAAATACGGGAAGACATTGGTGAAGGCTGCACACAGGTTGTCACGAATCTGCAGGACACGCTCAGGCTGGAAGATCGGCGCACCGATGTGCAGCGTGATGGCCCCTTTTGGAGTGAGCAGGGTCTTGCAGTCCTTGAAGAATTCAGCGCCGTAAAGCGCCTCAGCCGGACCGATGGGATCGGTAAGATCGAGAACGATGAGATCGAAGCGCGTGCCTGCGGCAGGAGCCACATTGCGGACGTAGTTCAACCCGTCCTCGATGCGCAGTTCGAGGCGCGGATCGTCCAGGGCACCACGATGGACCGATTGCAGATGGGCGCGGGCAATCTCGATCACCTTCGCATCCAGTTCGACCAGGACCACGCGCTTCATGCTCGGGTGCTTGAATAACTCCTCAGCCGAACCCCCGTCTCCGCCACCGATCACGAGCGCGCTCGCTGGCCCCGGATGGGTGATTGCGGGAACATGAATGAGATTCTCGTGATAGAAGAACTCGTCCTTCTCGGACGTCATGAAGTAACCGTCGAGGCGAAACAGCTTGCCGAATTGAGGTGTTTCCCAGACCTCGTACTCCTGATACTCGGATGCCCCGGACTCCAGCAGTTTGCCGGCACGGAAGTAGAATCCGCCATTTTCGTTCAGTTCTTCGAGCAGGCGCCCTTGGGGATCCGGCGGATTCAGCTCTCTCACCGGATCACACCTCCGCACCGACGCGACCGCGGATGACTTCGTGACAGGCGGATTCCTTCGGATTGAGAAGATCGATCAGGTGTCCGAAGATGAGGCGGGCCCTGTCAGAGTTATCGCGCGAGAAATTGCAGACATATACATCGATCGTGACGTCGCCAGTCTCGGGCCATGTATGGATCGCCAGATGCGACTCGGCCAGAACGACGGTTCCGGTAACGCCCGCCTGCTGACCGTCCTCATGGGTGAACTGGTAGAAATAGGCGCCGAGGGGGGTTAGCCCGGCGTCCCGGCATTCGTTGACGCAAGTCTCCTCCAGAACCGCACGATCGAGCAGGATGTCCGGTGGACATTGGCAGCGGTACAGGTCCGCGATGAGATGAAGTCCGTTCATGTCTCCGTCAATCCAAGCACAGGAAAGGAAAGCTGCTGATTCTAACACGGCTGATGGACCGGCCCCAATGCTCGGAACATTTCCTGGAATGTTTCACGTGGAACCGCATTTCCCGCCCACCGTCGACTAACCGGCTGCTGAAAACACGTCGTAGGCGAGTTTCAAAATGAGCACCCCAACCACTCCCAGAAACACTCGTCGCACAAACACGGCCCCATGCTTCAAGGCGAGCCTGGACCCGGTGACCGCCCCCAGCAAATTGCACGATGCCATGACCAGCCCGACCTTCCACAGAATCTCGACATGGAGTGTGAAGAAGCCAATCGCTGCCAGATTGGTCGCGACGTTCACGAACTTCGCGCTTACCGATGCACGCAGGAAGTCCATCCCGAGAAACCGCACGAACAGAAAGATCAGGAAGCTTCCCGTTCCGGGTCCGAAGAATCCGTCGTAGAATCCGAGCCCGCCACCAATCAGCAGTGCCGCGACGATCTCCCACTCGCGCCGTCGCGGTGCAGCCCTGTGCTGCCCGAAGTCCTTGCGGACGAAGGTATAGACCGCGACCACCACCAGCAGCAGCAGAACGACCGGCCTGATCACCTCGGCCGGAAGGTATGCAACGGCCCGCGCACCATACCAGGCCCCAACCAGCGCTGCCAAAACGCCGGGTACCACCACATTCCACGGAATTGCGATCCTGCGCGCATACTGCACCGCTGCGCTCGAAGTGCCAACGATACTCGCGAGCTTGTTGGTGCCGAAAAGCGTCGCCGGCTGCGTCCCCGGGAACGCAGCGAACAGCACCGGAATCTGAATCAGGCCTCCGCCACCGACCACCGCATCGACCAATCCGGCGAAGTACGCGGCCAGCCCCAGCGCGATCAGCAGTGCGTTGACTTCACTCATGCCGACCCGGCCCGGCTCGCACGCGCCCTGCGGGCCCGGCCGCGCCCACCTGATATCCGCACGTTTCACGTGAAACCACCGGCGCACCCCCTGACCGCAACTAGGCCACCTCACTTCCCGATACAGAAGCGCGAGAAAATGACACCAAGCAGATCATCTGGGGTGAACTCGCCGGTAATCTCCCCCAGTGCCCGCTGCGCCAACCGCAACTCCTCCGCCAGAAGCTCCAGTCGCCAGCCCTGACCGGACGCCTCGATGACACGCGCCAACGCAGCCCGCAACGCGACGAGGTGACGCTCGCGCGCCAGCACCACATTCTCCTCATTTCCGTGCCACCCCACGACTCTCAAAAGCTCATCGCGCAGAAGGCCGACACCTGCACCGGTCTTCGCCGACATCCGGATCACCACCCCGCGCTCTTCTCGGCTGCGGCCGGGCGCCTCACAGCTCAGGTCGATCTTGTTGAACACCGTGATCCGCTCCACCGCGACGGGCAGACCCATGTCGATCTCCAGGTCCTGTTCAGTCGGCCCGGTCCGCGCATCGACCATCCGAACCACAACGTCCGCACGCGCAATTTCCTGCCAGCTGCGGTCCACGCCTATCCGCTCGACCGGATCCATCGCTTCGCGCAAGCCGGCCGTATCGATCACATGCACCGGCACACCCTCGATATGGATCGTCTCGCGCAGGGCATCACGGGTCGTGCCCGCAATCTCGGTCACGATCGCACGGTCCTCACCGGCAAGGGCATTGAGAAGACTCGACTTCCCGACATTGGGCTCTCCCGCCAGCACCACATTCATGCCGTTGCGCAGGATCGCGCCCTGGGACGCTCCCTCCAGCATCCGCTCCAAACTGGCACGAACGGCCGCAAGACGTTCGTGCGCGCGCGCGCGCTCCAGGAATTCGACATCCTCCTCAGGGAAATCCAGTGTCGCTTCGACGAGCGTGCGCAACTCGATGAGTTCGTCCCGAATCTCCGCGACCTTCGCCGAAAACTCCCCGCTCAGCGAGCGCAACGCAGAACGCGCGGCAGCGGCTGTACTTGCTTCGATCAGGTCGGCTACGGCCTCGGCCTGCGCCAGATCCATCCGTCCATTGAGAAACGCGCGCCGCGAGAACTCGCCGGGCTCGGCAAGCCGCGCACCCACTTCTAGGCACCGCGTCAGAAGCATCTGCATCACCACAGGCCCGCCATGCCCCTGCAGCTCGATCACATCCTCGCCGGTAAACGACCCCGGGGCCGGGAAGAAAAGCAGAATGCCCTCGTCGATCACGCGGGCGTGTCCATCCAGAAAACGCACAAACCCCGCATGGCGGGGTTCGGGTTCTCGTCCTGTCAGGGCAAGCGCAAACGAACGCAGGGCCGTTCCGGACACCCGGACAATGCCGATACCGCCCCTCCCCGGGGCGGTCGCGACGGCCGCGATCGTGTCGTCAGGTGGTTCTGGCTCCCGTCTTCTTCGCACCTTCGATCATCCGCGTAATCTGCCACTGTTGCGCAATCGACAGGATGTTATTGACCACCCAGTACAACACCAGCCCCGACGGGAACCACATGAACATGAACGTGAACACGATCGGGAGCGCCATCATGATCTTGGCCTGGAGCGGATCGGGCGGGGCCGGATTGAGCTTCATCTGCACCAGCATCGATGCGCCCATGATCACTGGAAGGATGAAGTACGGGTCCTTCGACGACAGATCCTGGATCCAGCCCATCCACGGCGCATGGCGCATCTCGACACTGCCGAGCAGCACCCAGTACAGGGCGATGAACACCGGAATCTGCACGAGAATCGGAAGACAACCGCCCAACGGATTGATCTTTTCGCGCTTGTACATCTCCATAACTTCCTGCTGCATCCGCGCCTTGTCATGCCCGTACAGTTCCTTCAGGCGCTGCATTCGGGGAGCGAGCACACGCATTCTGGCCATGGACTTGTAACTGGCCGCCGACAGCGGGAAGAACATCAGCTTGATGAGAACAGTCACGAGCACGATCGCCCAGCCCCAGTTGCCCGTCAGCCCATGAAGCCACGACAACACCCAGAACAGCGGGGCCGCAATCACGGTAAGCCACCCATAATCCACCACCAGACCCAATCCCTCGGCGATCTCCGCAAGGTGATCCTGCTCCTGCGGACCGGCATACAGCCGCGTCCCCACCCTGCCAGTCTGCTCCGGCGCGATCGCCGCGACGGGTACGATCATCCCCGCCGTATACAGGTCGGGCCCGACCTTGCGCGCGTAGAACTCACGCTGGATGTCCCCGACAGGAAGCCACGCGCCCACGAAGTAATGCTGGACCATTGCGACCCAGCCATCGTTGGCCTGCTGCACGAACTTGGCGCGATCGCGATCGACATCCTCGAACGTGATCTTCTGGAACTTCTCTGCATCGGTATAAAACGCGGGCCCGGTGAAGGTCCTCACACCGAACACCTCGACCGCCTCCGCCGGCTTGCCGTCGCGCGCGAACTGGAAATAGGCATGAGGCGCCACACTTCCCTCGGTCCAGTTCTGGATCTCGTACGCGACATCGATGAGGTAGTTGCCGCGATGAAAGGTCAGCAGCTTCGTTACCTTCAGACCGTTGTGCTCGGGTGCCTCCAGCCGCAGGGTGAGGCTGTCCTGTCCTTCACCGAGCACGTGCTCGCCTTCCACAAGCCGGTACATGGTGCGATGGTTCGGAAGTCCCTCCCCGATCAATCCGGCCTGGGCGGAGTATACGTGGCGCTCTCCGTCATCGAACAGCACGAAGCCGTCCGAGCGACCCTTGCCGGCACGGTGCTGCGTGAGCTCCATCCGCACGATCTCGCCGCCCTGCGCAGAGACCTCGGCCACGACCATGTCGGTGCGAACGATTGCACGCGGCACCCCCGCAACCGCCGGCGCGCTTGCAATCTCGGGCACCGCCGTTTCAGCGCCGAGGCCGACGCTCGGCGTCGGCACGCCGACCAGACCGGGATCGACCGCTTCACTGCCTGTCACCGCTTGCGGCGGCGGGGCGGGCGGAGGTTGCTGACCCTTCATCCACGCATCCCACAGCATGATCATGGCGAAGGAGAAAATCAGAAAGAGTATGATGCGACGCTGATCCATCGGACTATTTTTCGTGGTGGGAGTGTTTGGGGACGGGATCATACCCGCCCGGATGGAACGGATGGCAACATGCCACCCGCTTGAGGGCCAGCCAACTGCCGCGAAGGGCACCGTGCTCGGCGACCGCTTCCGCGGCATACTCGGAACAACTTGGATGGAAGCGGCAGTTACGGCCCAGCATCGGACTGATGCCGTAGCGGTATACCCCGATCACACCAAGCAGCAGTTTCTTCATCATCTTCGCAAGCGATCCAGCAACTGCACCATATCATCGTTGATCATCGCACGTGTGGCCAGATCCACCGAGGCATGAAGGCGGACGACAAGGTCGACGGCCTGCAGCGAGGCGCGACTCTTGCGAAACTGTTCCCGCACGATGCGCTTGACCAGATTGCGCACATTAGCGCGTCTTGCCAGTCGCTTTGCGACAACCACCCCGAGTCGGGCGCCCGACAGACCGTTCGGCCGATAATGAACCGTCAGATACCGTCCCCGATGAGACCGCCGAAAAGCAAAAACGGATGAGTACTCATCCGTTTTTCGTAATCTGTAGGCGCCGGGAAAGCCCTGATCGGCGCCTGATGGTCGGATCACTTCAGACGGCGAGACGGTGACGGCCCTTGGCGCGACGTGCGCGGATCACGGCGCGACCGCCACGAGTCTTCATCCGGACGAGGAAGCCGTGGGTGCGCTTGCGACGGACGACGGAAGGCTGGTAAGTGCGTTTCATTGTGGTGTTCGCCAGTGAGAGTCAAACGCAGCATTTGATTACATAATCCCATGTTTGTCAAGAATATTTTTTCCAACGCGCTGTGGATAAGTGTGCCCTTGGAGGGTAGAATTACACGTTCGAGCTCCCGACCGGAAAGGAGGGGCGATCTCCGGTTGCAACTGGCGTCGCCATACGTTCGGGAGACATCCACAACAATCTGGCCGCCGCGCCCGCGCGTGACGATTCCCGCGGTTGACGGCGCGTTACGAGAACCTTGACTGAAGCGCATTTCGAACTCCCCGTGACCCACGATCTCTGGTCCTTCTGCCTGGCGCGACTTGAAAGCGAATTGCCGCCGCAGCAGTTCAGCACCTGGATCAAGGCCCTCACTGCGGCTCAGGCACCGTCCGACGACCATCCGTGCTTGAGACTTCTTGCACCGAATCGCTTCGTGCTGCAGTGGGTGCGCGAACGCTATCTCAGACGAATCGGCGAACTCGGTGAGGAGTTCCACGGCGCGCCGATTGCACTCGAACTGTCCCTGCCGGCCTCGACTGCGGTGCATGCGCCGCCGTTACGGGCGGCAACCGCAAGCGCGGCCGCCACCCGGACCGAGCCTGACCCAGCCGCTGCAGCTTCGCCGCCGGTGCGCCCGGCGACCGGTCCCGGCATGGCCACCCCGGTCGATGCGACGTACGAGAAGACCCGCCTCAACCCGGATTTCACCTTCGACACCCTCGTAACCGGACGCGCCAATGACCTTGCCCGCGCCGCTGCAATGCAGGTCGCGCAGAATCCCGGCACCTCGTACAACCCGCTTTTCATCTATGGCGGGGTCGGCCTGGGCAAGACACACATGGTTCACGCTATCGGCAATGCCGTGTTCCGCGCCAATCCGCGAGCCATCATCCGCTATGTGCACGTCGAGGACTACTATGCCGATGTCGTCCGCGCCTACCAGCAGAAGAGCTTCGACGCCTTCAAGCGCTATTACCGTTCACTCGACCTGCTGATCATCGATGACATCCAGTTCTTCAACAACAAGAATCGCACCCAGGAAGAGTTCTTCCATGCGTTCAATGCGCTCACCGAGGCGCGCAAGCAGATCGTGATCACCTGCGACACCTACCCCAAGGATATTCAGGGCCTCGAAGACCGCCTGATCTCGCGCTTCGACTGGGGTCTTACGGTGCAGATCGAACCGCCCGAACTCGAGATGCGCGTCGCCATCCTGAAGAAGAAGGCCGAGGCGCTGCGCGTCGAACTCAACGACGACGTCGCCTTCCTGATCGCCAAGAACCTGCGCTCCAACGTGCGTGAACTCGAGGGGGCGCTGAACAAGGTCGTCGCCTATGCACGTTTCCATGGTCGCGCCATTTCTCTCGAAGTCGCAAAGGAAGCCCTCAAGGATCTGCTCACCGCGCACAATCGGCAGCTTTCGATCGAGCATATCCAGAAAACCGTGGCCGAGTACTA
Source organism: uncultured Azoarcus sp. (assembly GCA_964404505.1). Taxonomy (GTDB): domain Bacteria; phylum Pseudomonadota; class Gammaproteobacteria; order Burkholderiales; family Rhodocyclaceae; genus DAOMNN01. The sequence continues at coordinate 34,185 of CAYOKH010000013.1, forward strand.
CAAGATCAAGATTGCCGACATGCACTCGAAAAAGCGCACCCGTGCGATCGCCCGCCCGCGCCAGGTGGCGATGTGGCTCGCAAAGGATCTCACCCCCTTGTCTCTGCCCGCGATCGGCGAGGCATTCGGCGGGCGCGACCACACCACCGTGCTCCATGCATGCCGCACCATTGCCGACCTCAGGCTGGGCGACCACCAACTCAATCACGACGTTCACGTCCTGACCCAGGTATTGCGGGGATGAACGTGAGCCTGAAGGCCCAGCGCGGCGGGATCGCCGCAGGGGCTCCAATTCACAAACAGAAAAACTGACACCATGCACCTGCTTACCACCACCCGCGACGCATTGCTCGCCCCGCTGCAATCGGTTTCCGGCATCGTCGAGAAGCGCCATACACTGCCGATCCTCTCGAATGTGCTGATCGAGAAACACGGCGAGCAACTGACCATGCTCGCAACCGACATCGAGATCCAGATCCGCACCACCACGGCCGGAAATCTGGGCGGCGACGATGCCAATATCACCGTGTCTGCGCGCAAGCTGCAGGACATCCTGCGCGCGCTGCCCGAGGGCGTCGACGTCAACGTCACGGTCGACGACAAGCGGCTCACGATCAAGGCCGGCAAGAGTCGCTTCGCACTGCAGACCCTGCCCGCAGCCGACTATCCACGCATGAGTCTTCCCGATGGCGACGCGACCCGCTTCTCCGTCAGCCAGAAGACCTTCAAGCGCCAGCTCGGCCAGGTCGCCTATGCGATGGCCCAGCAGGACATTCGCTATTACCTGAACGGCCTGCTTCTCATCGCCGACGGCAATGAGCTGCGCATGGTCGCCACCGACGGTCACCGCCTCGCCTACGCCGCCAGCGCGCTCGCGTCCGATGTCGCCCGCACCGAGGTCATCCTCCCGCGCAAGACCGTGACCGAACTCGCACGCCAGCTCGCAGACACCGATGACACGCTCGAGATCGTGCTGGCCGGCAACCAGGCCGTGTTCCGCTTCGGCCCGATCGAGCTCGTGTCCAAGCTCATCGACGGCAAGTTTCCCGACTACGAGAGGGTGATCCCCCAGAACCACCCGGGCATGCTCACCTTCAAACGCGCACCGCTGCTCGCGTCCCTGTCCCGCGTAGCGATTCTCACCAACGAGAAGTTCCGCGGGGTGCGCCTGGTCCTCAAGGACGGCCTGCTCCGTGTCGTCAGTACCAACAACGAGCAGGAAGAAGCTCAGGAAGAAATCGAGATCGACTACCAGGGCGACCCGCTCGACATCGGTTTCAACGTCACCTACCTGCTTGACGTGCTCAACAACGTCGCCAGCGAAGAAATCGAGTGGCACTTCAACGACGGCAACTCCAGCGCGCTCCTCACCGTTCCGGGGAACGACCACTTCAAGTACGTCGTAATGCCGATGCGCATCTGAGCCGAATGGCCCTCCCCGCAGGACGGACAGACCCCCAACACGGGTCGTAGCCCGCCGCCGAACCTGGAATGCCGTTTCGCCGCTGCGCACCACGTCGGTCCGGTCACCCGCCCGCCCCTTGTTCACGAATCATCCGGGATCACCATGTCAGAAATGCAGAACCGCCCTCTCAACGAAGATTATGACGAATCCAGCATCCAGCAACTCGAGGGCCTGGAGGCGGTCAGAAAGCGTCCCGGCATGTACATCGGTGACACGTCCGATGGCACTGGGCTGCACCACATGGTGTTCGAGGTCGTCGATAACGCGATCGACGAGGCACTCGCCGGTCATTGCGACGACATTGTCGTCACCATCCATCCGGACAACTCGATTTCAGTGGCCGACAATGGCCGTGGCATCCCGGTCGGGGTCAAGATGGACGACAAGCACGAACCGAAGCGCTCCGCCGCCGAGATCGTCATGTGCGTGCTGCACGCCGGCGGCAAGTTCAACCAGAACAGCTACAAGGTCTCGGGCGGTCTGCACGGCGTGGGCGTATCCTGCGTCAACGCGCTATCCAAGTGGCTGCGCCTGACCATCCGCCGCGATGGCAGGAAGCACTTCATCGAGTTCCATCGCGGCGTCCCGCAGGACCGTGTGATCGAAGTCGTGGACGGCGTCGAGGTCAGCCCTCTGCGCGTCGTTGGCGAGCCCACGACCCGACGCGGCACCGAGCTGCATTTCCTTGCCGACGAGGATATTTTCGGCAACCTCGAGTTCCACTACGACATCCTCGCCAAGCGGCTGCGCGAACTGTCGTTCCTGAACAATGGCGTCAAGATCCGCCTCATCGATCAGCGCACCGGAAAGGAGGAGAACTTCGCCTTCGCCGGCGGCGTACGGGGCTTCGTCGAGTACATCAATCGCACCAAGAACGTGCTTCACCCCAACGTCTTTCACGCCTCGGGCGAAACCCGCATTCCCACGGGCGGCGGGCTCGACGCGGAACTCTCGGTCGAAGTCGCGATGCAGTGGAACGACTCCTATGCGGAGCAGGTGCTGTGCTTCACCAACAACATCCCCCAGGCCGACGGCGGCACCCACCTCACCGGCCTGCGGGCCGCGATGACCCGCGTCATCAACAAGTATATCGAGGTCAATGAGATCGCGAAGAAGGCCAAGGTCGACATCACCGGCGACGACATGCGCGAAGGGCTTGCCTGCGTGCTGTCGGTGAAGATGCCCGACCCCAAGTTCGCCAGCCAGACCAAGATGAAGCTGGTCTCGTCCGAAGCCCGCCCCGCGGTCGAGGAAGTCGTCGCCAACAAACTCGGTGATTTCCTTCTCGAGAACCCGAACGACGCCAAGACCATCTGCGGCAAG
>CAYOKH010000014.1:0-36691 GCA_964404505.1 uncultured Azoarcus sp.
CAGGAATGCGTACCTGCCGGCATGATCCGGCTGGGCCTGCCGCTGCCACCGGCTCGGGGCAAGCTGCGCCTCGGCTTCGACGTGCCCGATGCCCGTGTGATCCGATGCGCGGCGCCCCTCCCGCTGCACGCGGTCGGCGATGCCTTGCCCGATGCCTGGCGGCGAAGTCTTGCCACCCTCCTCGCAGACCCGGCGATCGTCGCCTGCACCCCACGGGTGTTCGGTTCGACCGCGATGCAGGCGCTGACCGGTCTGCACTATGTCAACCACGCCTCGGATCTGGACCTTTCGCTGAGTCCGCCCGACTGGACGCGTGCGTGTGCGGCGATCGACGCGCTGGCACGCATCGGCGCGGAGGACGGACAAGCGCGCATCGACGGCGAGCTCGTCGACCCGCTGGGGCGCGCCGTGTGCTGGCGCGAAGTCGCGGGCGGCGCACGACGGCTGCTGAGCAAACACCTCGACGGCGTCATGCTGGTCGACCGGACCGAGTTCATCGGCGCGTTCCTTCGCGCAGACGCGCGGCGGAGGGTCGCATGAACCGCTTTGCCGATCGTCTCGACGCGCAGGTCCTGGTCGCGCTCGCGCGAGAGCTTGTGCTCGAGCGCAAACCCGGTCTGGTGACCGCGTCTGCGCGCGGCAGCCATGCCGACATGGATCATCACACTTTCCACGCCAGCATCGCCGCACTGCGCGGTTATTTCGGCGACTGCGCCCGCCTGGGGGCGCGCGGATGCGATTTCCGCGCACTGCAATGCCGGGGATTGCGCGCCGAGCAGGCGATGTTTGCCGCGACCGGGGGGATCAACACGCACAAGGGCGCGATCTTCAGCCTCGGGCTATTGAGCGCGGCTGCCGGGTGGCAGCATCGCAGCACGGGCGGGCTGCACCCCGACTCGCTGGGCAGCGTGGTCGCCATGCGCTGGGGCACGGAAATCGGTTCCGATGGAATTGCCGTGAATCACCGCAGCGAACCGGGCCGGCCCTCGCCGACGCTCACGCATGGACTGCGGGTTCGTCACACGCTGGGACTGCCCGGGGCGCGCGAGCAGGCGGCAGCGGGTTTTCCGGTGCTCTTCGACACCAGCTATCGTGGCCTCCGGGCAGCCTTGCGCTGTGGTGTGGATCACGATCGGGCCGGCCTGCATGCGCTGCTAATGGCGATGGCGGTCCTGCCCGACAGCAACCTTGCGCATCGTGGCGGCCTGGAAGGGCTGCACTGGGCGCAGGCACAGGCACGCAGCTTTCTCGAGCGTGGCGGCGTGTTCGCCAGCGACTGGCGCGAGGCCCTGGACGGGCTGTGCGGCGCATTCGAGCGACGCCGGCTGAGTCCCGGCGGCAGTGCGGACCTGCTCGCCGCGGCCTGGGCACTGCATGAATTCGAGACGATTCTCCCGGCACATCTCGATCGCACCGATTGCCCCCACGACCGGGACCGACCGGTCGACCACATCGCACGGGAGTTCGTCGCGGCATGAGTCTTTGCATCCTCTGCCCCGGCCAGGGCAGTCAATCGCCCGCGATGCTGGCGAGGCTTGCGAGCGATCCGCTCACCGGCGGGATCCTCACCACGCTCGCGGCACTCGTCGAGGCGGAGACGATTGCGGTCGCCACGGATCCTCTGCACTGTTTTCTCAATCGCCACGCCCAGCCCCTGATCGTGCTGTACGGGCTGACCGTCGCACATGCACTTTCGCAGGCCGGCATCGATGCCGAGCTGGTCGCCGGCTACAGCGTGGGTGAACTCACCGCCCATGGAGTGGCAGGTGCGCTCGCACCGCAAGCGGTGCTGTCGCTCGCGCGCGCACGGGCGCTCGCCATGGATGCGGTCTCGCCTCACGCATACGGAATGCTGGCGGTGCGCGGCGTACCGCTCGAACAGATGCGGAATCAAGCGCATGCGTTCGGCCTTGCGGTGGCGATCGTGAACGGTCCCGATCATGTGGTGCTCGCCGGCCCTGGCGCGACGCTACAGGAGCTCGGCAATGCATTGACGACAACGCAAGCGCCCCATGTCGTGCCACTACCGATATCGGTTCCGGCGCACACGGCCTGGCTCGAGGACGGGGTGGCGGGATTTACCGATGAACTCGCCGTGGCGGCGTGGCAGGCGCACCGCATGCCGGTGCTGAGCGGTATCGACGGGCGGCCGCTCTACAATGCAGGCGACGCGATCGAACGGCTTGGCCGCCAGATTGCCGAACCTCTCGACTGGGGCCGGACCATGGACGTCGCCTCCGAGATGGGTGCGACCGTGTTTTTCGAGCTGGGCCCGGGCTGCGGGCTGACACGAATGATCCGGGAGCGCTTCCCCGACCTGCCCGCCCGTTCCCTGGGCGATTTCGACACAGTACGCGGTGCGATCGACTGGTTAGGTCGTCACTTCGACTGAAACCCCACAAACGCAGACAAGGAGCATCGATGACGACAGCACGCGTAGTCCGCATCAGCGAGTTCGGTGGACCGGAAGTCATGAAGGTCGAAACGATCACCCTGCCGGACCCGGGCGAGAACGAGGTTCGCATTCGCCAGGGTGCGATCGGCTTCAACTATATCGACACCTATCAACGCAGCGGCTACTACCCGGTGCCCCTCCCCGGCGGGCTCGGTTACGAGGCGGCCGGCACCGTTGAGGCGATCGGTACCGCGGTGAGCGACATTCGCCCAGGCGACCGCGTCGCCTACATGAACGCGGGACCGGGCGCCTATGCGAGTCATCGAAACGTGGTCGCGGACAAGTTGGTCAGGCTGCCCGATACGGTCACTGACGAGCAGGCCGCATCCTTGTTGTTCAAGGGCATGACGGCGCAATACCTGGTGCGCAAGACCCATGTGGTCCAGGCTGGTGACATCGTGCTGGTGCATGCCGCGGCCGGCGGCGTCGGGCAGATTCTGTCAAGCTGGGCGAAGGCGCTCGGCGCCTTCGTGATCGGCACAGCCGGGTCCCGCACCAAGTGCGACCAGGCACTGCGCGCTGGTTGTGACGTCGCGATCGATTACACGCTGGAGGACTGGCCGCAGGCAGTGATAGAGGCCGGCGGCGGGGGCAAGGCACGGGTAGTGTACGACTCGGTTGGCCGCGACACTTTCCTCAAGTCACTCGACTGCGCGGCGCCGTTCGGACTGGTCGTACTGTACGGCGCAGCCTCCGGCCCGGCACCTGCGATCGAGCCCGACCTACTGAACAAGAAAGGCTGCCTGTTCCTCACTCGACCGTCGGTCTTCCCGCACAACGCCGACCCCAAGACCTTCCGTGCCAATGCGGCCGAAGTCATGGACGCAATCGCATCCGGCATCGTCAGGGCCGAGATCGGCGCACGCTACGCGCTGAACGATGTCGCCGAGGCCCATCGTGCGGCCGAGGCACGTCAGACCGTGGGCGCAACGCTGATCATGCCTTAGGGCAAGGAGACCGTCCCGGCCGAAAGGGCCCGGTACCCTCCGGGGAAAATGCGGCTAATTTCTGTCGCGGCAATCCGGGCCGCCATCGCGGCGCGCCGAAGTTCATGATGCCCGCTGAACGGTCACCGCGACACTTCCAAGCCCAGGAAAGTCGGCGGTGACTTCGGCTCCGACATCGACGTAGATCAGGCCGGTGCAGGTGCCGGTGGTCACGAACTGGCCGGCACGCAGCCCTTCGCTGCGTTGCGCGACATGGTTCGCGAGCCAGGTCAGCAGGCGGAAGATGTCGCCGGCGGCGTTGCCGCCGACCCGCTCGACCGCCCTCTCACCGTTGATCGTGAGGGTGACCGGCTGTCGGGTCTGGTCGATCTCGATCGCGTCGGTGCGCCCCTCGCCATACAGAAAACCGCCGTTGCCAAGCGCGTCGGCGGCAACCGCCAGCGGTGGCTGGGCGGCCACATCGGCGAAACGGTAGGTCACGATCTCGATCGCAGGATGAATGGAGCCGATCGCGGCGATGACTTCATCGCGGGTGTAAGCCGTATCGCGACGCGGCAGGTCCCGCTTGAAACATACCGCTAACTCGGCCTCGACGCCGGCCTTGCCGGCAAGGGGTGGCGCGATGCTGCACGGTGCCGCGCGGATCAATGACGCCGGCATCGGGGCGCAGGCCGGCTCCATATCCGGCCCCGTCGCCCCGACCTTCCACCCTCCGACCGGTCCGAGCGCGTCCGCCACAGCATCCTGAATCGCATACGCGTCCGACGTGTCGCTCGGCACACACGCGGGCGGCAGCGAGTCCAGCAATCTGCCGCTGGTTCGTGCCTCGAGCAGCAGTCCCGCTGCCAGATCGCTATCCTGAGTTCTCAATCCGTACCTTCCCCGGCAGTGCCGAATTCGTCGCGCAACACGTTCTTCTGAACCTTGCCCATGGCGTTCCGCGGCAACTCGTCGACGAAGATCACACGCTTGGGCACTTTGAAATTTGCCAGCTCGCCCTTGATTCGGCCGATCACGGTCGCTTCGTCCAGCGTCGCCCCGGCCTGTTTCACGATCACCGCCGCCACCGCTTCGCCGAAATCGCGGTGCGGCAAGCCGATCACCGCCGACTCCTTGACGCCGTCGATCTCGTCGACGTAGGCCTCGATTTCCTTGGGATAGACGTTGTAGCCGCCGGTAATGATCAGATCCTTGGAACGACCGACGAGTACGATGTAGTCATGCGCATCGACCATGCCGAGATCACCGGTACGGAAAAAACCGTCGGCAGTGAACTCCTCGCGGCTCGTCTCCGGCCTTCGCCAGTAGCCCGGGAACACATTGGGACCGCGCACCTGGACATGGCCGACCTCACCTTTGGCAAGCGGCTTGCCGTCGTTGTCCGCAATGCGCACGCTCACTCCGGGCAGCGGGAAACCGACCGTCCCGGCACGCCGTTCGCCATGATAGGGGTTCGAGGTCAGCATCACCGTTTCGGTCATGCCGTATCGCTCAAGAATTGCATGCCCGGTGCGCTCTTCGAACGTTCGATGGGTCTCGGCGAGCAGCGGCGCCGAACCCGACACGAACAGGCGGATGCCGGCGCACGTCTCGCGTCCGAAGCCGGCCTGCTCCAGCAAACGGCCGTACAGCGTCGGCACGCCCATGAACACGGTTGCACGCGGCAACAGACGCATCACCGCATCGGGGTCGAAGCGCGGCAACCACAGCATCGGGCTGCCGTTGAGCAAGGCGCAGTGGCAGGCGACGAACAGACCGTGGGCGTGGAAGATCGGCAGCACGTGCAGCAGCACGTCTCCCGGGACGAAGCCCCAGTAGGAATGAAGAGTGCGGGCATTCGACGCAAGGTTGTCGTGGGTAAGCATCGCCCCCTTGGACCGTCCGGTCGTGCCCGACGTGTACAGAATCGCTGCGAGGTCATCGTCGCCACGCATGACGGTATCGAAACTGTCGGCCATGCCGGCAAGCGCCTCGCCCGCAGTACCGTCGCCCTGCTCGCCAAGTGTCAGCACCAGCGGCTTGCCTCCCTCGGCGGCAAGCGCACTCAGCATGGTTTCGCTGGCAGGACTGCACACCACCAGGCGGGGCTCGGCATCGGCGAGGAAATAAGCGAGTTCCTTGCGCTGATACGCCGTGTTCAGCGGCACGAACACCGCCCCCGCACGCAGGCAACCGAGGTAGAGAAACAGTGCCTGAGGCGATTTCTCCACCTGCACCACGACGCGGTCGCCCGGCTCAAGCCCGAGCGACACGAGCAGGTTGGCAAAGCGGGCGCTTTCCCGCTCGAGCACGCCATAGCTGAAGATGGCGCCATTTGCCGTTTCCAGCGCCGGAGCATCCGTCGACTCGGGGAAGCCCGCCTTGAGGGTCTGATAGAGATTCTTGTTGATCATGGATGAAACGTTGTCAATGCAAAGATCTCGAAGTATCGACCGCGCACGGCTTTGCGGTCAAACGCACCGTAGCGGGCGTCACGGCGCGAGCCTCACTCATTCAAGTGATCGGCCAGCACGCGTGCGACATGCAAAGCCTCGCGCCCGGCGCCATCGGCGATCTGGTGGCGGCAACTGGTGCCATCCGCGACGATCAGTGCGTCCGGCGCCGAACGTATCGCCGGCAGCAGGCTGAGCTCCGCCATCTTCATCGACACCTCTTGATGCGCCGCCTCGTAACCGAAGCTGCCCGCCATGCCACAGCACGAACTCTCGATCAGTTCCGGTTTCGCACCCGGGATGAGTTTGAGGATGTCGATCACCGGCTGCACCGCGGCAAAGGCTTTCTGGTGGCAGTGGCCATGCACCTTGATCGGCTGGCGCGCCGCGCGCAGCTTCGGCGCGAACCGTCCCGCAGCGGCCTCCCGCACCAGGAACTCCTCCAGCAACAGGGCATGCTCGGACACGGTCGTGGCCGCATCGCCAAAACCCATCACCAGCATCTCGTCACGCAGACTCAGCAGGCAGGAGGGCTCGAGGCCGACGATGGCAATTCCCTTCTGGGCAAACGGCAGCATCGCATCGAGCAGTTCGCTCGCCTTGGCCCGACCCTCATCCGCCATTCCGGCAGCGAGATAGGTCCGGCCGCAGCACAGATTCGCCCCGCCCGCACCCCTGGCAGCATGGACTGCATAGCCGGTGGCCTGCAGCACCCGCACCGCAGCGAGCGCATTCTCCGTTTCGAAGAAACCATTGAAGGTATCGACGAACAGGACGACTGCCTTGTCGGCTGCGAGCACCTCTTCGCGCGTGGCGAGCTTCAGGCCCGCCGCACCGTTCCAAAAGGTGTCGCTGCGCCACTTCGGCAGGCTGCGTCTGGCCGACAGGCCGAGCAGGCGCTCACTCAGCACCGCCAGTCCGGGAACGGAGTCGCGCAGATTGAACAGCCACGGCATGCGGCTCGCGGGTTTCGCATAATCGGGCAGATGCGCGATCAGTCGATCCTTGAGCGAAACGCCGAAGCGCTTGCGCCGCTGCGCCTGGACTTCGAATTTCATCTTGGCCATGTCCACGCCGGTCGGGCAATCGCGCCTGCAACCCTTGCAAGCAACGCACAGATCCAGCGCATCCTTGACCGCATCGCCGGTCAGTGCGTCCGGTCCGAGTTGCCCCGACACAGCGAGGCGAAGCGTGTTGGCGCGCCCGCGGGTCAGGTGCTGCTCGTCGCGCGTGACGCGATAACTCGGGCACATGGTCCCGGCATCGAACTTGCGGCAGTGCCCGTTGTTGTTGCACATCTCCACCGCTTTCGCGAAGCCGCCGCTGGGATCGCCCCCTGTGCCGGGCGGGGTGGTGACTTCGGTGACCGGATCGTTCTGGACGTTCCACGCCGACCAGTCGAACACCGGCTTCAGGCTGATCGTCTTGTAGCTTGGCGGGAAGCGGAACAGGCGGCTGTCGTCCATCTTCGGCGGGTCGATGATCTTGCCCGGATTCATCAGATTGGCCGGATCGAGATGCTTCTTGATCGCACGGAACGCCTCGTTTACTTTCGGCCCGAACTGCCATTCGATCCATTCGCCGCGGCACAGGCCGTCACCATGCTCACCGCTGAATGCGCCCTTGTACTTGCGCACCAGTTCGGACGCTTCCTCCGCGATCGCACGCATCTTGCGTGCACCGTCGCGACGCATGTCGAGAATCGGCCGCACATGCAGGGTGCCGACCGACGCATGCGCATACCAGGTGCCACGCGTGCCGTATTTGGCAAACACCTCGGTGAGCCGATCGGTGTACTCGGCCAGATGCTCCAGCGGCACCGCACAATCCTCGATGAAGCTCACCGGCTTACCGTCGCCCTTGAGGCTCATCATGATGTTCAGGCCGGCCTTGCGCACCTCCCACAAGGCCTTCTGCAGCGCATCGTCCCGCATCTCCACCACCGCACCGGGCAGTCCCAGTTCCCCCACCAACTCGACCAGCGCAGCAAGCTGGCGCAGCAGCGCAGTCTTGTCGTCGCCGGAAAACTCGACCAGGAGGATCGCATCCGGCGCACCGATCAGCGCGGTTTCGATCACCGAGCGGAAGGCCGGATTGGCACGCGACAACTCGATCATGGTGCGATCGACCAGTTCCACCGCGCTCGGGCCGAGCTTGACGATGTGCTGGGCGGCATCCATCGCTGCATGGAAGGTCGGAAAGTTCACGACCCCAAGCACCTTGGCGGTCGGCAGCCGATCCAGCCGCAGCTTGAGGCTGCGCGTGACGGCGAGGGTCCCTTCCGAACCGATCAACAGGTGGGCGAGGTTTGCGGAGCCATCGGAAGTGTAAGGGCGCTCACTGACCGGATGAAAGATGTCGAGGTTGTAGCCTGCGACACGCCGCATCACCCGCGGCCAGCGGCTATCCATTTCGGGGCGGAGTCGATCCGCAAGCCCGCGGACGAAGTCGGCGATCCTCCGCTCCTTTTCGCCAAGCCCGGCGGCCGGCCCGAAGGACAGCGGCGTACCGTCCGAGAGCCACACATCCGCGGCAAGCACGTTGTGCACCATGTTGCCGTAGGCGATCGAACGACTTCCGCAGGAGTTGTTGCCCGCCATGCCGCCCAATGTGCACTGGGCACTGGTGGACACATCGACCGGATACCACAGGCCGTGGGATCTGAGCTGCGCATTGAGATGATCGAGCACGATGCCGGGTTCGACTTCGATCGTGGCGGCCTCCGGGTCGAATTGCAGCACCTTGCGCAGGTGCTTGGTGGTGTCGATGACCAGCGCCTCGCCGGTCGCTTGGCCGCACTGCGAAGAGCCGCCGCCGCGCGGCAGCAAGGGGGCTTTCAGATCGCGCGCGATATCGATCGCCAACGCGACGTCGCGTTGCGTCTTCGGCACGAACACACCCACTGGCATGACCTGATAGATGGAGGCATCGGTCGCGTAGCGACCGCGCGAAGCGAGGTCGAATAGCACCTCCCCCTCGGTTTCCCGCTCAAGCCTGTCGGCGAGCTCGGTCGCATTCGGTGCCGCGCCTGCCTGCCTGGCCCCGACGCCGGAAACAGCGCCGTCGCGGGTGGCGCTCGGCAGCGATGGCTCGTTCATGATTGTTCCCTGTGGGCTTCGTACAGTCGGCCGTTACGCATCAGGTCGAGGACCGCATCGCGTTTGACCAGCAGATGCGAGATCAGCAGTGCGCGCAGGCCCGAGGCGTCGCGCGCGGCGAGCAATTCGACCATTCGGTCGTGCTCCTTGACCGCCCTCTGCCATTTGCTCTCGTCCAGATTCGAGCGAAAGCGCAGTGACTGCAGGCGCGCATTGACGGTCTGCCAGACCTGGGTAAGCACCGGATTGCGGGCTGCTGCGTTGATGTGGGCGTGGATGCGGGCATTGAGGCCGTAATAGGTCGGCAGGTCGCGCCGGGCATGGGCCGCGAGCATCTCGAAATGCAGCGCACGAATCTCCGCGAGCTCGGCATCGTCGATACGTTGCGCAGCAAGCTCACCGGCCAGGCCCTCGAGTCCCGCAATGACCTCGAACGTGTGCATGACGTCCTGCTCGGACAGCTGCGTCACCACCGCACCGCGATTGGGCAGCAGTTCGACAAGGCCTTCGGCCGCGAGCATCTTGACCGCCTCACGCAAAGGCGTTCGCGAAACCTCCAGGCGTTCGCTCAGCTCACGTTCGTTGAGCTTGGTACCCGGCGCGAGCTCACCCTCGATGATGCGCTGACGCAGTCGTGTCGCAACCTCCTGGTGCAGGGCCGGCCTCGGGACCGAGATGATGTCGCTCATGCTTCCGCTCAGTTTGTATGCAAACTATTATTTGTTGATTGAGTCATTATAAGGCATTCAGAGCAATTTTCATTGACAAACATCTTTTGTATGCAAAACTACAGTTACCTTCAGGAGAGAGACAACCATGCTGACCCTCGACGCTCACCCCAGCGGCCGGCACTTTCTGCAGATCCCCGGCCCGAGCCCGGTACCCGACCGTATCCTGCGCGCAATGAGCCTGCCCACCATCGACCACCGCGGGCCCGAATTCGGCGTACTCGGCCTCAAGGTGTTGAGCGGAATCCGGAAGATCTTTCGGACGAATCATCCGGTCGTGATCTACCCGTCCTCCGGTACCGGCGCGTGGGAAGCCGCCCTCGCGAACACGATGAGCCCCGGCGACCTCGTGCTGATGTACGAAACGGGTCATTTCGCCTCACTGTGGCAGAAAATGGCCACCCGCCTCGGGCTCGAAATCGAGTCCCTCGCGCTGCCGGGCAAGGACGAGACCGGCCTGCCGACGAGCTGGCGCAATGGCGTGCAGGCCGATCTGATCGAGGAACGTCTCAGTCGCGACACCGAACACCGCATCAAGGCGGTCTGCGTCGTGCATAACGAAACCTCGACCGGCGTGACCTCGAATATCGCCGCGGTGCGCCGTGCGATCGACGCCACCGGGCATCCGGCCCTGCTCATGGTCGACTCGATCTCGGGCCTCGCATGCACGGATTACCGCCACGACGAATGGGCCGTGGACGTCTCCATCAGCGGCTCGCAAAAGGGTCTGATGCTGCCCCCGGGCATCAGCTTCAATGCCGTGTCGCCCAGGGCACTGGAAGTCAGCCGCAGCGCGAAGCTCCCCAAGGCCTTCTGGGCGTGGGACGAAATCATCGAAGGCAACAAGAGCGGCTACTGGCCCTACACTCCCAACACCAACCTGCTGTATGGCCTGCACGAAGCCATCGACATGCTGCTCGAGGACGGGCTGGATGCGGTATTCGCGCGACACCGGCGCTGGGCGAAGGGCGTGCGCGCGGCAGTCAATGCCTGGGGGTTGCCGATTCAGTGCGCCGCCCCGGAGGTTTACTCGCCCGTCCTTACCGGCGTGATCACGCCGCCCGGCGTCGATGCCGACGCATTGCGCAAACTGATCCACGAGCGCTTCGACCTCTCGCTGGGCACCGGTCTGGGCAAGGTCAAAGGCCGCATGTTCCGTATCGGACACCTTGGCGACTGCAATGACCTCACGCTGATGGCAACGCTGTCGGGGGTCGAAATGGGCATGAAGCTGTTCGGTGTCCCGCTTGCAGGCAGCGGCGTGCAGGCGGCCATGGACTTCTTCGCGGCGCACCCACAGCAGGCAGAGCTGAATGCGGCGGCGTGAGGAATGGCAGTACCGCGTAGTAGACTACCGTGGGGCACGGCCCCGGCACCGGTGGTCACCATTGCTTCACACGCACAAAAACACATAGAGGAGACAAACCATGAAGAAGCTACTTGCCACAGGAATTCTGGCCCTGACCGCGGGTTTCATCGCGCCTGCCCAGGCGCAGATCGAGATCAAGCTCGGTCACGTCGGAGGCCCCGGCTCGCTGTTCGAGCTCTCGTCCAACGAGTTTGCACGGGTCGCCAATGAGCGCCTTGGCGACAAGGGGAAGGTCGTCGTGTTCGGTGCCAGCCAGTTGGGCAGCGATGCCGAGATGATGCAGAAGCTGCGCCTGGGCACCCTCGAATTGGCCCTGCCCTCAACGGTGATGTCCTCCACGGTGGATGCATTCGGCATGTTCGAAATGCCCTATCTGGTGAAGAATCGTGAGCACATGCAGAAGATCGAGGAGGAGATCCTGTGGCCGTCACTCGCCCCGATGGTCGAGGAGCGCGGTTACAGGATTCTCGCCGTTTGGGAGAACGGTTTCCGCCACATCACCAACAACGTCCGCCCGATCGTCAAGCCGGAAGACCTGCGCGCAATGCGCCTGCGCACGCCTCAGGGCGTATGGCGGGTGAAGATGTTCCAGGCGTACGGCGCCAACCCGTCGCCGATGGCCCTGTCGGAAGTGTTCGTCGCCCTTCAGACGGGGGTGATGGACGGCCAGGAAAACCCCCTGACCCAGATCTACTCTTCGAAGTTCCAGGAAGTGCAGAAGTACCTGTCCCTGACCGGCCACGTCTACACGCCGGCCTATCTCACCGCCGGAGCACGCAAGTGGGACTCCCTCCCGGCGGACGTGCGCGAGATCCTGGAGCAGACCGCGCGCGAAACCCAGCCCTTCGTGTATGAGACCGCGGCACGTCTGGAGAACGAGCTGCTGGACAACATCAAGAAAGCCGGCGTCGCGGTCAATGAGGCCGACAAGGACGCCTTCATCGCCGCCAGCAAGGCGGTGTACGAAGAGTTCGGCAAGGAAGTGCCAGCCGGCGGAGCACTCGTCGACAAGGCCGTCACACTCGGCGCCGCGTTCTGATCGCGGCTGACCGATTCCCGATCCGGCAGTGCCGAAAGACATCACCGCTCGCACGCGAGCGGTGATGTCTCACGAGAGCAATCCTTCCGCAAGGACACCCGCACCGTGTTTTCCTCGCTCAGAAACGCGTTCGAACGCATCCTGACCGCGTTTGTCATCTTCCTGCTGGGCACACTTGCCGTCGTCGTGCTGATGGGCGTGTTCTACCGCAAGCTCGGCATTCCGCTGGTCTGGTATGACGAAGGCGCCTCCATCCTGCTCGCCTGGCTGACCTACTACGGCGCTGCGCTCGCGGCACTCAAGCGCGCCCATATCGGTTTTCCGGGCCTGGTCAATGTCATGCCGCCCAATCTGAGGGTAGCGGCCGTGCTCCTGAGCGAATTCATCATCATCGCGTTCTTTGCGCTTCTGGCCTGGTACGGCCTGCAGGTGCTGATCATTCTCGAAGGCGACACCATGGTCAGCATGCCCAATGTCCCGACCCGCCTGACCCAGTCAGTGATTCCGATCGGCTCGGCCCTGTTCATCCTTGCCCAGTTGTGCAGTCTGCCTGAAGTGCTCGCCCAGGCACGCGGCAAAGGCATCGTCGATGCCGACGAAAAGCTGCTCGAGGAGGCCCTGCGGAAATGACCTCCCTGTTGATGTTTCTGGGGCTGCTGGCACTGATCTTCATCAACGTCCCGATCGGGATCTCGCTCGGGGTGGTCGCGATGACCGCGATGGTGCTGGCAGGCGGTTGGGACGCCTTGCTCAGCGCCGCGATCACGATGTTCTCGGGGGCGACCAGCTTTCCGCTGCTGGCGATTCCGCTGTTCATCCTGGCCGGTGCGATCATGAACTCGTCCAGCCTGTCGCGACGCCTGATCGCATTTGCATCGGCGCTCTTCGGTTTCATCAAGGGCGGCCTTGCGATGGTCAACATCGGCACCTCGCTGTTCTTCGCGGAGATTTCCGGCTCCGCGGTCGCCGACGTCGCCGCAATGGGCTCGATCCTCATTCCGGCGATGAAGAAGAAGGGTTATCCGAAGGAGTTCGCTGCCGCGATCACATCGTCTTCGGCGACACTGGCGGTGATCATCCCGCCGTCGATTCCGATGATCCTGTATGCGGTCATGGCCGACACCTCGGTGGTCCAGATTTTCGTCGCCGGCATCATCCCCGGCATTCTCGGTGGCGGCGGAATGATGGCGCTCGCCTACTGGTATGCGCGCCGCTACAACTATCCGGTCGAGGAGGTCTTCAGCTGGGGCAAGGTCAAGAGCACCTTCAAGGACGCCGCCTGGGCCTTCCTGCTGCCGCTGATCATCCTCGGCGGCATCTTCGGCGGCTGGGTCACCGCCACCGAAGGCGCGGCACTGGCGGTCCTGGCGGCACTGTTCATCGGTGGCGTGATCTACCGTGAGCTCAACTTCAGGCACCTCTACGAAGCGATGGTCGATGGCGGGATCCAGACCGCGGTGGTGATGCTGCTGGTCGCCGCCTCCGCGCTGCTCGGCCATCTGTTGACCGAGCAGCAGATGCCGCAGCAACTGGCTGCCTACCTGTCCGCCCTTACCGACAACAAGTACGCGGTTCTCGGCATGCTGAACGTGTTCTTCCTGCTGGTCGGGCTGTTCCTGCACTCGGCCGCCGCGATCATCCTGGTGGTGCCGATCGTGATGCCGCTCGTGAATGCGGTCGGCATCGACCCGGTGCACTTCGGCCTGATCGTAACCCTGAACCTCGGCATCGGTCAGCAGACCCCGCCGGTGGCGAGCGTGCTGATGACCTCGTGCTCGATCGCCAAGGCCGACATGTGGAAGGTCACCCGGGTCAACTTGCCCTTCATCGGCGTACTGGTCGTGCTGCTGCTGTTGGTGACCTACATCCCGGCAATCCCGATGTTCCTGGTCGAGTACTTCTATCGTTGACCGAACGCGATCACGGCATTCCAGAGCGCCCGGCCATCGACCCCGCACCAGCGCGGTCGATGGCCGGGCCCTAACCGTACAACCAAGATGGTGACCAGACCCATGATCGATCTCATCCTGACCCAAGTCGATGGCCGCGTGGCCACCGTGGTATTGAACCGCCCCGACAAGCTCAACGCCCTGACCAAGCCGATGTGGCAACAACTCGGTGACACCATGCGCGAACTCTCGGCGCGCGACGACATCCGCTGCATCGTGATTCGCGGCGCCGGCAACCAGTCCTTCGCCCCGGGCAACGACATCTCCGAGTTCAGGACCGACCGCTTCAGCTTCGCCCAGGGCAAGGCCTACGGGACGGTTCTGCACGGCGCATTGTCTTCAATTTCGGAATGCCGGCATCCCATCATCGCATTGATCCAGGGTATCTGCGTCGGCGGTGGACTCGAGATTGCCGCGCTGTGCGACATGCGCATCTGCGGCGATTCGAGCCGTTTCGGCGTGCCGATCAACAGACTTGGTCTGGTGATGGCACACGCCGAGATCGGTGCGCTGCTGAAACTGGTCGGCCGCGCCACCACCCTCGAGATCCTGCTCGAGGGCCGGGTTTTCGACGCCCGCGAGGCTCTGGACAAGGGTCTGGTCAGTCGCGTCGTCGCAGACGGACAAGTCGAGAACGAGGCCTACTCCGCTGCGCGGCGAATCGCGTGTGGTGCGCCGTTGGTCGCACGCTGGCACAAGCAGTTCATTCGCCAGATCGAGTCTGGTGAACCGCTCACGGAGGCGGATATTGACGAAGGCTTCAAGTGTTATGACACCGAGGACTTCAGAATCGGATACCAGGCCTTCCTGAGCAAGGTCAGACCCGAGTTCATCGGCAAGTGAACCCAACTGCGACATCGAACGAGACGAACATGACCGACGCGAAGAATGGCCCGCTCACCGGCGTCAGGGTACTCGAACTGGCGCAGATCATGGCTGGTCCGACTTGCGGCACCCTGCTTGCCGACATGGGCGCGGATGTGATCAAGGTCGAGCGGCTTCCGGGCGGTGATGATTCGCGACGCTACGCGGACCCCCAGGTAAATGGTGAATCGGCCGCGTTCATGATGATGAACCGGAACAAGCGCTCGATTGCGGTCAATCTCAAGACCGCAGGTGGCAGGTCGGTGTTGAAGCGACTTGCCGCGGACTCGGACGTGCTGCTGGAGAACTTCCGCAAGGGCGCGCTCGACAAGCTTGGCGTCGGCTACGAAACACTGAAGGCGATCAACCCCGCGTTGATCTATTGTGCGATCTCCGGCTACGGGCGCAGCGGCCCCTACGCCGACAAGGGCGGCTTCGATCTGATCGCCCAAGGAGCGTCGGGCATCATGAGCGTCACCGGCGAGCCGGGTGGCGCACCGGTCAAGGCGGGCCCCCCGGTGACCGACATCAACGCCGGCATTCTCGCCGCACTAGGCATCGTTTCGGCCTATGTGCACCGGCTCAGGACCGGCCGCGGCCAGATGGTGGACACGTCCCTGATGGAGGCCGGCATCCAGCAGACTTTCTGGCAGTCGGCGATCTATTTCGCGACCGGCATTTCACCTGGTCCCACCGGTTCGGCCCACATTCTCGCCGCCCCCTACCAGGCTTTTCCGACGCGCGACGGCTGGATCAACATCGGCGGCGCCAACCAGGCCAACTGGGAACGCATCGCGACCCTGGTGGGCGCGCCGGAACTGATTACGGACCCGCGCTTCGAGACCAATACGGCACGCATGGGCAACCGGGACGAACTCGCACGCCTGCTCGGCGACCACCTCAAGGAACGGACCACGAAAGAGTGGCTCGCCGATCTGGACGCCGCCGGCATCCCGGCCGGGCCAATCAACAGCATTGCGGAGATGGCGGCCGACCCGCAGACACTCGCGCGCGAGATGGTAATCGAGGTCGATCACCCGCGCGCCGGACGGACACGCACACTCGGTTTGCCGATCAAGTTCAGCCACACCCCGGGAGGCGTTCGCGGACCCGCTCCGATGCTTGGTCAGCACACGCGCGAGGTCTTGCAGCAGCACGGTTTTTCGAACGCGGAAATCACCGCACTCGTCGCCGAGGGTGCAGTCGAACTCGGAGCCTGAGCCCTGAGTAGAATAGCAACACAGCCCTCGAATCCGAAATTTCGCACGATCGCGAACAACGACCAGGAGAACATTCATGAAAGCAGCCGATGTCATGACCAAGAACGTCATTACCGTTTCACCGAACACCGAGGTCCGCGAGATCGTCGAACTGCTGATGCAGAATCGCATCAGCGCGCTACCGGTGGTGACCTCGGATCAGCGCGTCGTCGGCATCGTCAGCGAGGGAGACCTGATGCGCCGGGTCGAGAACATGACCGAAAGGCGCGACTCGTGGTGGCTGAGCGCACTGTTCTCCGGATCGAACGACGCCGAAAAATACATCAAGTCGCACGGGCGCAAGGCCGAAGACATCATGAGCCGCGACCCGGTCACGGTCACCGAAGATACTCCCCTGTACAAGATCGCCCAGACCCTGGAGAAGCGCCACATCAAGCGGGTACCGGTGGTCAGGGACGGCAAGCTCGTCGGCATCGTCAGCCGCGCCAACCTGCTGCAGGGCTTTGCGATGGCCTTCCAAAATGACACCGCCGGCGGCTCTGACGACGATCAAACCCTCCGCGACAGGGTACTGCACGAATTGACCGCGAAGGCCGGCTTGTCGGACGGCAGGATCAACGTGATCGTCTCCGAGGGCGAGGTACAGCTGTGGGGTCTGGTCGAAACCGCGACCGAGCAGAAAGCCGCAGGCGTGGCTGCGGAAAGCGTCAATGGCGTCAGGCGCGTGACCAATAACCTCGGCGTCGCACCGCCGGCAGCCCGGGCATATTGACGAAGCGATCAGCCAACAGCACCCGAATCGGCCCGATATTCAAAAGGCCAGTGTCTCGACTGGCCTTTTTCCCTGAGTCTGTTGGTCAATGCCATGGGGTTCCAACTCGACTCACCACCCCCTGCTCGAGGGCCATCAGTACCCTCACAAGTAAGGCTTCCCTTGGCGCAGGACGGGAGCCAAGCACGTTCAAAGCTGCTCCGACGTGCAGCAAATCAGACGCCAGGACTCTGATTCGTTTACGTGCTAAGTGGTCGGGGAAAGAGGATTCGAACCTCCGGCCCCTGCGTCCCGAACGCAGTGCTCTACCAGGCTGAGCTATTCCCCGACGTTCCCGCAGCCGATCAGTGGTCGCGCTCGACTGCAAAGGACGCCAATTTTAGCAGCGCATCCTTGAAAACGGAAGACGGTAAATCTTCGATCAGTTCGACCGCGAGACCGGTCTCGACCTCGGCACGCTTCCGCGCCTCATCGAGTGCACCCGTGGTCAGTATGGTCTCCAGAATTGTCGGAAAATCGTCCCGGCCGCCGGTCTCGATGGCACGGCGCACCATTCCAACCTGCTCGGGCGTCCCGCGCAGCATCGCGAATATTAGTGGAAGCGTGGGTTTGCCTTCTGCCAGGTCGTCACCGAGGTGCTTCCCGGTCGCGGCCTCTTCCGACGAGTAGTCGAGTACGTCGTCGATGATCTGAAACGCCGTCCCGAGATGCATTCCGAAGGCTGCGAGCCTTTCCTCCCGCGCCGCGTCAGCCCCCCCCAGGATCGCGCCCAGCCGCGTGGCGGCCTCGAACAGCTTGGCGGTCTTGAATCGGATGACCCTGAGGTAGTCCTCGATGTCCACGTCGGCATTATGGCAGTTGAGCAACTGCAGGACCTCGCCTTCGGCGATCACGTTGGTCGCATCGGCGAGAACCCGCATGACCCGCATGTTGTCGACCGCCACCATCATCTGGAATGCACGCGAGTACAGGAAATCACCGACCAGCACCGATGCCGCATTGCCGAAAAGGGCATTTGCCGTCTTGTTCCCGCGACGCAACTCGGATTCGTCCACGACATCGTCATGAAGAAGCGTGGCCGTGTGGATGAATTCCACCACCGCCGCCAACTCGTGGTGACTGGTCCCCCGATAACCCATGGCACCTGAGGCAAGGAGCATCAGGGCCGGGCGCAGACGCTTGCCGCCGCTGTTGATGATGTATTCGGCCACCTGCCGGATGAGCACGACATCGGAATGCAGGCGTCGACGTATGACCGCGTCGACCGCCTGCATGTCGGCGGCGATGGGCCCGAATAGCTGCTGCTGTGTGCTCAAGGTGCGATGCTCACAGAAAAGGCGGATGGTATGGGGCAGTCGCCCCCCCGTCAAGAATTCACGCCGGTGGGAGCGACGTCCCCGGGATCCCGTACCCATCCGGATGGGCGAACCGATCCGGAAAATCCGTTATTACGCAGTCCACACCCCACTCGAACAAGGTACGGGCGCGCAGTGCGTCGTTCTCCGTATAGGTGACGAGCCAGAAATGGCTAGCGAGAACGGCGCGAACCCGATCCCTGTCCAGAAAGCGCGTATCCGCGTGCAGTGCGACCGCGCCCACATGCCGGCATCGCTGCAGCCAGTCGGGGGGTATCCTGCCGACCAGCAGCCCGCGCGGCAGCTCCGGCGCAACCTCGGCCGCTGCGCGCAAGGCCCCGTCGGAGAATGACGAGAGTAGCGGCGGACGCGCGGCGTCCTTCCACAGCTCCCTGGTCTGCCGCGCGATGGCCCGGCCGGTCACGTAGTCCCGCCCCGACGAAGGCTTGATCTCGACGTTCGCATCCAGGCCCAGGGCCAGGCACCGTCGCACCGCCTGCGCAAACATCGGCAAACGCTCTCCGGCGAAACGCGAGCCGAACCACGCCCCGGCATCAAGCGTCTGCAACACCTCGTCCGGGGTCTCGGCAACCCGACCCGAGCCGTTCGTCGTGCGATCGAGCGTCTCGTCGTGAATCACGACCGGCGATCCGCTGCCGCTGAGCATTACATCGAATTCGACACCCCGGCACACGCGTGCCGCCGCATCCAGACCCGCCAGGGTGTTCTCCGGTGCCAACCGGCCGCCGCATCGATGGGCCAGCACCGGCGCATAGGGCCAGCGCTCCCGCATCATGCGCAATCGTCCTTCGCTGCATCTGCCGCCCAAGTCACGGTGCGGGACTCGCAAGACGCAGGGCACCGTGTCGATTTCCCCCACGGGCCGGACTGCAAGCTCGATACGTCATGCAGAGACATCCTCCTTCGACTTTGCCCCCGGTCACCCGGGGCTTATCATCCACGACCAATGAACGATGATACGACACACCGACGCTCCACCGAGCATGGACCGATGCCCGCCCCTGACCGCAGCCCGCCCCCACCCGATCCGGAAGCCCTCGCCTTCGGCATGCTCGCCCTGTGCCGCGCCGGATTCGAGAACGAACTCGCGGCCGAGCTCGACCGGTTCGCGGCCGGAGTCGGACTGAAGGGTTTCGTCCGTGCTCAGCCCGGCGATGCATTTGTGGTCTTCGAGGCAATCGCGGGCGTGCCGTTCCGTGAACTCGCCGAAAGCTGCCACTGGCGCAGCCTGATTTTCGCGCGCCAGTTGCTGCCCTGGTTCGCCCGCCTCGACGATTTGCCCGAGCGGGATCGGGCAACACCGCTGGTCACCCTCGCCCGCAGTGCCGGACAGCGTTTCTCGGCGGTCAGCCTCGAGACACCGGACACGGACGAAGCCAAGCAGCAATCCGGTTTCTGCCGCCGCTTCGCGCCGCTGTTCGAGGCCGCCCTGGAGAAGGCCGGCGCCCTGCGCCCCCGCCGCAAGGAACTGGCCGAGCTGCATGTTCTCTTCGCGGACGCCCGCACGGCATGGCTGTGTGCAGCCCTGCCGGGCAGCGCGTCCCTGTGGCCAATGGGGATCCCGCGCCTGCGCATGCCCCGCGAAGCCGGCAGCCGCTCCACGCTCAAACTGGCCGAAGCGATATTCACCCTGCTCACCGAGGAGGAGCGCACCAACACTCTTCGGGCTGGCCTCAGGGCCGTCGATCTGGGTGCCGCTCCGGGCGGATGGACCTGGCAACTGGCGCATCGCGGCCTGCACGTAACTGCGGTGGACAACGGCGCGATGGCCGCGTCGGTAATGGCGACCGACATGGTCGAACACTTGTGCGCCGACGGATTCACCTGGCGTCCGAAACGACCGGTGGAATGGATGGTGTGCGACATGGTCGAGCAGCCGTCGCGCATTGCATCGCTGGTCGCCGACTGGATCGGGACGGGTCGTTGTCGCCGCTCGATCTTCAACCTCAAGCTGCCGATGAAAAAGCGCCTCGACGCGGTTCGGCAGTGTCAGGCCCTGATCCACAAGCGCCTTGCCAACGTCGGAGCGTACGACTTGCGCATCAAGCATCTCTATCACGATCGGGAGGAAGTTACCGCGTACCTTGCACTTCGCAAGTGATGCCCGGACTTTCTCGGAAGAACTTGCGCAGAGGACACTTTGCCCGCACGTGTATAATTTGCGTTTTTCAACGTTTCAGGCAGTCGCACAGCAGCACCTTCGCCGGACGCGATACGGACCGGTCAGTGTTCGATCCAGCGCCCTCCGGCGCAATGCGCTAGCGGCCGCCCCATTCATGAAAGGCGCCTATGAGCTTCGCCGACCTCGGGCTGATTCCCGAGTTGCTACGCGCAGTAGCCGAGTCCGGCTATACCGATCCGACCCCGATCCAGCAGCAAGCCATTCCGGTCATCCTGAAAGGGCTCGACGTCATGGGCGGTGCGCAGACAGGCACCGGAAAAACGGCGGGATTCACGCTCCCGCTGGTCCAGCGTCTGGCGCGCCATGCGAACACCTCGGCAAGTCCCGCACGACATCCCGTCCGCGCGCTCATCGTCGCGCCGACGCGCGAACTCGCGGTCCAGGTGCATGAAGCGGTCCAGACCTACAGCAAGTACGTTCCCCTGCGCTCGACATGCATCTACGGCGGCGTCGACATGCGCGCCCAGACCGAGGAACTGCGCCGCGGGGTCGAGATCGTCGTGGCCACACCGGGCCGCCTGCTCGATCACGTTCAGCAAAAGAGCATCCAGTTCGGCCAGGTCGAGGTCCTCGTTCTCGACGAGGCCGATCGCATGCTCGACATGGGTTTCATCCCGGACATCCGGCGGATCCTCGATCTGCTTCCAGCCGCACGCCAGAGCCTCCTCTTCTCCGCCACGTTCTCGGAGGAGATCAAGAATCTCGCCGACCGCATGCTCAAGAACCCGCAGTTGATCGAAGTCGCGCGCCGCAATATGGTCTCCGAGACGATCACGCACAGGGTTCATCCCGTGTCTGCCGGCCTCAAGCGCAATCTGCTCGCGCACATTCTGCGCCACGAGCCCGATACCCAGGCGCTGGTGTTCGTGGATACCAAGATGCTGTGCGGCCGCCTCGCCCACTTCCTCGAGCGCCACGGCATTGCAGCAGACTCGATACATGGCGACAAGAGTCAGGCACAGCGAACCGAAACTCTGGAAGCCTTCAAATCCGGCAAGCTTCGGGTGCTGGTTGCCACCGACGTCGCCGCACGCGGGCTCGACATCGACGATCTGCCCTCGGTGATCAACTTCGAGCTGCCCCATACGGCCGAGGACTACATTCACCGTATCGGCCGGACGGGTCGCGCCGGACGTCAGGGCCATGCGGTATCACTGGTCTGTGCGGAAGAGAAGCAGCGCCTGAGCGAGATCGAGAAGCTGATCAAGTTCGAGATTCCACAGGAAGGCGTGCCCGGATTCAACCCCGAACCCGACTACTCGGAGGCCGGCAGCCGCAGAAAGCGTGGCGTCAGGAACGAGCGCGGCAGTGCCGAGCCCGCGCGGGAAGCTGCGCCTCGCGCTGCAAGCAGACCGGCGGACAGCCGGAGGCAGAAGCCACGTGGGACAATCGCCGCCGACGGCTTCGACTACAGCAAGCCATATGTGTCGACCAGTGCCGGAGCGGATATCGGCCCCCACGACGCGTCAGGGCCCGCGCACGACAACCCGACGGGACCCGCGCTGCACCGGCCAAGGCGCCCGATCGCGGTCCTGCTCGGCGGTCTCGGCCGGAAATAGCGCCAGGTTGCCCCGCTATTCCGGCGATCCGGGCTGGCCGTTTCAAGTATCCTGCTTTCACACTTGACGTTCCCCTCGGGTGCACACCGGGGCATACGTCACAGGACGCAAAACGGACACCGGAATGACCGTCAAAATGAATGCGGGTACTGGAGCACAAGGCGATCACCCCCCCGAGGACCCTTTCATCGGTGATTTTTCCGAGGGTCTGGAGACGGGTCTGTATCTTGCGCTGCTGGAGTTGATCGACGAGGGTCTGATCATCACCGGCGACGAAGTCGTCCTGGAAGCCAACAGTGCCGCATGCCGGCTGCTCGAACGCGACTACCGGCAGATTGCCGGAAAGCCCCTTGCCGATCTCTTCCCCAGCGAACGTGCGTTTCTCGAGGCTCGCGCCCGACTGTTCATCCAGGGCGAGATGCGCGGGAGCCTGCGCATCTCGCTGCCCGGCGGGCGTCAGCGCGACGTGCGATTCATCGCCGCCGCGCGCATCCGGCCAGGCGTGCACGCCCTCATTCTGAGTCCCGACGTCATAGCGGAAACGTATTCCGAGACACGTTGCGCCGACAGTCTTTGGCCGCGTCTCGCCGCGGCGCTCGAACAGCCGGTCATCGTGGTGGACGAAGCGGATACGGTCGCAGCCGCCAACGCAGTCGCGCTGAATACAATGGGTCGCGACCGGGCCAGTCTCGTAGGTCACCCTGCACGCACCTGCCTCGACATCGAGTGGCCCGAACCGGGTGCCCCGCAGATCGCCCGGCTTCGAATCAACGATCAGCCGGAAACGGTTCAGGCCCGGGTTCTTCCGGGCCCCAGACAGGGCTGGCGGGTACTGGTGCTGCCCACCCATGGAGCCCGGCAGGTCGTTCCGGACGTCGCGGCCTCGCGGCAGCGGCCCGCCCCCGATGGAATCCTGGACCCACTGTTGCTTCGCGACGGAAAGTCGATCGATTTCCGTCAGTTGGAGATTCACTTCCAGCCTCTGATTGACACGCGCGACGGCCGGATACGCAGCGGCGAAGCCCTGCTGCGCTGGTCACATCCCGAACTGGGATTGCTGCCGTTCGGCCGATTCAGGAATGAGGCGCACGAGCGCGGCATTCTGGCGCAGATGGGCGATTGGGTTCTGCGCACCGCATGCACCGAGGCGGCGGCATGGCCCGAAAGCGACGACCGGATTCCCGGCCTTACGGTCAACATTGCCAACGATCAGGTATTCGATGGCAGCCTCGCCGAGTCGATTGCAGTTGCACTCGACGGGTCCGGCATCAACGCCGACCGACTCGAACTCGACTTCGAGGCGCAGATCCTGAACGAGGCATCCGAAGTCGTATTCAGCACCCTCACGGCATTGCGGCGCAAGGGTGTCCGTCTCGCGATCGACGATTTCGGTCTGGGGCTCGCCTATATCCCCGGCCTCAAGCACCTCCCCATAGGCGCGATCAAGCTCGACCGCACACTCGTTGGCAAGGTCGGCAGGAATGAGGACAGCGAGGCGATCGTCCAAGCCATCGCAGGCATGGCGAATATACTCGGGCTGGAGATCTTCGCTCGCGGTGTCGAGAGCAAGGCGCAGCAGGCATTCCTTGCGGCTCTCGGCTGCCATCTGCAACAGGGGCCGCTGTTCGGCCCGCCCATGACGGCCGCCGGCTTCCGCGAACTCCTTGCGCGCAATGCAGGCGGTCGATCGCTCCCGTGATCAGCAATCCGGCAGGGTCCGGCAGTTGGCCGGCCGTGCCGCCATCAGGCTGAAACGCGCGACTTGCACTTTCCCGAACTCATCCGGAAAACCTACATCTGCGGATCATTGCCGAACCTCCGGAGGCACGTCGACGACACCGGCCCCGACCATGTGAACCGAATGTCCGGAGGAGTGATGGATGGACGAACGGCGTGGCTGCAGCGCAGCGCACGCCGTTCAGGCGGTCAGACCTCCAGTTCCTTCACATGGGTGATGACCTGACCGATCACGTCCTGCGCGCTGCCGTACAGCATCCGGCAGTTGTCCTTGTAGAACAGCGCATTCTCGATCCCGGAATAACCGGCCCCCTTGCCGCGTTTGACGACGATGACGTTCTGCGCCATGTCGGCGTTCAGAATGGGCATGCCGTAGATCGGGCTCGACTTGTCGGTTCGTGCGACCGGGTTCACGACATCGTTCGCACCGATCACGAGCGCAACGTCGGCCTGTGCGAAGTCGGCATTGATCTCCTCGAGGTCGAATATCTTGTCATAGGGCACACCAGCTTCGGCCAGCAGCACGTTCATGTGCCCCGGCATGCGCCCAGCCACCGGATGGATCGCGAACTTCACCTCGACCCCGCCTTCCTCGAGCAGCTGTGCCATCTCCCACACCTTGTGCTGAGCACCCGCCACCGCCATGCCGTATCCCGGCACGACGATGACCTTCTGCCCGTAGCGCATCAGAGACGCCGCATCCAGCGGCGAAAGGTCACGGATGCTGCCCTGCACCTCGCTGCCGTCGGAGACGGCCGCTTCGCCCGTGATGGGCGAGAAGATGATGTTCCGGATCGGACGATTCATCGCCTTGGCCATCAACTGCGTCAGCAGCATGCCCGACGCGCCGACAATGATGCCGGCCACGATCAGCGCCGGATTACCGAGCACGAAACCCTTGAAACCAACCGCAAGGCCGGTGAAGGCGTTCAGCAACGAAATCACCACCGGCATGTCCGCGCCGCCGATGGGCAGCACAAGGACGACTCCGAGTGCCAGCGCCAGCACGAAAAAGAGAAAGATCTCGAAGCCGGACGGCGCGGAGGAATATCCCACCGTCAGACCCACGCCGAAGGTCAGCAAGGTCAGGAAGAAATTGACGTTGTTCTGCTGCGGCAGGCGAATCGCCCTGTTCATCAAGCCCTGAAGTTTGGCGAACGCGACGCAGGAACCCGAGAACGCGACCGAACCGATGATCGCACCGAGCACCAGAAGGGTCGAGGTGATGGCATTGTGCGGCACACCCTTCACCAGTTCGACCGCCGCGATACCCGCTGCAGCGCCGCCGCCCATGCCGTTATAGATCGCAACCATCTGCGGCATGTCGGTCATCTTGACGATCTTGCCCGACCACCACGCCACGCCACCACCGAGAACGATCGCCAGAACCATCAGGCCGATATTGTTGAGCCCCGGAGTGAAGAAGGTCACAACGGTTGCCGCCACCATCGCAAACCCGGCCCAGACGATCCCCTTGCGCGCGGTCACCGGCGAACTCATCGCCTTCAGGCCGATAATGAATACCACTGCGGCCACGAAATAGGTCGCATTGACAAACCAGTTTGCAGTCATTGGGCGCCCCCTTCCTTGGTCTTGCGGGTCTTGAACATGGCCAGCATCCGTTCGGTCACCACATAACCGCCGGCTGCGTTGGCCGCGCCGAGAAACACGGCAATGAAGCCGATCAGCAGCTGCAGCGGCTCGTCCGGATCCGCCTTGCCAAGCGCGACCATCGCCCCCACCAGGACCACCCCGTGAATGAAGTTCGACCCCGACATCAGCGGGGTGTGCAGGATCACCGGCACGCGCGAAATCACCTCGTATCCGGTGAACGCCGCCAGCATGAAGATATACAGTGCGGTAAAGCCTTCCATCGTCGCGTCCTCCGCTTACAGTCCGAGCACTTCTTTGACGCCGGCGTGCCTGACCTCGCCCGCATGGGTGAGGCAGGTGCCGGCGATCACGTCGTCTTCCCAGTCCAGGGTCAGCGCGCCGTCCTTGATGAACGGTGAAATGAAGTTGAAGACGTTCTTCGCGTACATCTCGGAAGCATGCACCGGCATGCGGCTGGCGATATGCGTCGGACCGATCACCAGAACGTCACCGATCCATGTCTTTTCGCCCGCGACCGTACCTTCGACGTTGCCGCCGGACTCCGCGGCCAGGTCCACGACCACCGCCCCCGGCTTCATCCGCTCGATCATCGCGGCAGTGATGATGCGCGGTGCCTTCCTGCCGGGAATCGCGGCGGTGGTGATGAGCGCGTCACACTGCGCGACCGCCTTGGCGAGCCGCTCGGCCTGCTGCGCCTTTTCCTCTTCCGTCAATTCGCGCGCATAGCCACCCGCACCAGCGGCCGACACCCCCGTATCCACGAACTTGGCACCGAGCGATTCGATCTGCTCCCGGACCTCGGGGCGCACGTCGTAGGCCTCGACCATGGCTCCGATGCGGCGCGCCGTGGCGATCGCCTGCAGCCCCGCAACCCCGGCGCCGATCACCAGCACCTTGGCCGGACGAATCGTGCCGGCCGCGTACGTGAGCATCGGAAAGAACTTGGGGCAGTGGTCGGCCGCAATCAGCGCGCATTCGTATCCCGCGACCGCGGCCTGACTCGAGAGCGCGTCCATGCTCTGAGCTCGCGAAATACGCGGAACGAGTTCGAGCGCAAAAGCGGTGATCTGCTTGTCCATCAGCTGCTTGACACGCTTCGCATCCGACCACGGTTGAAGCAGGCCGATCAACACGCTCCCCGATTTCATCTTGGCAAGCATCTTGGCCGGCGGCGGCTGAATGCAGAAAACGACATCCGCCGCAGCGAACACGTCGGCGGAGTTCGCCGCGAACGTCGCATCCGCGAACGTTTCATCGCGGTAGTGGGCACGTTCCCCAGCCCCGGACTCGAGCACGACCTGCGCCCCGAGACCGAGATACTTCTTGACGACTTCCGGCACGACCGACAGACGCCGTTCGCCCGGACTGGGCTCCGAAGGCACTCCGATTAACAGAGGCATTGGCTGTCCTCCCTGGCTGATTTAAAGGATGAAACCTGGTACGGATGCCCCGAACCGGCAGACAATTGCCGCGAGTCGGAGCGCAATCGTCCGGATCCATCGCACCTTCCCGAAGCCGGCCGGACGAACGCAACAATTCGTGCCCTTCATGCGCCTGTCCTGATGCATCCGTTTTATGGGAACCGGGGTCATGAGCGGCGCAAAGACAAGATGATACTGACCCGCGCGCCAATCGCAACGTTGTTTTTTCCACAGGCGGGGGTCCGGGCCCGCTTCGCGACGGGAAAACGGACCGGTAAACAGGCGCCGCGACGCCTATCGGGTCGTCCGGCCGCCGCGCCCCGTAGCGCTGTCAGGCGGCCCTGCCATCAGTTTCACGATCGAAAGCGCGATGTTGTCACCGGACCCGAGCGCGCGCTCACGCGCCTGGTTCACAAGTTCCCGCGCTGCGTCCCGGGGAGACAGACCGGAAATCGTCCGTGCCAGTTCGTCATCCGAGAAGTAGCTCCACAAGCCATCCGAGCAAAGCAGAAAACTGTCGCCGGCCACGAGTGGCGCAACCGTACCGAAATCGATCCTCGGCTCACGTTCGCTGCCCAGGCACGAGAGCAGCACATTGCGCTGAGGATGGTTCAGCGCGCCGGTTTCGTCAATCCTGCCCTTGCGCTGTAGTTCCCCAACGATGGAATGATCGACGCTTCTGCTGGCCGTCGAGTCCCCTCTGAAGTGATACAGGCGCGAGTCCCCGCAGTGCACCCAGTCGACCCGGCCGGGCTGAAGAATCAGCACCACGGCCGTACTGTGCGGATCCTTCTCGCTCGTGAAGCGCGTCAGACGGATTACCAGATGCGCTTCAGTGACGATGCTCTTGAGCAGGTGCTGCGGCATCTCCGATGCAGGGGAATAGGATTCGAAATTCTGCCTCGCCTTGAGCAGAACCTGCTCCGCGGCCATTGACCCGCCGCTGTGCCCACCCATGCCGTCCGCAAGCACCGCCATCATCATCCCCGGCCGTCGGGGATGAGCGAACAGCGCCACGCGGTCCTGTTGCTCCAGGCGGTCTCCGGTATGGCGTGCAACGCAGGTTTCGACGGTGAGCGACATGATGTGACAGAATTCGACAGTACCGAATGATAATCATCAATCCCCATTTCGGGTCCTTCGACAGGACGATGGCCGACCGGCATCCGTGACAAAAGTCACACCTTTCGCGGCCTGCAATGGATTAAGTGGAGAAAACATGTTCCTTGGGCGCGGCTTCAACGAGATCAGCAACGGCGACGATTTCGAAAACGCGATGACCCTCACCGAAACGCACTTCGTTCTCGGCGCGGGGTTGTTCGGCGACTTCAATCCGCTGCACACCAATCAGCGCTTTGCCGCACAGTCGCGCTACGGAAGCCGCATCGCCCACGGCTACCTGACCACCGCGTTCATGGCCGCACAGCTCGGCATGCTGTTCCACGGCACGGCGATCGCCTACGTCGAGCATACCTCCCGGTTTCTCGCTCCGGTGATGGCCGGCGATACCCTGACGATCATCTGGACCGTAACCGGGTGCGAAGCGAAACCGAAGCACGAGGGCGGGATGGTGGATCTGTCAGGCGTATGTTCCAACCAGGAAGGAACGCGGGTTGCCGAAGCGGAGGCGAAGATGCTCGTCGCCAACAACCCGCGCGATTGACCACCCGGCGTGACCGCCGCAATGACGCCGATTCAGCGAGAAGCTGCCGTCAGCTTCTCGTCGATCAGTTCGATCCAGTGTCGAACCGGCGTCCGGGTTCCGGCCTGCAGATGCGTGATGCAGCCGATGTTGGCCGATGCGACGAGGCCAGCTCCCCCTTCGCCCAGGGCCCCAAGCTTGTTCTCCCGGAGTTGGTGGGACAGTTCCGGCTGGAGAAGCGAGTAGGTTCCTGCCGAACCGCAGCACAGATGCGCATCGCGTACCGGCGTTGGCGCATAGCCGGCCGCGGCGAGCAGTTTCTCGACCACGCCGCGTACCTTGAACCCATGCTGCAACGTGCATGGCGCATGGAAGGCAACCGGCACCGCGGCAGCCCCCGCGACGGCCCCAAGCAGCGCTTCCAGGCGTTCACTCTCGGCTGCGACGATCTCGCTCACGTCGCGGGTCAAATCGGCGACACGCCCGGCCTTCCGCGAGTAGGCGGGATCCTGCGCGAGCATGTGAGGGTAATCCTTGACCTGCACACCGCAGCCCGATGCGGTCATCACGATCGCCTCGATCTCACCGCGCTCGATCGCGGGCCACCAGGCGTCGATATTGCGTCGCGCATCGTCGCATCCGCCGTCCTGGTCGTGCAGGTGGTAACGCACCGCGCCGCAGCAGCCGGCGCCCGGCATTTCCTGCAGCGTGATCCCCACCGCATCCAGCACGCGCGCCGTGGCGGCATTGATCGATGGCGCCATGGACGGCTGGACGCAGCCTGCGAGCGTGATCATGCGGCGCGCATGACGCGGTCTGGGCCATGACCCCGCCGGCTGCAGTTCGGGCACTTTCTCCTTGAGCACGGCCGGCAGCAGCGGGCGCACCAATCTCCCGGCGAACATCGCCGCGCCGAACAGGCGCGTGCGCGGCACGAGCGCCCGAAGCGCCCATCGGACCGCCCGATCCAACCCCCGGCGCGGTACCCGCTGCTCGACGATGTGCCGCCCTATGTCCGCCAGCCGGCTGTAATGAACGCCGGACGGGCAGGTGGTTTCGCACGCGCGGCAGGTGAGGCAGCGATCGAGGTGCAGACGTGTCTTCTCGGTGACATCGTGCCCTTCGAGGAGTTGCTTGATCAGATAGATGCGTCCGCGCGGGCCATCGAGTTCATCTCCGAGCAACTGGTAGGTCGGGCACGTAGCGGTGCAAAAGCCGCAATGAACACACTTTCGCAGAATCTCGTCTGCTTCGCGACCTTCCGGCGTATTCCTGATGAAATCGGCAAGCTGGGTCTGCATGTTCAGAGTCCGTCGTAGAGTCGGCCCGGGTTGTAGACGCCGGAGGGGTCGAATGCGCGCTTCAGGCGCCTGTGGATGGTCAGCAGCGGCGCCGGCAGCGGATCGAAGACCTCGCCCTCGCGTGCGCCCCCGCGAAACAGCGTGGCATGCCCGCCCAGTGCGGCCGCGCGTGCGCGGATTTCTCCGGCCGGCAGCGTCGAACGCAGCCAGCGCAATCCCCCGCCCCACTCGATCATCTGCCTGCCTTGCAGCGCGAGCCCCGGCGCATCGGTCGGAACCGCCATGCGCCACAGCGGCGCCGCCTCCTCCGAACCCGGGTCGGCCCCGAACGCGAAGAACCGATCCGTCTGTTCGCGCACGCCGGTCCAGTACGACTGCGCGGCATCTGCCCCGACGACTTCGCCACCCAGCTTCGCCATTGCCGACGCCACCGCCTGGTCCGCACCTGACAGTCGCAGCATCAGAACGCCACCGTGCCACGCCGATGCTGACAGCGGCAGCGGCTGTCCTCCCCACCGATTGAGGCGATCGATCGCTTCGTCCTCGGCGCACGCGAACCGCAGCGTCACTTCGCGTGCGGGACACGGCAGCACCTTGAGCGACACCTCCAGGATGACGCCCAGCGTCCCGAGGCTACCGGCCATCAGGCGCGACACGTCATAGCCGGCGACATTCTTCATCACCTGGCCGCCGAAATTGAGAACATCGCCGCGCCCATCCAGAATCTTCACCCCGAGCACGAAGTCGCGCAATGCGCCTGCACTCGCACGTCGCGGTCCGGAAAGCCCCGCCGAGACACAGCCGCCGACGGTCGCGCCATCACCGAAGTGCGGCGGTTCGAATGCCAGCTGCTGTTTCTCGCCGGCAAGCAGGTTCTCCAGCTCGCCCAGCGAGGTTCCGCCACGCGCGGTAACGACGAGCTCGGTCGGTTCGTACGCGATCACCCCGGCATGGGCGCGTGTGTCGAACAACTCGCCGACCGGCGCGCGGCCATGGAAATCCTTTGTTCCGCCTCCGCGCAGACACAACACGCCACCCGTGGACGCCGCTTCGCGTACGCGCTCGCGCCACTGCTCGATCACATCGTTCATTCGGACTCCGCCTTGTCGTCATGCTTCCTGCGGGCAACCCGATCGGCCACAACCCGCAGCGCCAGCCACGATCCGATCAGCGACATCACGGGCACCGTCACCAGCAGAACCTGGATCCAGGTCTTGCTCATCATCGCGTCAGAATCTCGGCAGATCCGGATGCGGCAACTGGCCCTTCGAGATCCGGAGGCGCCCGTAGTCCGCGCAGCGGTTCAGGGTTGGGATGGCCTTGCCCGGATTGAGCAGCCCGGCGGGATCGAACGCGGCCTTGACGCGGAAGAACATTGTCAGTTCGGGACGCGAAAACTGGCTGCACATCTGGTTGATCTTCTCGATCCCGACACCATGCTCGCCCGTGACGGTGCCGCCGAGTTCGACCGAGAGCTCCAGGATCTCGGCGCCGAAAGCCTCCGCCCGTTCGAGTTCTCCCTCCCGATTGGCATCGAACAGGATCAGGGGGTGGAGATTGCCGTCACCCGCGTGGAACACGTTGATGCAGCGCAGGCCGTACGTCTCCTCCATGCGCTGGATCGCCTCGAGCATCTCGCCCACCCGCTTGCGCGGGATCGTCCCGTCCATGCAGTAGTAGTCCGGCGACAGCCGCCCCGCGGCAGGGAACGCCGCCTTGCGTCCCGCCCAGAACCTGAGCCGCTCGGCCTCGTCGCGTGAAACCCGGATCTCGGTGGCGCCATGCGCTTCCAGAACCTGGCGCATTCGCTCGATCTCCTCGGCGACTTCCTCGGGAGTGCCGTCCGACTCGCACAGCAGGATTGCCTTGGCGTCCAGCGGGTACCCGGCATGGACGAACTCCTCGACCGCCGCCGTAGCGGGCTGGTCCATCATCTCGAGTCCGGCCGGAATGATGCCCGCGGCGATGATCGCCGCCACCGCATCGCCGGCGTGCACCACGTCGTCGAAAGCCGCAAGCACGCACTGCGCGAGTTGCGGGCTGGGAACGAGCCTGACCGTCACCTCGGTGACCACGGCCAGCATGCCCTCCGAACCGATCATCGCCGCCAGCAGGTCGTAACCCGGCGCATCCGGGGCGTGACTGCCAAGCTCGATGATCTCGCCCTCGATCGTGACCCCGCGCACCCGCATCACGTTATGAACCGTAAGGCCATACTTGAGGCAATGCACGCCACCCGAATTCTCCGCGACGTTGCCGCCGATGGTGCAGGCGATCTGCGAGGACGGGTCCGGAGCGTAGTAAAGATCGAACGGGGCCGCGGCTTCGGAGATCGCCAGGTTGCGCACGCCCGGCTGCACCACTGCCGTACGCGAACGGGGATCGAGACGGAGAATGCGGTTGAACCGCGCAAGCGACAGCAGCACGCCAGCCGCATGCGGCAGCGCCCCCCCCGACAGGCCGGTACCGGCGCCGCGTGCCACGACCGGGACACCCAGCTCGTTGCAGCACTTCAGTACACCGACCACCTGCTCCTCGGTCGTCGGCAAAGCCACGATCATCGGCAGCTGACGATAGGCGGTAAGTCCATCGCATTCGTAGGGCCGCAGATCTTCGGCCGCGTACATGAGTGTCCCGGGCGGCAGGATTCGGGTCAACGCCTCCACGACGCGGGCCTTGTCCACGGCGGAGAAATCCGCATCGCGTTGTCCCGGCGCCTCCGTTTCCATGATTGCACTCATCACTCGACCTCCACATTGTCGGCGGCGCCCCAGCGTTGCGGATCCAGCCCCAGTCTTCTCGCGGCCCGTACCAGATGCGCCGCGGCGGCCGCCTGCGCGGCGCCTGCATCGCCGGCCACGATCGCTCCGAATATGCGTTCGTGTTCCTCCTGGGCTTCCTGCGCCCACCCCGCGCGATGACCGGCTGCACTCCATGTCGGGGCGCGCGACTCCGACCGGTGACTCGCCATGAACAGCTGGAAGCGCTCGAGCTGCAGATTGCGCGTCGCGGCGGCCACCGCCACGTGGAACGCGTCGTCCTGGGCCACCGCGTCCACGCCCGACACCAGCGCTTCACGCATTGCCGCCAGCGCCTTGCGCATCGTGTCCAGGTCCGCCGCATTGCGCCGAACGGCCGCGAGCGCCGCGGTACCGGTCTCGATCAGATATCGCAGCTCGAACACATCCGAGACCTCGCGCGGAAGTCCTTCGGGGGCGTCGGGCGCAGTTTCGACGATGCGGAAGCTGCCCTGCCCCGGCAGCGCGGCGACATAGGCGCCGGAACCCTGTCGCGTCCGTACGCAGCCGTCTGCCTTGAGCCGCGAGATCGCTTCGCGTATCACCGCACGGCTGACACCGAAGCGTTCGCACAGGACCTTCTCGGTCGGAAGCTGCGCCCCCGGCTCGAGCCGTTCGCGGCTGATCCATTCTTCGAGCTGACGCGCCACGGTGTCGCTCAGGCGCGATGGACGTTCGGTCTTCAAGCTGCCCCCACTTGCGAGTCCAAGTTGTCTGACAAGTTAAAATCATAGCTCTCCGGACCACTATTGTCATCATAGAATCTATCCGACGCGCGGGCGACGCTTCCCGGGCAGGTCCTTGCACACGTCGATGACGACGGCACGCCGCACGAACTGCTCGGGATATCTTGCCGGTCGCCTGCACCGCGTTCGCGCGCACCCGACCCTCCCCCGACCGGGCATCCCGGCCTTGCTCGCACCGGACATTACCACTTGGGACTAACACAACTTCTTGCATCCCCACGGGTTTCTGCGTTACCATCCGACGTTTTCCGAAATCCGAATTCCCTGGAGCATCGTATGGCTCGCGTCTGTCAAGTGACCGGTAAAGCGCCGATGGTGGGAAACCATGTTTCCCACGCAAACAACAAGACCAAGCGCCGTTTCCTGCCCAACCTGCAGAATCGCCGGTTCTGGAGCGAAGCGGAAAATCGCTGGATCCGCCTGCGCGTTTCCAACGCAGCGTTGCGCACGATCGACAAGAAGGGCATCGACGCAGTCGTTTCCGAACTTCGTGCCCGTGGCGAGAAGATCTGAGCACACGGCCGCGCAGCAACCGTAGCTACTGAACGGAGATTCAAATGGCCAAAGGCGCCCGCGAAAAAATCAAACTCGAGTCGACCGCCGGTACCGGTCACTTCTACACCACGTCGAAGAACAAGCGTACCACCCCGACCAAGCTCGAGTTCATGAAGTACGACCCGGTCGTGCGCAAGCACGTGCTGTACAAGGAAATCAAGCTCAAGTGACTTCGGGCGTGACTTCGGGCGCGCGCGCACCACCCGCGACGTCCGGGTAGTCGGAGATCAAAAAGAGGCCGCTGGAAATCCAGCGGCCTCTTCGCTACCGGCGTCGTGCCAATCGACCCCGTGGCACGCGCGCTTTTGCTGTCGGGCTCAGGCCTTCTGGATGTTTGAGGCCTGCTTGCCCTTCGGTCCCTGAGTCACCTCGAAGGAGACTTTTTCGCCCTCCTTGAGGGTCTTGAACCCGTTCATGTTGATTGCCGAGAAATGCGCAAAGAGATCTTCGCTGCCGTCATCCGGGGTAATGAAGCCGAAACCCTTGGAATCATTGAACCACTTAACGGTACCAGTTGCCATATTGCCTTAATCCTTGAAAATTGCCGAGTGTTGCGGGTACTACCCCGTCAGTGCATCCATGCCGAGAAAATCGGTACCTGCCCCGACGGCATCCGCTCGAGCAGCGGCGGACAGCGCAAGGCGGCATGCCAAGCTTCGCATTTCGCACAGATTGCTTTTACGCATTTGTCAGCACAGCGTCAACACTTTCTTGGGCACAATGAGCGGCTCAGATTCGTGCAACGCAATATTTCAATTGTCGCCTGACCTCGGCGCCATTCCAGAACTCACTGAAATTCGCTCAAAGCACTGATCTTCAAAGAGTGTGCAATGCACAAGAGGAATCGTTGCAGTTCGGCCCGGAATCGTGCCGATTTCCATGGCTGGCAGCTCTATTGCACTCTGCGACGACTCGATTAGAATGACTCGCATGGCCACACGAAAGCAGGACGAGTTCCTAATCGAGGCGGAGCGTACACGCACCAAACCCCCGCCCCTCTACAAGGTGCTACTGCTGAACGACGATTTCACACCCATGGAGTTCGTCATCGTTGTCCTCCAGAAATTTTTCAGCATGGATCGCGAACGGGCCACGCGAATCATGCTCCAAGTCCATAGAGAGGGCTCGGGACTTTGCGGCGTCTTTCCCAAGGACGTCGCTGCGACCAAGGTCGAACAGGTCGTATCCTTTGCCCGTCAGCACCAGCATCCGCTGGCCTGCGTGATGGAGGAAAACTGAGAATGATCGCGCAAGAACTTGAAGTCAGCCTGCACATGGCCTTCGTCGAAGCAAGGCAGAAGCGGCATGAGTTCATCACTGTCGAACACTTGCTGCTTGCGCTCCTGGACAATCCTTCGGCGGCCGAGGTACTGCGCGCATGTGCGGCCAACGTCGAGGAATTGCGCCGCGAATTGACGACATTCATCAACGAGCACACGCCCAAGGTCGAAAGCGAAGACGAGATCGACACCCAGCCGACGCTTGGCTTTCAGCGCGTGATTCAACGAGCGATCCTGCACGTTCAGTCGTCGGGCAAGAAGGAAGTCACGGGAGCGAACGTGCTGGTGGCGATCTTCGGCGAGAAGGATTCCCATGCGGTGTATTTTCTGCAGCGCCAGAAGATTTCGCGCCTCGACGTCGTCAACTTCATATCGCACGGCATCGCCAAGACTCCCCAGCCGGGTGCACAAGGCATGTCCAGCCGGCCGGATCAGGAACAGGGCGAGCATGAGCAGGAGGGCAGCCAAGCCGGTGGTGCGCTCGAAAACTTCACCCAGAATCTCAACCAGCAGGCCCTGGTCGGAAAGATCGATCCGCTGATCGGGCGGGAGCGGGAACTCGAGCGCGTCATCCAGACCCTGTGCCGACGTCGCAAGAACAATCCCCTGCTCGTCGGCGAGGCCGGCGTGGGCAAGACCGCAATTGCCGAAGGCCTCGCGCGCCGCATCATCGAGGACCGGGTTCCCGATGTGCTGCGGGAGGCTCAGGTCTATGCTCTCGACATGGGTGCCCTGCTCGCGGGAACCAAGTACCGGGGGGACTTCGAACAGCGGCTGAAGGCGGTACTGAAGCAGTTGCGCGAGACCCACAACGCGATCCTGTTCATCGACGAAATTCACACCCTGATCGGCGCGGGCGCGGCGTCGGGCGGGACGCTCGATGCCTCCAATCTGCTCAAGCCGGCACTTTCCTCAGGGCAGCTGAAGTGTATCGGCGCGACCACCTACAACGAGTACCGTCAGATCTTCGAGAAGGATCACGCACTCTCACGCCGCTTCCAGAAGATCGACGTGGTCGAGCCTTCGGTCGCTGAAACGATCGAGATCCTCAAGGGGCTCAAGAGCCGCTTCGAGGAACACCATAGCGTCAAGTACTCTGCGGCCGCGCTGTCGTCGGCAGCGGAACTGTCGGCACGCTACATCAATGACCGTCATCTGCCGGACAAGGCGATCGACGTCATCGACGAGGCCGGCGCAGCCCAGCGCATCCTGCCCAAGTCCCGACAGCGCAAGACGATCGGCAAGAACGAGATCGAGGAAATCGTCGCGAAGATCGCGCGCGTCCCCCCGCGTACCGTGTCCAACGACGACAAGACGGCACTCAGGACCCTGGAACGGGATCTGCGCAACGTCGTTTTCGGACAGGATGCCGCGATCGAGGCGCTTGCACGCGCGATCAAGATGTCACGGTCGGGTCTGGGCAACCCGCAGAAGCCGATCGGCAGCTTCCTCTTCAGCGGACCCACCGGCGTCGGCAAGACCGAGGTGGCGCGCCAGCTGGCGTACATTCTCGGCATCGAACTCCTGCGCTTCGACATGTCGGAATACATGGAACGCCATGCCGTCTCGCGGTTGATCGGCGCGCCTCCGGGTTACGTCGGCTTCGA
>CAYOKH010000015.1:0-36116 GCA_964404505.1 uncultured Azoarcus sp.
TCAGGCCCTCAACGCGGCCTGATCTCCGCTTCAGGGGCGCCCCCTCCGCGGGGGTGGCCCCGCCCCACACCGGTTTCGCGCCGACCGACACGGGAACGACACCGGACGTCGCGTCAAAGCGGATCCGGGGGAGCACGGCAACGGCCACGAACGCCGCAAGGATCCGACGCGAAAACGCGAGCAAATCCGGCCACACGGACCCTGCCGCTCCCCCGGCGGTGCCGATCAGCGCGGCGAATCCGGACCGAAATGCTCCGCAAGGTAATCGAGCACCTTCGCGCGCACCTCCGCAGGCAACTCCCACATGCCCTTCTCTTCGACCATCCAGGTCAATACTTCATCCCACGTCCGACGTGTCAGGCGTTGCTGGCGAATGATCATCGTCGAATGACAGATTACGCAGTTGGAGTAGGTCTCCACGCGACCGTCCCCTTCCGGCAGGCCGCCGAAATCCTCCGCATGGGCATCCCCACTCGGGACTGCCATACAGAGTAACGCGCCCAGCAGGCCGTGCCCAATGCGAGCTGAAAATCGCCGCCCAGCCTTCGCCTGATCTCTCGCCCAATTGCGCGGGGCCATCATGCAGCGGTCACTGCAATGCGATGCTGCGCATTGTTGCCGTATCCGCGCGGATTCCACCCCGGCACCACGGCGGGTTGCATCAAGCCTGCCTCGTCGGTCGCGCGCGCCCAGATCTCGTAATAGCCGCTGCTGGGCAGGGTTACCTGCGCGCTCCAGCGCTGCCAGGCATAGCGGTTTGCCGGGACGCTCAATCGCGCATCCATCCAGCTTGCGCCGAAGTCGATCGAAACGTGCAGGGAGCGCACCGCACGATCTCCGGCCCAGGCGTGCCCGCGAACTTCGATGGGCCGTGCGACGGCGACTCTCGTATTGGTTGCGGGAGCCGTGATCACCGACTTGACCGGCATGGACTCCATCACGACCATATCCTCGGCCGCCACCTCCGCACCCGGTGCGACGGGATTGCGCGGGAGGCGATACGACATGCCGGTCATGCCGGGGCCGTCATGCTCCCGGTCGCGCACCCATATGCGGGTGAGCCACTTCTGCGAACACGAACCGGGCCAGCCGGGTGCGAGGATGCGCACCGGCCCGCCGTGAATCAATGGCAGCGGTTCGCCGTTCATGCCCCACACGACGAGCGTATGCGGATCCATCGCCTTGGCGATCGGCACGCCGCGACTGATCGAGGGGCGTCCGGCCTCACCGGAGAGGTGTGGATCGGCGCCGTAGTGCCCCGTGTACACCGCGCCAGCCTTGACCCCGGCAGCAGACAGCACGTCGGCCATACGGCATCCCGTCCATTCTCCGTTTCCGACTGCCCCGATGACCCACTGGTTGCCGCGTGGCGAGGGGTTGAAGCCGGCCCGGCCGTTGCCGCCGCATTCGAGCTGCAACTGCAGCGTCACCTGCTCGAACTCGGCCTTGAGGCGGGCGAGTGTCAATTCGAGGGGCTTGTCGACCTCGCCGTCGACGGTGATCGTCCATGCATCCGCGTCGGCAACCTCGTCGGGTACGCCGCCGTTGTTGCGCACGAAGAAGTTCGCAATCGGCGTGACATCGGGGTCCAGCAGATGCGGCGGGGTCTCCAGGTTGATCGGTCTGTCGTTGCGCACTAACAAACCCTGCTTGCCATACAGCGTAAAGTCGGCATGGGTATCGGCCAGTGCCGCGGGGATCAACCCGGACGGCATGCTGCGCGCGAACGGAAGAGCCGCCCCGACCGCTGCAGCCATCGTGGCGAGCCCCGCCCCCTTCAGAAAACCACGCCGGTCCGCCTCGGGAATACGCCCAAACACCAACCAGTCGGCCCGCTCCGGATCCTCGTCGTACAGTTCGCGCAGACCGCGCTCGACGCGTTTCTCAGTCATGTTGTCTCCTCCGTCGGGATGTCGCTGCCATGGCTGCCTATCGTTCGCCCGCTCGCATGGTCTCGCCACTGGATGAGGATCCGACGCATTCACCGTATGTCAGCACGTGCCGGTTGCGCCCCCATGGCGACGCGCAATACGGCACCGACCGAATGCACCGGACCCAGCGCATGGGGAAATCTAAAAATAGCTGATCACCACCGTGATTTCCAGTAAAACCATGGACTTGGCGCGATCGCACTACGTCGCATGTGGCCGGCGAATCGCTATCGCGGGTTTGAACGGAGGCGCCGGGCAACGATGTTCGAGGGCGGCGTCCCCTGTCCTTTGCGGACACGCTTCCGGCAGCTATTGTTGAACAATCGGTGGCGGGCGGATGGATCCATGCTGCGAAACAGTGCTGAAGGCTTCGGCTGGGTGAGTATCGCGCTGCACTGGGTGACGGCGCTCGCGGTACTCGGCTTGTTCCCACTCGGTCTCTACATGACCACGCTGACATACTATGATCCACTGTACAACCGCCTGCCGTTCATCCATCGCAGCGTCGGCGTGCTGCTATTGGGGGTCGTTGTCGCACGGTTGCTGTGGCGACTCGTGAGTCCGCCGCCGCCGCCCGTGCCCACGCATGCCGCGTGGGAGCACCGCCTTGCAAGCTGGACGCACCGGCTCATGTACGTGACGCTGATCGCGGTCATGATCAGCGGTTATCTGATGTCGACCGCCGACGGACGGTCAGTCTCGGTGTTCGGCTGGTTCGAGATCCCGGCAACCATTACCTCCATTCCCGGTCAAGAAGACGTGGCCGGCGACGCCCACCTGATCCTCGCGATCACGCTGGTGGTACTCGCTGCGGTCCACGCGGCCGGTGCGCTCAAGCATCATTTCGTCGATCGCGACAATACGCTATGGCGCATCCTGCGGCCGGAAAGAGTCGATTCCCCTTGAACGAGCATCGAGGCAAAAATGAAGAAGATCACCTCACGCACAGTTCTATTCGCAGCGGTCCTCGGCATGTGGGCCGTGCTGGCGCAAGCGGCCGAGGAATATCGCATCGACCCCGCGCATTCCTTCATCGAGTTTCGCGTCAGTCATCTCGGGATCGCTTTCGTGAAGGGACGCTTCAACACCTTCGAAGGCGCGTTCACCTTCGACGAGCAGAATCCCGCCAATTCGAGAGTCACGATGAGCATCGACACTCCGAGCGTGGACTCGAACCATGCCGAGCGCGACCGTCACCTGCGCAGCGACGACTTTCTCGATGTCAGGCGATTTCCGAGCGCCACTTTCGTCGGCACCGGGCTGGAAGACAAGGGCGACATGCGTGCACTCGTCACTGGCGAACTGACTCTGCGCGGTGTGACCCGCCCCGTCGCGATCGAGATCGAACACATCGGCCACGGTCCCGATCCGTGGGGCGGCTACCGTCGCGGATTCGAAGGACGCACGCGGTTTCCGCTCAAGGACTTCGGCATCGACTACGACCTCGGCCCGGCCGCACGTGACGTGGAACTGATCCTGTCGGTCGAGGGTGTCCGAAAGTAGCTTGAGCGCAGCCGTCAACCGCCAGGACGAGCCGTTTTCGATCCGGACCGGCGACCGACAAGCACGACAATGGTCGTCACAAGCGCCGCCGCCAGCAGGAGTCCCGCCGCGACCAGGGGACTCGTCATCATGTCCGGCATGAACAGCAGCACGATGCCGAGCCCGAGCATCATCGTGCCTGCCAGGAGCTTGAGGGCCCTCCCCTCGTGTTCCTGCAGCTTGCGGTTGCCAAGGGTGAACGCGAAAAAAGTGACGACGATCGCCAGCGGCAGCACGTAGATGAGATTGTAGAAGACCAGGTACCCATAGTATCCGAAGGTGCCGACCTCGCTGATGGTCAGGATGCGTGTATAAACCATCGGAAAACCCATGGTGCACAGGATCTCGTACAGGTTCACGGTAATGGCCAGTGCGATGGTTCCGCCGAGCAGAACCGGGAAACTGGTCGTGGTGGTAAGGCCACGCATGCGCTGGAAGAGTCCGGGCTTTGCCGCATCCGGAATACCGAGGGTGGGGCCGGTCCGAAACCAGAAGAAATCCTTGATGTTGATCAGCGCGAGGGTCACGGCGACGCCGCCGGCGATGCGCGTAATCAGCGGGATCTCGCCGAAGAGCAGGAACACGTTCAGCCATGCCGCCATGAACGCGAAATAGATGATCCCCGAGATGGCGACGAAAACTCCTCCGATGAAGAGGATGCGTCGACGGCTTCTGGTATGCACCACAATGCTGAGCAGAAACAGGAGCACGAAGAAGGCACACGGATTGAACGCATCGAGGCCGCCGATGACGACCGTCAACAGTGGCAGCGACCACTCTTCCACAACCAGCGTGCCGACGATCGGCAACCGTATGCCCGCGCCGGGCATGTCCGGTGCGCCGTCCTGCGCAAGAATCCCGGGCCCCGGAGTGATCACGGTCAGTCCTTCCTCGAGCATGCGTTCGTGGCACCGGTCCAGCCTGCGCCGGATCTCGGCGCCAATGCCTGCCTCATTGTCATAACCCGTCAGGAAGGTGTCGCAGAAGATGAAACCCGGAACCGAGCGCGCCTCCTCGCCGAAGCGGGCCGCCAGGGATCGGTAGATCAGCCCCGCCTCATGATGCGTGGAGACATCAAGTGCATACAATTGCAGCCACGGACGCGCCTGCGCAAGATCGACAATGAAGGGAATGGCATCACGGCAATGGGGGCAGTGCTGCGACCAGACGAAGAAGAATTCGATCCGTGGCACCTCGCTCACCGGTACCGCGGGCGCAGACTCTTCGGCTGCGGCACAGGGCAGCAGCAACATCAGCAGCACTGCGAGAAAAGTGCTGCGCAGCATCAATCCGGAGATTCCGGGGACGACGTCCTGGTGCATCGGGGGTGGCTCACCGGCGACAGAGAATGCTTTCCAATTTCAAGCATACTTCA
Organism: uncultured Azoarcus sp.; assembly: GCA_964404505.1. Taxonomy (GTDB): domain Bacteria; phylum Pseudomonadota; class Gammaproteobacteria; order Burkholderiales; family Rhodocyclaceae; genus DAOMNN01. Next base: position 4,849 of record CAYOKH010000015.1, read on the forward strand.
TATCGGCCATGCCCGAGGCCGTGATGCCGCCCGGCTCAACCGCCCCGGGACTTGATCTGTGCTGCGACCGCATCCATGAACCGGGCCAGGGCCACGTCCCTGGCGGTCAGACCGCCTGCGTCATGGGTTGCGAGTGTGACATCGATCCGGTTGTAGACGTTGAACCACTCGGGATGATGGTCCTGCTTCTCGGCCATCATCGCCACCCGGGTCATGAATCCGAAGGCCGCGTTGAAATCGCCGAACCGGTAGGTCCGCGTAATCGCTTCCCGCCCCTCCACGAGCGCCCAATCCGGAAGTTCGTCCAGCGCCGCCCGGCGCTCCGTTTCACTGAGTCGTTGATTCATGCCGGTCTCCTCACGCCCATCGGGTGACTATGAGACCGGTCCGGTCCCGTCGGGTTCTCGCGCATCGGAACACCGGGTCATGACCACACCGACCGGGACGGGCGTCGTGATTGCGCACCGTCGCGCGCACGCGTATCCTGCAGCGCTTCGTTTCTCCGGATCGCCGCCGTGATGCCCGAAATTCTCGATGTCATCGTGATCGGCGCCGGCGCGGCCGGCATGATGTGCGCAGCCCAGGCCGGGCAGCGCGGACGGCGCGTACTCCTCATCGATCATTCGGTCAGACTCGCGGAGAAGATTCGCATCTCCGGCGGCGGTCGCTGCAATTTCACCAATCGGCGCGTCGGACCGGAGAATTTTCTCTGCAACAACCCCCACTTCGTCCGTTCGGCCCTGGCCCGATACACGCCCGCCGATTTCATCGAACTTGTCGAACGATATGGCATCGCGTACCACGAACGCGAGCACGGTCAGCTGTTCTGCAACGATTCGGCGCGCGATGTCATCGACATGCTGCGCTCCGAGTGCGAAACCGGTGCCGTTCGGTGGGCGACGCCGGTCGCGGTCGATGCGATCCGGCACATCGCGGGGACGCGAGAGCGCTTCGTCGTGGACGCGCAACGCATGTCGTTCACCTGCGAAAGTCTTGTGATCGCTACCGGCGGGCTCTCGATTCCCCGCATCGGGGCAACACCGTTCGGTTATCACGTGGCAAATCAGTTCGGAATTCCGGTCGTCGCGCCCCGGCCCGCGCTCGTGCCGCTGCGCCTTTCTCCGGAAACGCTCCGGTGTTTCCGGCCCCTGGCCGGTGTCTCCATCGACGTCGAGGTCAGTTGCGCCGGTGGCCGCTTTCGCGAAGCCATGCTGATCACCCATAGAGGGCTGTCCGGGCCGGCAATCCTGCAGATCTCGAGCTACTGGCAGGCACAGGCATGGCGTGAAGGGGACTGGCATCCGGTCAGCATCAACCTGCTTCCCGATGTCGACGCCACGTCCTGGTTGCAGGCGCACGCCGGAGTGCGCACCACCCTGCCAAACCTTCTTTCCGAACACCTGCCGCGCCGCTTCGCCCAGGCCTGGTGCGAACTGCACGGCTGGACGCAGCCGCTCAACCAGTTCGCCTGCACGAAACTGAAGACGATCTCCGAAGCACTTGCACACTGGAAGATCAGCCCGTCGGGCACACAGGGCTATGCAAAGGCGGAAGTGACCCTGGGTGGCGTGGACACCCACGCGATATCATCGCGCACCATGGAAGTCGGCGACTGCGAGGGCCTGTATTTCATCGGCGAAGTGATGGACGTCACCGGGCACCTGGGCGGCCACAATTTTCAGTGGGCCTGGTCCTCCGGCCATGCTGCGGGTCAGGTTGTATGAACCGGCTTCTTGCGCCCGTGCAGCAGCAATGGCACCAGGCTCGCCGCCTGCAGGGCGATCAATGCGGCATAAGCGGCCACCAGTGCCTTCGGAAGCGCCCATCCGGCCCCCTGCAACACATCGAGAATGACACCCAGGCCCCATTGGACGCCGAAGGCACCAAGAAACGCCATCAGATTGACCGCCGTACTGACCCGACCGAAGGCCTCTCTCGGGAAGCTTGACGCGGTGGCAATGTATGCTTGGGCGTTCACCGAAGACAGCACACCCAGAGCGAACCACAACAGGATCGCGGGCCCGAGATCAGTGAGAATCAGAAGGTGAACGGCAAGCATTGCAGAGAAGCCGGCCTGCATCATTCGCAGAGGGGTTACGCCGCGTCGTGCGAGGCGAGTGCCGAGAACGCCGATCGACATCTGTCCCACAAGCATGCCGAAGTTGAGGATCATCAGATGGCCCGCCGCCTGGGACAGCGACATGCCGTTGTTGACCATCAGCCACGGCACGGCCCAGAGACTCTGCAGGGCCATGAAACCACCGACGAAGAACATGGCAGACGCGGCCATGCGAAGGAACGCCGTTGACGAGAAGATGTGCGCGACCGACTTGATCGTGCGGCCGACGGAGTCGGTCGAGCGGTGTTCCGACTCTTCGGGCACCGCGATGAAGATGAATGCCGAGATGGTGGCGGCGATGACCGCGATGATCCAGAAAGTGCCACGCCAGCCGACGAACGGCAACAGTGCCTCCATGGGGGCGCTCGCGGTCAGTGCGCCGAGCGCGCCGGCAGCCATGATGTAACCGGTCATCGAGCTCTGGCGCTCGGGCGGATACCATAGTGCAAAGCCCTTCAGTCCCGCCATCAGACACGCCGACACGCCCAGCCCGATCAGTCCGCGCGCAAGACCCAGGTGCGCGAGGGTATCGCCAAGGGCAAACGTGGCTGCGCCCAGAGAGGCCAGCAGGAGCAGTCCCCCCTCGACGCGTCTGGGCCCGAACCGGTCGAGCGCGATCCCGAGCGGTATCTGGGCGAGCCCGAAGGTCAGGAAGTATGTACTCGTGAGCAGGCCCAGTTCAGACGCGGAAAGGGAAAGATCCCGCGTCAGGTCCGGCGAGATGACCGCATTGACGGTGCGAAGGAGGTAGGACAGGTAGTAGCCGAGTGCGAACGGAAGAAAGATGGTCGTCCATGCGTTCGGCCGATATCGCTTCGTCATGTGCCGCGTCCGGCCATGGCCAGAGAAAGCGCGCTGCCGGCACACGTGAAGGTGCCGAACACGAGAGACCGGACGCCGGATGCAGGGTCGTGGAAAGCCTCTGAAACACTCAATTTCTTGACTACAGTCAACAAAGAATAGCGAGCACGACACGCCGCTGCGCGATCGGCCGTCATCGAAGACTTGTGCATAAGGATTCCGACTGTTTGATGGACATCAAGGCGCCGCCTCGCCGCGGTCGGAAAATGGCCGGACAAACTGGAGAGACAACGATGGCAAGCATAACCGACTTGATGAGTCACGATCACCGCGAATGCGACGAGTTGTTCGCCCGCGCGGAGAATGCCGCTTCCAAGGGGGACTGGACCACTGCCAGAAGCGCATTAAAGGCCTTCGTCGACGCGGTCGAAGCCCACTTCTCCGTCGAGGAGAACGTGATCTTCCCGCGCTTCGAGGCCGCATCCGGAATGACCGGCGGTCCTACGCAGATGATGCGGCACGAGCACGTCGAGATACGAAGGGGTTTCGACAGCATGCTGGACGCACTCGAACGACAGGATCGCGACGATTTCGCCGGCGAGGGCGAAACCCTGCTCATCATGATGCAGCAGCACAACATGAAGGAGGAGAACATTCTCTATCCGATGTGCGACAGTCATCTCGCCCGCGAAATTGCCACCCTTGGCCCCGAGATCTCGAGGCAGCTCAAAGCATCCGGATCATGAGCAGAGTCGTCGACGCACGCGGACTCGAGCCGCCGCGACCGTTCGAACTGGTCATGGAGGCTCTGGCGGACCTGCCGTCCGGCGAGAGCCTCACACTGGTGCTCGACCGGATGCCGTGGCCCCTGTTCCGCGTGCTCGATCGCGAGCACTACAAGTACGACCAGCGGATTCGCGACGACGGCGCCGTCGAGATCGGAATCACCGCGCCATGACTCCTGGCGGCAGCTCGCTCAGTTATGATGCGGCCCCATCCTTTTCGACACCGCTGCGATTCTTCCTCACCGGACCCCTGTTCGGAATTGCGGCCGGCATACTGCTCCTGCTGATGCCGGACCTCCTCGATTCGCGTTGGACCCCCGGTGCGCTGGCCATCACACACCTCATCACCCTGGGCTTCATGCTGATGATCATGGTTGGTGCGATGTTCCAGATACTTCCGGTCGTAATCGGCGCCGCCCTGCCGCGGGCCGATCTCCTCGCCCTGCTTGTGCATGGGAGTCTAGTGGCGGGGACGATCACTCTGAGTTGGGGCCTCGTAAGCATGAACCCCGACGTCCTGCTGGCTGCCGTTGTGCTGCTTGGCTCGGGATCCGCACTGTTTCTCGCGGCCGCATCCTATGCCCTGTGGAGCGCCCCGATTTCCCAGGCGAGCCAGCGCGACATGCGCCTGGCCCTGATCTCGCTCGCAATCGCCATCATGCTCGGCCTCGCACTGGCAATGGTCCTCGCGCGCGGACTGCCCCTGCCGCTGTTGTCCCTGCTCAAGCTGCACGTCGGCTGGGCGTGGCTCGGCGGCGCCGGCATCCTGCTGGCCGCAACGAGCTGGGTGGTCGTGCCGATGTTCCAGATCACTCCGGCGTATCCTGCGCCGATGACCCGGTACTGGGCAATGACCACGTGCGGCGCGTTGATTGTCTGGAGCGTGGGCGTTCTGCTCGGGCTGTCGACCGTGGAGGGTCTGCTGGTGATCCTCTTGATCCTTCTCGCAGCGGTCTTCGTCGTCACGACACTCCGCCTGCAACTGCGTTCGCGACGTTCGAACCCCGACGCCACGTTCAGAATGTTCCAGTTCGGCATGCTCAACATCACGGCGGGCATAGTAAGTGTTCTCGCTGCGCAGCATTTCGACAGTCCGGTCTTGCCGGTCCTGGCGGGCATCCTCGTCCTTTATGGCGGTTTTGTCAGCGTCATCGAGGGCATGCTCTACAAGATCGTTCCGTTTCTCGCATGGCTGCATCTGGTGCAGGATGGCATCAAGGCGCCGAACATGCGCAAACTGCAGCCCGACACTCCCGTCTGGTGGCACACGCGCGCCCACATGATCGCCGTCGCTGCGCTGACCCTCGCCGCCGTAGTCGGCAATGAGCCCTTGATCAGGGTCTGCGGGGTTATCGTGGCGTTCGAGTTCGCATGGCTCCTGGTGAACCTCGTGCGCGTCGTGCGCGCCTACCGAGCGGCCAGATCGGCCTGAGGAACGCCACCACCGGCCAGTCGGGCAATGAATTGCGGTAGCTGTGTGCGGCGAACAATTGCCAACTAGTTTGTTCGACCTAATCCCTCCACCATCCGGCGAATGGTCATCACTTTGACAAAGCCATAGAATCGAGCGGGTTCGGCCGGAAATCTTGATCTTCCACGGCGTAATCGGGAACTGCGATGGGTGGTATCGACTTCAATCTCCAAACCAGGATGCCCCCGAGGGTGCATCGCGCGGCACCAGAGGTATTGCCCGACATTCACCGGATGCTCGCCGAGATGCCGATCTTGTGCGACATCCATTTCGACACTATCGCCCTGCTCGCCAGCGGCACCGAACGGCTCGAACTCCGGCGCAGCGAATCCGTGTTCGACCGCGGTTCCAGTCCTACCGGCCTGTATTTCGTGGTCTCGGGTGGTGTCAAACTGATGACGCTCGGACCCGACAAGCGCACCCGCGTCGTCGAACTCTTCCAGCCCTGCGGCATGTTCGGTGAGATCGGCGTGTTCACGGGCGCTTCCTACCGGACCTGGACACAGACGATCGCACCATCGATTCTCCTCGAAGTCGGTCGGGACTGTGTCCTGACGGCCGTCGACTACGATCACAAACTGGCTGTCCGGATGTTGTCCGCGGTCACCGCACGCACCCAGCGCCTCATCGACAGCATCAGCTGCACCTCACCGAGTACGGCCGGTGTTCGCGTGGCCGCTTATATCCTTGAGCTGGCGGATCGTTCCGGCGCCCCCGATGGTCCGATCGTACTCCCCGCCTCCAAGGGGACGATCGCGTCCCTGCTCAACCTGTCGCAGGAAAGCCTGTCGCGGGTTCTGAGGCGGATGAAGGACGCCGGATTGCTGATGGTGAGCGGGCGCAGAATTTGCATCAGCGACCGGCACGGCCTGACGCAAATGCTGTGCGGGGATGCCGTTGCGCGCGATGCACTCTGAATCGCGCAAGTTCTTGCCGTTGCGAACACGCAAGCGCCCTGATTGACTGCCGTCAAGGACGCGCGGCCCGCATGCCTTCCAAAGTATGCTCTTTCGCCCATGTCCACGTGGGCCGTTGCGAGCGCTCACCCGATCGCCGCATGCTACAGTTGAAGCGATGACGAGGGACCCTGCGGCCCCACCTCCAGACAAAGCCATGCGCGGCGTGCAGAAGCTATCCACCAAGATCATCGGTATCCTGGTGGCCTTTTTCGTCGTCGCCCTGACAGCAATCGTATTGACGCTGTCCATCTCATGGAAGCTCGAAGGCAGCGCCGCGGCAATCAACGATACCGGCGCCCTGCGCATCCGTACCTACCGCATCGCCCATCAACTCGCCCGCGCCGATACCGAGATGCGCGACCCCGCTGCATTCTCGGCCCTGCTCAGGGAGGAACTCGAGGGGATCGAAGGCATCCTGCGCAGTCTCGCCGAGGGAGATCCCCGGCGTCCGCTCTTCATTCCGCAGGACCGGGGCATTCCCGAAGACGTCCTGCGTTTCACCGACTTCTGGGCGAGCCGGATACGGCCGATCCTCTTCGTGCTGATCACCGATCCGAACCCGGGGATCCTGCGCCGAACCATGCGCGACATGGACCGCAACGTGCGCACCTTCGTCGATAGCGTCAATGCCACCGTATTCAAGATGGAACAGAGCCATGTGCGCAAGCTCAACATCCTGCGCGCCTCGCAGACCCTGCTTATCGTCCTCGCGCTGATCGGCACTGCCATCCTCATCCGTTTCTTCTTCTCGCTCGTGGTCCGTCCGGTGAACGAGCTGAGCAAGGGTATGCGGCGAATGGAACAGGAGGATTTCACGGCACGCGTGCCGATTCTCACCCGGGACGAATTCGGCGAGCTGTCCGAAGGATTCAACAAGATGGCCGCCCATCTCCAGGACCTGTATGCGAACCTGGAAGAGCGCGTGGCGGACAAGACCCGGAGCCTGACGACCAAGAACCGGGAGCTGGAGATCCTGTACGCAGCGAGCGGTTTTCTTCACGAACCGAACGACATTGACAGCCTGTGCCGAGGATTTCTCGAACACGTGCAGAACACCCTCGGCGCCGCCGCGAGTTCGGTGCGCCTGCTCGATCCTGAATCCGAGAATCTCTACATCACCGTTTCAGAGGGCCTGAACGAGCGTTTTCTCGATCACGAGGCGGTGTTGTCGTGCGGAAGCTGTCTATGCGCCGAAGCTGCACGACGCAATGTCACGATCCTGGTGGATGTCGATCGGCCGAACGCTCCGATGCAGCTGAACACCTGCCGTGCGGCGGGTTTCCGCGCCGTGTCGGTGGCGACGATCACAGCCAACAAGCGACCGATCGGCGTATTCAACCTGTACTTCACGGATCCCCGTCGGCTGGACGAATCCGACGAGCAACTACTCGGCACGCTGGGCCAGCAACTCGGCACTGCGATCGAAAGTCTGAGACTGCAGGCGCGCGCGCGCGAACTGGCCGTGTTCGAGGAGCGAAATCTGATCGCCCGCGAACTGCACGATTCCATTGCGCAGGGCCTCGCCTTCCTCAACCTTCAGGTGCAGCTTCTCGAACAGGCCCTCAAGTCCGGCGACACGGCCGAGATGGAAGGCATTCTGGCCATGATCCGCAGAGGCGTGCAGGAGAGTTACGATGACGTGCGCGAACTGATGGTGCACTTCCGCGCCCGGGTGGATGAACAGGATCTCGACTCCGCGATAGAGGCGGCGCTTGGACGACTTGCACAGCAGACCGGGATCGCGACCCACTTCGACGTTCAGGGGGACGGCGCCCCGCTTGAGCCGGAGACTGAAACCCAGATGCTTTATATCGTGCTCGAGGCGCTTTCCAATATACGCAAGCACGCCCAGGCACGCTCCGTCACCGTCCGCTTGCGTCGCAGCATGGACGGCTTGTCGGTTAGCGTGCGGGATGACGGCATCGGTTTCGACGAGATCGATGCCTCGCCCGACGAACAGCAGATTCACATCGGCCTGGAGATCATGCGCGAGCGGGCAATGCGCATCGGGGGTCGCTTTGCCGTACGCTCGTCACGCGGCCGTGGCAGCGAGCTCCGCCTTGAAGTACCCAGAACGCACGAGGAGACGAACTGATGTCCAAACCCATTCGCGTGTTGCTCGTAGACGACCATGCCCTGTTTCGCAGCGGAATCCGGTCGTTGCTGCAACGCCATCCGGAGTTCGAGGTTGTTGGAGAAGCCGGGGACGGCATGGAAGGTGTGAAGCGTGCGGGCCAGTTGCGTCCGGATGTCGTATTGCTCGACCTGCACATGCCCGGACTGTCGGGGCGTGAAACAGCGCAGATGATCACGAAGGAGGTACCGGAATCCCATGTATTGATGCTGACGGTCTCCGAAGAAGCAGACGACCTGCTCGCAACGCTGCGCGCGGGGGCTTCGGGCTACCTGCTCAAGAACATCGCCGCCGACACCCTCATCGCGGCGATTCGCACGGCCGCCCAGGGCGAATCGGTCGTTTCCCCGCACATGATGGCTAAACTCCTCCGGAGCGTCGGCACCGATTCCGCCCGTGGCGCTATCGGTGGGGCGCGAACATTAGACCGTGACAGACTGACGCCACGCGAACGCGAAATTCTCGGCTTCATAGCGCGTGGTCAGAGCAACAAGGAGATCGCGCGTGAACTGGCCGTGGCGGAGAGCACAGTGAAGATCCACGTCCAGAACATGCTGCGCAAGCTCAATCTCTCGAGCCGCGTTCAGGCAGCCGTCTATGCGGTCGAGAACGGCATCGGGCAGTCTCCGGACGCTTGAGTGGCGCAAACGTCAATCGCCACGACGTGAGGGGGGCAGAACCCTTTCAGGCTGCTCGATCAGGAACCGCTCACTCGCGAGCGTCAGTGCCAATCCTGCGACGCAGGCTCTCGTAGCGTCGTGCCACGGCCTCCGAGGCGAACACGGGATCGACCTGGTAAGGAGCGAGTCGCTCGATTTCGGCCCAATCCGCATCGTCGAGGAGTTCCAGCGCCAACGGGAATATCCGGCTCTCTTCGTGCTCCATGTGATCGCGGAAATAATCGATATACGCCCGCGCAGCTTTCTCGACTCTGTCACGGGGCAGCATCGCGCCATCCACAACGGCCTGCAGTTCCTCGAGCAGGCTCGTGCCGCTTTGCCTCAGCACGACGTGCTGTTCCATCAAACTGCGCACTTCCTTGCGTGTGCCGTCATCGACGTCCGCTATGCGGTTGAAGACCAGATCCTCCTTTGGATGATGGAAGACGTCCGGGTAATGCGTCATGTAGTACATGATATCGAGCATCAAGCCGTAGTCGGGCGTCTGCGAATGACGGAACAAGGCGATCTCGGCCTCCAGGAGATCCAGAAGTCTGTCAAAGTGAATATGATCGTCCTTCCAAGTCTCTACGATCGACGCCATCTTCGGAATCCTCCTGCGGTGAAGCGCCAGAACTACGGCCCGGATCAGTCAACGCCACACGCCACGATGAATGCGACATCGACCCATTTCCCCGATCCGACGGTTACCGCTTCAGCCTAGTCCATGCAGCCCGGTTGTCCAGCCCTATGGCTGCCCGTCCGCGCGCGGACGAACAAGCCAGGGACCGAACCGGAACACGAACAGGGCCAGGGCGGCAGAGAAGCACAGGCCGCTCGCGATGAGCGCCAACGGTGCCAGAGCAAACGGCAGCGTGGAGGACAGTCGCAGCACGGCCGCGGTCAATACCAGCCAGAATGCGAGCGTAAGCTGCGGGGGGGTCTCTAGGGTCCGCCCCGTGTGCCCGAGGGCGGTTCGCGTCATCATGCCCAGCGTCAGCAATCCGACGCCACCGACAGCGATACTGTGCAGCGCCGTACTGGTCGCCAACGGCCACAGCGCGTTCGCCAGCGCATACAGCGCGACGCCGAAAGCGGTAAATGCGTAGCCCGCGAACAAGACCCACAGCAACGGTCGCGATGCGACACCGGGATGCCACCAGCGCACCAACTGGACGAGATTCGTCGCTCCACCCACCAGCCCGAGCGCCGCACTCAGCAGGACGGGACCGCCAACCGCAATCACCAGGGCCATTGCCAGCGGAGCCGCAACTGCGATGAAGCTTACGGCGCGCCCGTTGACGACTTGGGGAATCCGCAGCGCACGACTGGTGAAAAACGCGATCACGCGCATGCCCATGAAAAAGATCACCGAGGAGACGATGAGCAATCCCACGTGGAGCATGTGTCGCGGATCGAGTGCGAGATGTCCGGCCACTGACAGATGGAATACGAGATTCGCCGCGGCAAACGCAAGCAAGAGGAACGGCACGACGTAGTTGCGCACATTGCGCGTTCGAACGACCGGTACTGCTACGAATACGGCGGCTGCGACAAAGAACAGCACCGACAGTGTCCCGCCCCAAAGGGCGGAGTCCGGAACCGCGAGCAAGACTATGCGCGCGAGCAGCCAAAGCGCCGTCAGTGCCGCCAGTGGCGCACCGCGCAGCGGCGACTGACCGGTCCAGGTCGCGACCGCGGTCAGCAGAAAGCCGACGATGATTGCGCCGGCATAACCCCAGATCATCTCGTGGCCGTGCCACAGGAAACCTGGCAAGGCACGCGTCCCGCCAATGCCGAAAGCCCATGCCAGAATGAACAGCGCCGCCTGGATTGCCGCAAGCAGGTAGAACGGCCGAAAGGCCATGGAGAAAAACGCTTGCCAGCCCGGCTGCCGATCCACCGTTCGTGCAAGCGGTTCATCGATCCGGAACAGTGCGGCCATCGTCAATTCCCGCCCAGATTCACACTGTGCATTGCGGCCCTGCCGTACATCCACACGGGGGCATCAGGACTGAATCCGGGGTCGCGCCCGGGTACGGACTCATTGTCCGCCCAATAGGACTCCAGCCAGGGAAACATCTCGCGCTCCTCGAACCGCACATGAGCCTCCAGCAATGCCCCGAGCCGCTCCATCCCGTGCCCGTCGAGGGCTTCAACGATCATCGCCCTGAGCTCTACATGCTCGGAACAGAGGCGTTCGGCAAGATCGGCGCGGCCGCAGTGCCAGAGCACCGGGAGCAGTCCGACTTCTTCCTCGTCGAAGTGGAACTCGAGATCGAGACGAAGCCCACGGAGCGCTTCCGCTGCAAGGTCGCGCGCGCTCGGGGACGACGCGCGCTGCAACCGGCGTGCCAGCTTCAGGGCGGTATGATGCTCACGCGAGAGTTCCAGCAGTCTTCCATCTCTCTTCATTGCGTCATCCTCAGCCCGCGATCAGGAAATCGATGACGACTCCGTCCGGGCTCTTCGAGACGTATTCGAAACGAACCGCATCGCCGTAGCGCGTGCCGATCTGCTGAAGCAGAGGCAACGGATCGTGGTCGTTGTGAAAGCGCATCGTCTCCCCCGGCCCCAGAGCCTCGAGCGCACCGAAGATGGCTGCATGGCGGAAGCGCTTTGCGATTCCGGATGCATCGAACACGTACGGGGGATTTCCGGCGAGAGGAAGGTGGCAGGCGTGCATGTGTATATCTCCGGTAATGATGCGATCAGGAATCAGGCGCAGCTCCTGAAGATGAATATATTATGAGACTTTCTAAGAGTCAACTTCTATGAATCTTTAAGACAATCGCCCTATAATGTCCGGGCGGTCACCAAGTCCGCAGCCTGGAGTCAATCAGATGCACATCACCCAACATACCGACTATGCCCTGCGCGTCCTGATCTATCTCGGTGAAAACCCGGAGCGTCTGGCGACAATTGCGGAGATTTCGGAGCGCTTCGAGATTTCGCGCAGCCATCTCATGAAGGTGGTCAATCAACTCGTGCGCGAGGGATACGTCGAGGGTCTGCGCGGCAAGGGCGGCGGCCTGCGCCTGGGACGGGATGCGCATGAAATCAAGGTTGGCGACGTGGTGCGGCGCATGGAGCGCGGGTTGAACCTCGTCGAATGTTTCGGCAAGGACAGCCGATGCCTGCTCGATCCGGGGTGCAAGCTCAAGCTTGCCCTTGCGAATGCACTGAAGTCCTTCCTGGCAAGCCTCGACCAGGTGTCACTGGCTGATCTTATCGGAACCCCCAACACCCGGCTGCTTCACGTCGCCCGACACGTCGCCTGATTCCTCGTCAGTAGAGAATCCTGCAGCGGATCGTTCCATCGATCGCGCTGAGCTCGTCGAACGCGACCTGGCTCGCCGCGGCATCCACGTCGATGACCACGTAGCCCACGTGCTGCGTCGTTTGCAGATACTGTGCCGCAATGTTGATTCCTGCCACTGAGAAGCGCTCGTTGATCTGCGCGAGAATTCCCGGTACGTTCCTGTGGATGTGCAGCACCCGGCATTTGCCCGTGTGCTCCGGCAGCGATACCTCGGGAAAATTGACCGCCGATATGGTGGAGCCATTGTTGCTGTAGCGAATCAGCTTGGCCGACACCTCGCGTCCGATATTGGCCTGCGCCTCGGCGGTTGAACCGCCGATATGCGGCGTCAGGATCACGTTCTCGAAGCGCGCCAGCGGTGAGACGAAGGGATCGTCGGTCCCCTTGGGTTCGACCGGAAAGACATCGATCGCGGCGCCGAGCAGGTGTCCGGATTCGAGCGCATCGACCAGCGCATCGATGTCTACGACCGTTCCCCGCGAGGCATTGATGAGGTGGGTGCCCCGCCCCATGGCGGCGAGCTCGCGCGTTCCGATCATGTTGCGCGTCGCAGCAGTCTCGGGAACGTGCAGCGTGACCACGTCGGCAACTGACAGCAATGCATCGAGTGTCGCCATTTGCTGGGCATTTCCGAGCGGCAACTTGGTCTCGATGTCGTGAAAGACGATGCGCATACCGAGTTGCTCGGCCAGAACTCCAATCTGCGTGCCGATATGCCCGTATCCTACTATTCCCAGCGTCTTGCCGCGCACCTCCCACGAGTTGGCCGCACTCTTGATCCAGCCGCCGCGATGCTGAACTGCATTCTTCTGAGGAATGCCACGCATCAGCATTATGATCTCGGCGAGCACAAGCTCGGCAACGCTGCGGGTATTGGAGAAGGGTGCGTTGAACACAGGTACGCCACGGATGGCGGCAGATTCGAGGTCGACCTGGTTGGTGCCGATGCAGAAACAGCCGATGGCGGTCAGCTTCGGCGCCCTGGCAAGCACTTCATCGTTCAGTCGCGTGCGCGAGCGGATGCCGACGAAATGGGCATCCGCGATCGCCTTGGCCAGATCCTCGCCTGCGAGTGCGCCGCTGTGCGCGTCGATCAGCGTATAGCCGTCGGCCCTGAGCGCATCCACTGCCGATTGGTGGATCCCTTCGAGCAACACGAACTTGAGTCGGTCCTTGGGAACGGAGAGTCTGGGTTGGGTCATTGCCTGTCGCCCTCCTCGGCGCCGCCGGCGAGCCGGCAATAATCAATTCACGGGCACGATGCGGAACACTTCCGCATCCCCTGCATGGTCGACGATGATTCTGGCCACGCGTTCCTGCCACAGCACCCCAAAGCGTCGCCGCTCGTCCGCGCTGGCCTGACCATGCACGCAGCGCGCGAGAAGCGTGGACATCTCCGGGTCGGCCGGGACGCGGCCCGGCTCAGATTCCGCGTCGACTGCCATCCCCGTGTCGAGCCGGGTGAAGCGCATCGCAAGCGGCACTTCAGCGGCGAATTTCAGCCGATCGCGCCGCACGAAACGGCCGGCGAGACCCTTGAATCCCCCGGGTCCGGCGGCACCGGTCAATAAAGTGACCACGCTGGCTACGACGCCGGTCACGCCCTCTTCCAGCGGATCGCGGAATGCCACCGTGACTCCGCCGCGCTCCGGCAGACAATCCGGATAAAGCGCGGCGAGCGCGCGGCACGTGAGCACGTAGGCTGAACCGACCGTCGGGCATGAGTGGCCTGCGAGCTTGACCGCATCCTCGTATCCGTACTCAAGGATACCGTCGTCCGCTGCGCCAAGGAATTCGGCGAGCGTGTCGCGGACCCGCAGCCGCTGCACGTCGGCATAGAACTCAGGTAGTTGCATCTCGAAAATCTCCGTCGGAATCAAAGGGACCGAAGTCATGAAAGCCCACATTCAGGAACGGCGGTGCATTGTCGGCCTTCCCGAATGTCCCCGGAATGCGCTTGCGATCATCGTTGCGATGAACAGCACCAGTGCCAGCGCATTGACCGCCGCACCCTGTTGCCGGAGCACGAACGACTCGGCGAGCGCGCCGCCGAAACGGACCGCGAGCGAAGCGTGAAGAAAGGCGAGCGGCGCATAGAAAACCGGATGGTAGGGAATCCGGACCCTGAGCACCGCCGGGAAGATGATCGGAGCATGGCCGAACACCATGGCGAATACGAAGCCGAGCGCGATCGCATGCAAAGACGCATCGCGCAAAGCGTGGCCCGGAACGAACGCCCCGCCGAGGCCGAGCATGGCACCGAGCGCAAGCCAGGCGTAACCGGAAAGCAGGCAGATCGCGATGAAGCGCGTGAGCCCCGTCTGCCGCGCATTGTGGCGGGCGATGTCGAACACGAGCAGCCAGGATGCGAGCGCGAGCAGACCCGCCGCGAACATCCGCAGCCCCTCGCCCTCGCGCCAGATGCTCCAGGTTGCTCCGAGCACGATCACCACCGACACGAGCATGAACGACGGTGCGGCGATGGGCCTGCGCGGCAGGAATCGGGTCAGTTCGAGGCGCTCCGCCGCGATCGTCAGCACGAGAAACGACAACCACATCGGTACCGCGACCTGTATGTTGCCGCCGGCCATCCAGGCCAGATTTCCGGCCAGCCAGCACAAGGCCGCAATTGCCAGCATCACGGTGAACAGGGCTGCCTGACGCCGCACGATCCGCACACTTGCCGCGAGCAGCGTTGCCGCGGCCGCCACGAACAGCCATTGCGCGACCGTCAGCGGTCCTCCGAGCAGCAGAATGAGCCCCCCGCCTCCGGCCGCAAGCGGCGCCAGGTAGGCCCAGCCCCGTCCCAGCGCAACCGCACGCTCGAGACTGATCACCGTCCCGAAAAAGGCCGCGATCATCAGTGCGGCATGAACACCCGCCTGCGCACTTGCCGCCGCCGGCACGGCAACGGCCAGGCGGGCAAGCCCGCCGAGCACGCCGGACACGAGCGAAAGCACGCCCAGCACCAACAGGGGCACGCGGGCGAGCGGCGGAAGATCAGGAAGCATGGCCGGCCGGGAACCCGGCTGATCGCTGCTCGCATCGACCCCCGCCCGCACTTCCGACAAGGACGATCACCATCCGAAATGCTTCCTTGCGTCGGGCTTCATCATCTCCGGATTCCACGGCGGGTCCCACACCAGCTCGACCGCCACGCGGTAATGCTCCGGCAGCACGACGTCGAGCACCGCATCGATGTCGCCGATGATCATGTCGGCCATCGGACACGCAGGCGAGGTCATGGTCATTCTGACCTTGACCTGCTCCGGCGTAATGTCGATGCCATAGACGAGGCCGAGATCGACAATATTGACCCCGATTTCGGGGTCGATGACCTGGCGCAGGGCCTCGCGCAGGGATTCGGCATCGGGGAGCGGCGGATTCGTGTTCATGCTGGTCCGGTCGGCCCATAAGATACTTCTTTAACGCATGTTACGCCGACCTTCAAGACCGGTCAATGCGTGTCACTGGACGATACAAGTGCCTGCGCTGCGATGGCGTTGCCTCCGGAGTGCCATTGCGGACTCGACGTGCTTCGGCTAAAAGTCGCGCAGCGCACTACATCTTGTCGGGTCGAAACATCGCTTCCAGCTCCCGACGCAAGGCATACGCCCGGGTTCCCGAATCGACCCGCACGTCCTCCCAGCTCAGGCTTTGCCCTTTCGCGATCGGACGCACGACCTCGACGTCGTGAGCGAGTCCGAGCGGCAAACCCGCCCATTCCCAGAGATTTTCCCACAGGCATCAGTTTGCCCCAAACGGTGTACCCCCCCTCCCCGTCGAGCATCTCGCCGGGTCGCAGATCACGCTTGGCGGTAGCCACGACGTCCGCTTTCCAGCACGTAGCGACGCCGGTCGGCTCTCCACGCAGGGCGACACTCGCGACTGACATTCCGACTTCGAGCCCGATCAGGTGCCAGCGCTTGTAGAGGGTGAAGTAGCGACCGGTCGGGTCGGTATGCGCGTTGTACTCTTCGAAACAGTTCCGGATGTACTCGGTTTCGCCTTCCACCGTAACCCATACCCCCATGCGGATATCGTAGGGAATGTGGCGCCCGTCGGCCTCAATGGACGAAATCACCTCGACCATGCCCTTGCGCTCGAGCACCCCGCCTTCGTCGATCGGTCGTGTCACGAAGGGGATATCCTCCACGCTTGCCGGTGGGTAACGCAAGCCGTTGCTCGGGACTGTCAATCCGGTCGCATTCGCGACCGCAGTGGACTCGATCGAAGGCTTGGAACCGTCGAGAAAGCTGTTGAACATCTTCGGGTTCAGACCGCCTCGCGCGGCCTGCTCGGGCGTCAGTCCATAGTAGCCCCAGACCGTGTCCGGCGTGGATTCGCAGAAATGCGGCAGCCATTTGTGGCCCCGCCCGGCAGCGACCACCGGGAATCCACAGGTCCGCGCCCAGTCCACCAGGTCGCAGATCAGTGCCGGCTGATCACCGAAGGCCAGCGAATACACGACACCCGCCTGTTCCGCCCTGCGCGCCAGCAACGGGCCGCAGAACGCATCGGCTTCGACCGTGACGTTGACGACATGCTTGCCGTGGGAAAAGGCCGCGAGACAGTGATCCACGGCGGCGATCGGATGGCCGGTGCACTCGACTATCACGTCGATGGCGGGATGGCGGACCAGCGCCTGCCAGTCCTCTCCGAGATGTGTCGACCCCTGCTTCAGGGCATCATCGAGCGAAACCGCACCCATCCGCTCCGCCTGCCAGCCGACCCGCTCGAGGTTGGCACGGGCCGCGTCCGGCGACAGGTCCGCGATTCCTGCAAGGTGCACCCCCGGGGTGCGCGGGATCTGGGCCAGGTACATGGATCCGAACTTGCCGGCACCGATCAGGCCGACGCGTACGGGACGCCCCTCTGCGTCACGTTGCCGAAGCTTGCGATGTAAGCTCATGAATGGTTGCTCTCCCGGGCCGTTTCGAAGGTCATGCGCCAGGGCTCCACTCAGTCCGGAACGACCGCGGTCACTTCGATCTCGACCTTGGCTTCGTCCTCGATCAGACCCGCCACCTGCACCGCCGTCATGGCCGGAAAGTTGCGTCCCATGGTTTCCCGATATGCCGTGCCAATCTCGGACAGACGCGCGGCATACTCCTTCTTGTCGACCAGGTACCACGTCATCCGCGTGACGTGTTCCGGGCCGGCACCGGCCACCCTGAGCACTTGCAGCACATTGCTCAAGGCCTGACGGGTCTGCGCGACGAGATCGTGGCTCTCGAAGCGGCATTCGCCGTTCCAGCCGATCTGCCCGCCGACGAAGATCTGTCTGCCGCGGGCTTCGACGCCGTTCGCGTAACCACGGGGCCGGGCCCATCCTTCCGGCTGAAGCGTTCTGTGCATTCTGATTCTCCTTGCGTCTGCTGGAAAGGGTTCAAAGATCGGTGCGGGCCTGCCACAGCTCCGGAAACAGCTCGGTATCGAGCATGCGCCTCAGATACGGCACGCCGGCCGTTCCGCCGGTGCCGGTCTTGCCGCCGATGATGCGCGACACGGTCTGCATGTGGCGGAAGCGCCAGTGCAAAAAGGCGTCCTCCAGATCGACGAGTTCCTCGGCCAGTTCGTAGAGATCGAAATGAGTGTCTGGATCGCGGTATACGGCAACCCACGCCTGTTCCACGCTCCGATTGGCTTTCCAGGGCATGGACAAGTCACGCTCGAGCACCTCGGCGTCGATCGCAAAGCCCCGCGCAGCCACGATTCGGATCGCTTCGTCATAGAGCGAGGGCACCTCCAGCGCTGCGGTCAGGCGGGCGACGAAATCGGGCCGATGGGCATGGGGCTTGAGCATGTCGCGATTGCGGTTGCCGAGCATGAACTCGATCAGGCGGTACTGCCACGACTGGAACCCGCTCGACTGCCCGAGCTTGCTCCGGATGCGGGTGTATTCGGACGGGGTCATCGTCGCCAGCACGCTCCAGGCCTGGATCAGTTGTTCCATGATCCGCGACACGCGTGCGAGCGCCTTGAACGCGGGAGCAAGCGCGTCGGCACGCAGGCATGCAACGGCCTGTCCGAGTTCGTGGAGCATCAGCTTCATCCACAACTCGCTGGTCTGGTGCTGGATGATGAACAGCATCTCATTGGGGTCGTCCGAGCGCATGTGCTGCGCATTCAGGACATCGTCGAGCGCGAGATAGTCGGTATAGCTCATCTGCTCGTCGAATCCGGTGCGGGCACCGCCGAGGGCGTCTTCGCGGGTGGAATCCTGGCTCATGAGTGCCGCCCTCAGGTCACGACGGCGTGGGCATGGAACTCCGGACGGTTCCAGCCTTCGGTTTCGATCAGATCCGCGAGGATGCCGACGGCGTTCCCGATATCGCGGTAGCTGACGTACAGGGGTGCGAAGCCGAAGCGCACGATGTCGGGAGCGCGAAAATCGCCGATCACGCCGCGGCTGATCAAGGCCTGCATCAGGGCATGGCCATGCGGATGACGGAAACTGACCTGCGAGCCGCGCTCGGCCGAATCGCGCGGCGAAGCAAGTTCGAGAGGGGGGCAACGCGCCTCGACGCGCTCGATGAACAGCGAGGTCAGTGCGACCGATTTCTCGCGGATCGCGCCCAGATCGGCCTCGAGCATGAGGTCCACGCCGCACTCCAGCGCGATTGCGCCAAGCACCGGTGGCGTGCCGCACAGATAGCGCGCCACCCCCTCGGCCGGGCGATATCCGGCATCAAATGCAAATGGCGCGGCATGCCCCATCCACCCGGAAAGCGGCTGCGCAAACGCGGCCTGATGCCGCCGGGCGACCCACACGAAGGCCGGTGCGCCGGGCCCGCCATTCAGATACTTATAGCCGCAGCCCACGGCGAAATCGGCCCGGGCACGGTTAAGGTCAACCGGCAGTGCGCCGGCCGAATGCGCCAGATCCCAGACTGCCAGGGCTCCGGCGCGGTGCGCCGCCGCGGTCAGGCGATCCATGTCGTGAATGCGACCGTTGCGGTAGTTCACGTGGGTGAGCATCAGCACCGCGGTGTCGTCATCGAGCGCAGCCTCGACGGTGACCGCGTCCGGATCGTCCGGTAGCAGAACGAGCTCGTGGCCCTGCCCGAGGAACTGCGCCAGGCCTTGTGCCATGTACAGATCAGTGGGAAAGTTGTCGCGCTGCGAGACGATCCTGCGTCGTCCCGGATTCAGACCCAGGCCGGCCGCGAGCACCTTGAACAGGTTGATCGAAGTCGAATCGGCCACCACCGTTTCACCCGCCTCGGCACCGATGAGGCGCCCGATCTTGTCGCCTACCCGCGCAGGCAGACCGATCCAGTCGGCGCTGTTCCAGCTCCGGATCAGATCCTGGCCCCACTCGCGCTGGACCGCGCGCTGCAGGCATGCCATGGTGGAAACGGGCAATGCTCCGAGCGAATTGCCGTCGAGATAGATCACGTCGGCAGGCAGCGCGAAGCGCGCCCGGTACGGAGCCAGGGAATCCTGTTCGTCCAGTGCGGCAAAATCCTGTTCGGTCATAGACTCGGCCCGTCCTCTCACGCCGTTCTCAGGATGGCCCTGACCGGCGAGGCGTCCAGCCCCTTGAGCTTGAGCGGCAGCGCAACAAGTTCGTAGTCTCCTTCGGGGACGGCATCGAGCACCAGCCCTTCGAGAATCACCATGTGATGACGACACACCGCGAGGTGTGCGTCCATCGTCTTCGAAGTTTCGGGATCGAGCGAAGGCGTGTCGAGGCCGACCAGGCGCACGCCGGCCGCGGCGAGGCAATCGACCGTGTCCGCCGCGACCGCGCAGAAGTCGCTGTCCCAGATGTCGCGCGGAGCATTCCGGTAGGTGCGGAACAGCACGCGCGGCGGGCAATGATCGAGGCGCCCTGCGATCTGCCCGGGACGGATTGCGCCGCGGACGCCGATGACGTGAATCACGCGACATGGCCCGACATAGGTCTCAAGCGCGACCTCGTCTATGCTCTGCCCGGTGGCATCGAAATGAAAGGGCGCATCGACGTGCGCGCCAGTATGCGTTGACATGCTGACTTGCGACACATTCACCGGGCACTCGGGCCCGATCGTCCAGGTCCGCTCGAACACCACCGGGGCGTCGCCGGGCCACACGGGAAGTCGTGGGTGAATTGCCGGACTGATGTCGATGATCATCCCTTGACCCTGTCTTCGCGCAGCAGCTCACGCGCCACGATGAGTTTCTGGACCTCGGTCGCGCCTTCGTAGATGCGCAGTGCCCGGATCTCGCGATACAGCGACTCCACCTTGACCCCGACGCGCACCCCCTGGCCGCCATGCATCTGCAGCGCGGCGTCGATCACGCTCTGGGCATTCTCGGTGGCCGCCATTTTCGCCATCGCAGCCTCGCGCGTGGTCGGTGCGCGCAGCACGTCCCGCTTCCAGGCGGCACGGGCGGTGAGCAGCGCGGCGGCGTCGATTGCGGTGGCCATGTCGCCGAGTTTCGCCTGGGTGAGCTGAAAATCCGCGAGCGTGTGCCCGAACATGCGCCGCTCGCGCGAATGGCGCAGGGCCTCGTCGAGCGCACGGCGTGCGAATCCGACAGCGGCGGCGCCCACCGAGGCGCGGAAGATGTCGAGCGTGCGCATCGCGATCTTGAAGCCTTCGCCCTGCGTGCCCAGGCGATTATCCACGGGCACGCGCATGCCGCTGAAGCGCAGCCGCGCGAGCGGATGCGGCGCAATCACCTCGAGGCGCTCGGCGATCTCGAAGCCAGGCATGTCGGGAAACACGACGAAGGCGGAAATGCCGCGCGTACCCGGCGCGTCGAAGGTGCGCGCAAACACGCAATACACGTCGGCGATGCCGCCGTTGGAGATCCACGTCTTCTCCCCGTCGAGTACGTAATGATCCCCGTCCAGCCGTGCCGAACAAGCCATCGCACCCACGTCGGACCCGGCGTGCGGCTCGGTCAGCGCGAACGCGGCGATCCACTCCCCGCTCGCGACCCGCGGCAGGACCCGCTCCCGCATCGCGGGAGAGCCCGCAAGCGTGATCGCGCCCGTACCCAGGCCCTGCATCGCGAAAGCGAAATCGGCCAGACCGTCGTGGTAAGCGAGCGCTTCCCGCGCGATGCACAGGGAACGCGAATCGAGCTCGTCAAGCGCACCGCCGAAGGCCCTCGGTACGCAATAGCGCAGGAAGCCTGCTTTTCCGAGGGCGGTGACGAGTTCGCGGCAGGCGGCATCGGTGTCATGGTGGTCGACCGTGGGCATCGCTGACGACGCCCAGTCCATCAGCGCTTCCGAGAGCTGGCGATGCTCGGGGCCAAAGAACGGCAGCTCGAGAAAGGAACGGTCCATGCCCAGCGCGCCTCAGTTGCCTTCGAACCTTGGCTTCCGCTTCGCGGCGAAGGCCTCGAAGGCGCGCCGGAAGTCCCCGGTCGCCATGCAGATCGCCTGGGCCTGGGCCTCGGACTCGATCATCTCTTCGATACCCATGTTCCACTCCTGGTTGAGCATGGTCTTGGTGACCGTATGCGCGAACCATGGCCCGTCGGCGAGACTGCGTGCGAGCTTGTGCGCCTCGTCGAGCAGCTCGCCCGCGTCATGCAGACTGCCGAAGAAACCCCATGCCAGGCCTTCATCGGCGCTCATCGAACGTCCCGTCATCAAGAGCTGCGTGGCCCGACCCTGTCCGATCATGCGCGGCAGCAGTCCGCATGCCCCCATGTCCGCACCGGCCAGACCGACGCGGGTGAAGAGAAATGCAGTCTTCGTCTCCGGCGTGCCGAGCCGGAAGTCCGACGCCAGCGCCACCATCGCGCCCGCCCCGGCACAGATGCCCTCCACAGCGGCGACGATCGGCTGGGGCGCATGGCGCATTGCCTTGACGAGATCACCGGTCATGCGCGTAAATGCGAGCAACTCGGGCATGCTCATCTTCGTCAGCGGCTCGATGATCTCGAACACGTCCCCGCCCGAACAGAAGTTCCCGCCCGCACCGTGGATGACCACCACGCGCACGTCATTCGCGTAGACAAGCGCGCGGAAGAGGTCGCGCAACTCGGCATAGGAGTCGAAGGTGAGGGGGTTCTTCTTGGCCGGGCGGTCGAGCGTGATCGTCGCGACGCGGCCGTCGTCGGAACATGCCCATCGGAAATTGCGCGCCGCGTAATCCCTGAAGCTGCGTGTGTGATCCTGCATCGAAAGTTCCGCCATGGCTACCCCTCCTTGTTTGCCGGTCGAGCCTCGCCTGCGCGACTCGCTCAACCGCACATCACTTCGCCGCCGGCGACGGCGATCGCCTGTCCGTGGATCGCGTCCGAGCCGGGCAGACATAGCCAGCCCACCGTGCGTGCGACCTCTTCGGGCCGAACCAGCCGCCCCTGCGGGTTGCCGCGGGCCAATGTGTCCCGCGCATCCTCCGCGCTTCGTCCGGTCTTGGCGACGATCCTGTCCACGGCACCGTCGAGCAGCGGCGTATCGGTATAGCCCGGACAGACCGCGTTGACGGTGATCCCCTCTTTCGCCACTTCGAGCGCGAGCGCGCGAGTGAAGCCAATCACACCGTGTTTGGCCGCACAGTACGCCGCCACGTAGGCATAGCCGACCAGACCGGCGGTGCTGGCGACATTGACGATGCGCCCCGAACGCGCGCTCAACATAGCGGGAAGCGCGACGTGCGTGCAGTTGTAGGTGCCGGTGAGATTCACCGCCAGCATGTCGTGCCACATCTGCGGGTCGGTTCGTGCAAGCGGCGCGCTCCTGGCGGCCCCCGCATTGTTCACCAGGATCGCGACAGGACCGCGCATGCGCTCCGTCGCCTCGAATGCCGTGTGCACCTCGGCGAAGTCGGTCACATCGGCCAGCGCAATGCCATGCGCCTCCCCGGCCAGGCTTTCGCGGGTCGCCTCGAGCGCAGCCGCGCGACGACCGAGCAGGGTCAGGGTCGCCCCGAGTTGCGCCAGTTCACGTGCGATCGCGGCACCGATGCCGCTTCCGCCGCCGGTAACGAGCGCGTGCAGCCCCGCAAGTGGAAGGGGTCCGGATTCACCGTACTCGATACGTTCGTCGGAGGCCATGGACGTGTCTTCCCGTTCTTCAGCGCCGATCACGTGGCAGCGAGCGCCAGACTCCGCCTCAGATTCGTCTCGTACTGGCCGCGTCCGGACATGTACTGCTTCGGCCATTCGACACCCGCATAGTCGATCCTCGCCGCTTCGTGCAGGGTCCACATCGGATCGGCCAGATGCGGGCGCGCGACCGCACACAGGTCGGAACGGCCCGAGGCGATGATGCTGTTGGCGTGATCGGCCTCGAAGATCGCCCCCACCGCGATGGTCGCGATGCCCACCTCGTTGCGGATGCGATCGGCGAACGGCGTCTGGTACATGCGCCCGTAAACCGGGCTATCGCCCTTCCACACCTGGCCCGACGAGCAGTCGATGATATCGGCCCCGGCCGCCTTGAACAGGCGTGCGAAAGCGACCGCATCGTCAGCCGTGTTGCCGCCGGGAAACCAGTCGTGGCAAGACAGGCGCACCGACATCGGCTTGTCGGCCGGCCACACCGCGCGCATTGCCTCGAACACTTCGAGCGGATAGCGGGCGCGGTTCCCGATCGAGCCGCCGTAGTCGTCGGTCCGTCGGTTCGTGAGCGGAGACAGGAAACTCGACATCAGATAGCCGTGCGCGCAGTGGAACTCGAGGATGTCGAAACCCGCCTCGGCTGCCATCCCCGTCGCGCGCACGAAATCCGCCTTGACCCGCTCCATGTCCTCGCGCGTCATCTCGCGCGGCACCTGCGAATGCGGCAGATACGGCAGGGGCGAGGCCGAGATCAGGTCCCATACGCCTGTCTCGAGCGGCTCGTCCATGCCGTCCCAGGCCAGTCGCGTCGCACCCTTGCGTCCGGCGTGGCCGAGCTGCATGCCGATCTTCGCGGCCGAGTTGGCATGCACGAAATCGACGATGCGTCGCCACGCTTGGACATGCTCGGGACGATACATTCCCGCGCATCCCGGCGTAATGCGCGCATCGGGCGACACGCAGGTCATTTCCGTATAGAGCAGGCCGGCACCGCCGAGGGCACGGGCACCGAAATGCACGAAATGGAAATCTCCCGCCACGCCATCCTCGGCTGAATACATTGCCATCGGCGACACGATCACGCGGTTCGGAACGGTCAGCGAGCGCAGACTGAACGGCGTGAACATCGGGGGTGGCGGACTGGCTTCCGGGGCGAGCTGGACGCCGGCACGCCGCGCGAACCAGCGCTCGTAGCCATCCAGCCAGGCCTTGTCACGAAGGCGCAGATTCTCGTGCGAAATACGCTGCGAACGTGTCAGCATCGAGTACATGAACTGCTCCGGTTCAAGCGTGTCGCAGTAGCGTTCGCCGCACACCTCGAACCATTCCATCGCATTCCACGCGGCGTTCTGCAGGCGCAGCACGTCGATATTGCGCATTTCCTGGTAACGTTCGAGCACGTCGGGTATGTGCTCGGGCGAATCACCCTCCTCACCGAACAGGCGCGTCAGTTCGATTGCGTCCTCGAGAGCAAGCTTGGTGCCCGAGCCGATCGCGAAATGCGCCGTATGCACCGCGTCGCCCATAAGCACGACGTGGCTGCGACCGTTGAAATGATGCCATCGGTCGCACTTCACGCGCTGGAAGTTCAGCCAGGCCGAGCCGCGCAGATGGCGCGCGTTGCTCATCAGGCGGTGACCGTCGAGGTGATGGGCGAAGAGTCGCTCGCAAAATGCAATCGACGCATCGGTGTCCAGTCCGTCCAGTCCGTGCGCTCTCCACACGTGCTCGGGGGTCTCGACGATGAAGGTCGTGGTGTTCTCGTCGAACTTGTAGATGTGGGCCTGGAACCAGCCATGCTCGGTTTTCTCGAAGAAGAACGTGAAGGCGTCGAACAACTTGTTCGTGCCAAGCCAGATGTAGCGATTCGGGCGCGTGACGATGTCGGGCCTGAAAATGTCCTCGTAGCGGCTGCGAATTCGCGAGTTGATGCCGTCGGAGGCGATGATCAGGTCCGCATCCGGATACTCCAGGTCGGAATCGACTTCCGTCTCGAACACCAGCTCGACCCCGAGCGCCTCGCAGCGCGCCTGCAGGATGTTCAGCATCTTCTTGCGTCCGATTCCAACGAAGCCGTGTCCGCCGCTGCGAAGGGTACGACCCTTGAAACGCAGCTCGATGTCGTCCCAGTGGTTGAAGGCGATCTCGATCGCCTCCGCGGTCTCCGCATCCCACTCGCGCATGTTGTCCATCGTCGCATCCGAGAACACCACGCCCCACCCGAACGTATCGTAGGGTTTGTTGCGCTCGACCACGGTGATCCGGTGCGTCGGGTTGAGCTTCTTCATCAGGATCGCGAAATACAGCCCGGCCGGACCCCCGCCGATGCAAACGATGCGCATGCCTTACCTCCTCGGGTTGCCCTGCATGCCATGCATGCAGTCACGCGATAAATATTTCACACTTAAACTATTGCGTCAACTGGAAGGGTACGGGGCAGGTGCCCGACACCCTGGTTCCGACTCGTTCGCCGGCACGCTTCATGCGCTCGTCTTGCCACACTCATCGACCGCCCGGCCAGTCAGGTTCAGAACCGCTCGATCCAGGGACGAAGGTCCAGCTCGTGCGTCCATGCGCTACGCGGCTGAAGCCACAGCTGGAAATAGGCTTCGGCAATTGCCGCAGGATCGAGCAGCCCGTCGTCTACGAGCCCACCGACTTCCTCGACCACGGTCGGCAGGCGAATACGCCCGTCAATGACCACGTGCGCGACATGGATGCCACGGGGGTGCAGCTCGCGCGCCATGCTCTGGGCCAGAGCCCTGAGACCGAACTTGCCGACCGCAAGATTATGGAATCGCGCGCTGCCGCGCAGGCTCGCAGTCGCACCGGTGAACAGGATGGCTCCACCCGGTCCCCCCTGCTCGGCGCGTTCGACCATCACGCGCGCAGCCGTTCGCCCGACGAGGAAGCCTCCCAGGCATCCGACGCGCCATGAAGCTTCGAATTCCTCGGCTGTCGTGTCGAGTATGCTGCGTTCGACAAAGGCGCCTGCGTTGTAAATGACTACATCCGGCGTGCCCTGCTCTTCCGTCACCCGCTGGAAGAGATTCTGCACCGAGCGCTCATCCGTCGCATCGCATTCGAACGCCCTGCCATGATGACCGATGCCCGAACACTCGACCGCCAGGGTGTCGAGTCGACGGGCATTGCGCGCTGCCATCGCCACATTCATCTCCGCCCGCCCGAAGCGCTGCGCAAGCGCACAGCCAAGTCCCGGTCCGGCCCCGACAATCAACGCCACCTGGGTTCGTTCCATTTCCACCTCCTGCAACTTCCCGTGCTCCCGACGGGCCGCTATACAGTACTCAGCTTAGTAGAGAAACCCGGCATTCACGAGTCAGGATAATGTTGCCGACTATACAAACGATTTGCCTTCAAACACTTCAGTCCTTGACATCACGAGCAAAGTTTTCGAAACTGAAATCGCACCTGTGGCGTCGGTTCGATTCATCCCTGACACGGCCCTACGCCCGAAAGCATTGCGCACCCACGCCCACGCCGAAGAGAGCACGTCATGATCCGTAGCGCCCATGTGGATACGTTCGTTCACGATCATCTCCCGCCTCCCGACCAATGGCCCGAGTTCATTTTCGAACGCCCGGAACTGCAGTTTCCGGATCGGCTCAACGCAGTCGCGGAACTACTCGACCGGGCTGTGGCAGACGGTCACGCTTCGCGGCAGGCGATCGTTGGAGCGGACACGCACTGGACCTATCGACAACTCCAGGAACAGGTCAACCGTATTGCGCGTGTGCTTGTGGACGATCTGGGCCTGGTTCCCGGCAACCGGGTCTTGCTGCGTGGCGCCAACAGTCCCATGCTCGCGGCCTGCTGGCTCGCGGTATTGAAGGCGGGTGGCGTGGCGGTGGGCACGATGCCGCTGTTGCGCGCAAAGGAATTGAAGGACATCATCCGCATCGCCCAGGTGTCCCATGCGCTTTGCGCCAGTTCGCTTGCCGAGGAGCTCGACATCGCACGGAGCCAGAGTCCGGGGCTGACGCAGTGCCTCTCGTTCGGCGGAAATGAGGGCGGGCTCGAAGCCCGCGCGTCGACGAAAACGCCTGACTTCGACGCGGTCGACACGGCCGCCGAAGACCCGGCGCTGATCGCGTTCACCTCCGGCACCACCGGCGTGCCCAAGGGCACGGTTCATTTCCACCGCGACGTGCTCGCGATGTGCGAGGTATTTCCGCGCCATTGCCTCAAGCCGTCGGAAGACGACGTCTTCATCGGAACGCCCCCGCTCGCTTTCACCTTCGGTCTCGGCGGCCTGTTGTGCTTTCCGCTTTGGGCACGAGCAAGCACGGTTCTCCTGGAAAAGCTTGCACCTGAACCGCTGCTTCAGGCCATCCAGGAGTACCGGGCGACGATCTGTTTCACTTCCCCCACCGCCTACCGGCAGATGGCTGCCCTGGTATCGAACTACGACATTCGCAGTCTCGGCAAGTGCGTGTCCGCCGGCGAGGCTCTGCCCACCGACACACGCGACAAGTGGCGTGCCGCCACCGGCATCGAGATCCACGACGGCATCGGTGGAACCGAGGTGATCCACATCTACATGGGCTCGGGTCCGCAGGACTACCGCCCCGGCGCCCTGGGCAGAATGCTGCCGGGGTACCGCGGGATGATCGTGGATGACGACATGAACCCGCTTCCGCCGGGCACCGTCGGCAAGCTCGCGATCAAGGGACCGACAGGATGTCGCTACCTGTCCGACGAGCGCCAGAAGGACTACGTGAAGAATGGCTGGAACATCCCCGGTGATGCATTCCACATGGATGCGGACGGATACTATTACTATCACGCCCGCATCGACGACATGATCGTGTCCTCCGGGTACAACATCTCCAGCCCGGAAGTCGAGTGGGCCCTGCTTGCCCACCCCGCGGTGGCCGAGTGCGGGGTTACCGGTGTACCCGACGAGGCGCGGGGACAGATCGTCAAGGCTTTCGTCGTACTCAAGCCCGGTATCGAGGGCACCGAGGAACTCGCCGGGGAACTGCAGGATTTCGTGAAACGCTCGGTGGCACCCTACAAGTACCCGCGGGCGATCCGCTTCGTGGACTCGCTGCCGCGTACCGAGACTGGGAAACTGCAGCGCTTCCGGCTTCGCGACATGCCGTAGGTGTATCCATGAGCGACTCACCAGGCACCGTCGCCGACCCGCCCCCCGCGGTCGACCACGAAACGCGCGCGAACGAAAGCGATCACGAGGCCTTGCGCCTGTGGCTGCGCATTCTTGCCTGCACGAACATCATCGAGGCCGATCTGCGCACCCGCCTGCGCCAGGGATTCGACTCGACCCTTCCCCGCTTCGATCTGATGGCCCAGCTCGATCGCCACCCCAAGGGGCTGAAGATGCGTGAGCTTTCCAAGCGTCTGATGGTGACGGGAGGCAACGTGACCGGTCTGACCGACAAGCTCGTGGAGGAAGGGCTCGTCGAGCGGCGCGAGAATCCGAAGGATCGCCGCGTCTTCACGGTTCTGCTCACGCAGGCCGGAAGGCGCCAGTTCCGGCGCATGGCGCAGTCTCACGAACAGTGGGTGATCGAGCTTCTTGCAGGCCTGGACCCCGGCGAAAAGGCCCACCTGTTCGGACTCCTGGGGAAGCTGAAATCACATATCGCAACCAGCAGGCAAGAGGGTGCGACGGGCTGAGAACACTGGTTCTCAGGCCTTGACCGGCCGCTTGGCGAGCTTGCGTTGCAGGGTACGCCGATGCATTCTCAGGGCACGCGCGGTCTTGGAGATATTTCCGCCGTTTTCCGCCAGCACCCGTTGAAGGTGCTCCCACTCCAGCCTGTCCATGGACATCGGCTGATCCGGCGCCACGTCTCCGATCACCACTTCGCCAGCCATCAATGCCTTGACGATCGCCTCGACCTCGGCCGGCTTCGCAAGGTACTGCGTGGCACCCAGCTTTACCGCATCCACGGCGGTCGTGATGCTCGCATACCCCGTCAGCACAAGAATTCGCGCGTCCGGATTGGCACGCAGGAGAGGCTGAATGAGCCTCAGCCCGGATTCACCCGCGAGGTTGAGGTCCAGAACGACGAATTCCGGCTCATGAAGTGCGGCCAATTCGAGCGCTTCCGCGGCGCCGTAGGCGCTGAACACGGTAAAGCCGCGCTGACCAAGCGCGCGTGTGAGTACCCGATTGAAGGCAGGATCATCGTCGATGAGCAGCAGTACGTGCTGCTGCGCTTCGGCTGCGATTTCGTTCATGTCTGAATCTGCTCCAGCGGAAGTTCAATGCGCGCCACCGTGCCACCCCCCGCCCGTGCACTGAAAGACAGATTCCCGTCATAGCGGTCGAGCGCTGCCCGCGCCAGGAAGAGCCCGATTCCCATGCCCGCCGGGCGATCATCCAAGGGCGAACTGCCGAGCGAGCTGCGCAGTGCCTCGGCAACCCCGGGACCGCGATCCCGAACCTCGACAAACAGTGACGTGCCCGAGAGCCCTGCTTCGACCTCGACCGGGTCGGGACTCGCGTCCGCAGCGTTGTTGATCAGCGTGTGCAGGGCCTGACCGAGCGTGGCGTCGACAACGATGCCCAGTTCGTCCAGCGACGCACTGCAGACCAGCACGGCACGCGAATGCGGGCGCTGCTCCCGCCATCGCGCAATCCCCTGTTCCAGCCAGGATCGTACCGTGCGTGCGCTTCCGCCTTCCGCTCGCAGATTGCCGGCCCTGGCAGTGAGCATTGCCAGGGTCTGCCTGCAATGATCTATCTGGTCGCTCATCAGTTCGACATCGGCACGGGCATCCGGGTCGATCCGGTCGCTCCTGCGCAGTTCGTCGACCAGAATGCGCAGCGTTCCGAGCGGCGTGCCGAGATTGTGTGCCGCGCCGGCGGCAAGATTGCCGAGCGCCACGATGCGTTCGTCACGTACGCGCGACTCGCGTGCATCGGCCAGCGCCCGCTCCTGTGCGCGCAGCGCCGACGTCATGCGCAGGACGAAACCCACGATCACGCAGGCCGAAAGGGAGAATGTGAGCCACATCCCCGAAAGGTGCCAGTGGGCAGCCATGGCTGCGTCATCGAGGCGGATCGGATGGTTGTAGTTCCACAACACGGAGTATGCCACCACCGCAATTCCGGCGATGACCCACGCCTGCATGGCCGGAAGCACCATGGCACCGATTGCCACCAGCGGCAATAGCAGGGAAATCAGCGGGTTGGTCGCACCCCCGGCAAAATACAGGAAAGCACTCCAGCCAATGACGTCGACGCACAACTGGAGAAACGGCAGCGCGGATGGCAGGTCGGGCCGGGCGCCGAGCACGGAGAGGCTGAAGAGATTGACGGCGGCCATCGCGAGCGCGACGGAAAGCAGCGGCCCGACCGGAACGGACAGCCCCAGCACGGGCGGCAGCGCGAGCGCCGAGAACAGCATCGCAGACACCGACAGCCATCGCAGCATGATCAGTCGCCTGATCTGGAGTGCAATGAGCTCAGACGCTTCCTTCGAGTCGTCCACCGCGCGTTCCATGCACGGATTATTGCCGAACATGCCGGTTCTGGCGAGGCGGGCAAGAGCGCCCGGGCCAATCGGCCGGTCACCCCTGGCCGAAGCGGCCCGTGAAAGTTTGCCTGCACATGTCGAGATCCTTGTGCGGTACGCGCATTTCCTGCCCGATCGTCATCGAACAGTTCAACTTTTGTCCTAAGTCAAAGAACTCGCTTGAGCCTGTCCAGTAAAGTACTGGTGCGACAAAACGCCGCAGCGTCAAAACCCC
This sequence comes from uncultured Azoarcus sp., assembly GCA_964404505.1. Taxonomy (GTDB): domain Bacteria; phylum Pseudomonadota; class Gammaproteobacteria; order Burkholderiales; family Rhodocyclaceae; genus DAOMNN01. The sequence continues at coordinate 35,855 of CAYOKH010000015.1, forward strand.
GCAGCCAGAACAATGCATTTGCGGTCGCCGTGCGAGACCGATCAACGCGATCGCACCCCGAACGGAGCCCGGAAAACATCGATCACCTGTAATGACGGAGTCAATCACCATGAGTCAAGATCTGACCAGACCGCTCGACGTGCAGCCCGACCCGAGCCGCCGGAAGTTTCTGAATACCGCAGCCATCGTCGGCCTTTCCGGTGCCGGGTTGTCGATCGGGCTGGCGGGCTGCAAGCAGGAACAGGCTGCCGCACCGGCCCCG
>CAYOKH010000016.1:0-35800 GCA_964404505.1 uncultured Azoarcus sp.
ACAAGGGCGAGATGCTCGGCCGCAATGAGAAGCCCGCCGCCGTCGAAAGCGAGACCGAGGCGCGTCGCGGACGTCGCGCGCCTCGCAATGAGGCCGGGGACAACCGGGGTGCCAAGCGGCCCGTGCGTCGCGCCGGTGCCGAAAAATCGGATGCCGATAAAGCCGGCAAGCGTACCAGTAAAGCGGGAGTAGACGATGCTGCAGCCGTCGAGAAGGAAGTATCGTAAGGAGCAGAAAGGCCGGAACACCGGCATCGCGACCCGCGGTGCCAAGGTCAGCTTCGGCGAGTTCGGGCTCAAGGCTGTCGGACGTGGTCGCCTGACCGCCCGGCAGATCGAATCGGCACGTCGGGCGATGACTCGGCATATCAAGCGCGGCGGGCGGATCTGGATCCGTGTCTTTCCGGACAAGCCGATCTCGACCAAGCCGGCCGAAGTCCGGATGGGCAAGGGCAAGGGCAACCCGGAGTACTGGGTCGCCGAGATCCAGCCCGGCAAGGTTTTGTATGAAATGGATGGCGTGACCGAGACGCTCGCACGTGAGGCCTTCAGGCTTGCTGCCGCAAAGCTTCCGTTCGAGACCGTATTCGTGCTGCGTCACTTGGGGTGATCATGAAAGCGAGTGAACTCCGCGCAAAAAGCGCTGGTGATTTGAACAAAGAGTTGCTCGATCTGCTCAAGGCTCAGTTTTCGTTGCGCATGCAACTGGCGACCCAGCAGCTCAGCAATACGAGCCAACTCGGAAAGGTGCGCCGCGACATCGCTCGCGTTCGTACGCTCCTGCGTGAAAAGGCGGTGCAGAAATGACCGAAAAGACGGAAAAGGTTCGCCGCGCCCTGGTGGGGCGTGTGGTGAGCGACAAGATGCAGAAGACGGTGACCGTGCTGGTCGAACGGCGGGTCAAGCATGAGCTCTACGGCAAGGTGATGACGCGCACGGCCAAGTACCATGCCCACGTCGATGACGGGATTGCCGGTGCCGGCGATCTCGTCGAAATCGTCGAGTGCCGCCCGATTTCGAAGACGAAATCATGGCGCGTATCGCAGGTTCTCGAAAAGGCGCGTGTCATCTGACGAGGCTGGCATCGGAAAGGCAGCTTGGCAAGTCCTTGCCAAGCTGCTAAAATTCAAAGTCTTTGTTTCGGCTCCACGGAGCACCCTACCCGAACGGGTTCCAAGACTGACCGCGCAGGCGGGGTAAGTTGGAGATAAATTCATGATTCAAATGCAGTCCATGCTGGATGTGGCCGACAATTCAGGCGCACGTTCGGTGATGTGCATCAAGGTGCTTGGCGGCTCCAAACGGCGTTATGCCGGGATCGGCGATGTCGTCAAGGTCACCGTCAAGGATGCCGCGCCGCGAGGCCGCGTCAAGAAGGGTGACGTCTACAACGCCGTGGTGGTGCGTACCGCCAAGGGTGTGCGTCGTCCCGATGGCTCGCTCGTGAAATTCGATGGCAATGCCGCGGTGTTGCTGAACAACAAGCTCGAGCCGATCGGTACGCGTATCTTCGGTCCGGTGACGCGCGAATTGCGTACCGAGAAGTTCATGAAGATCGTGTCGCTCGCGCCGGAAGTGCTCTGAGGAGTTAGCGGAATGAACAAGATCCGGAAGGGTGATGAAGTTATCGTTATCACCGGTAAGGACAAGGGTCGTCGCGGCACCGTGCTGCGCCGGGTCGATGACGAACGCATCGTCGTGGAAGGGATCAATCGCGTCAAGAAGCATGTGCGGCCGAATCCCATGAAGGGAGAGGTCGGGGGCATTGTGGAGAAGGCGATGCCCATCCATGTCTCGAACGTGGCCCTGTTCAACCCGATCGCCCATAAGGGCGACCGTGTCGGCATCAAGGAGCTTGAGGACGGGCGCAAGGTGCGCTTCTTCAAGTCGAACGGCGAACTCGTGGACGCCTAAGGAGTGGCAATGGCGCGCTTACAGCAGTATTACAAGGAAACGGTTGCTCCCGAGCTGCTTGCGCAGTTCGGTTACAAGTCGGTGATGGAAGTGCCGCGGATCACCAAGATCACTCTCAATATGGGGGTGGGCGAGGCCGTCGGTGACAAGAAGATTCTCGATCATGCGGTTGGCGACATGGCCAAGATCGCAGGGCAGAAGCCGGTGGTTACCAAGGCGCGCAAGTCGATCGCCGGGTTCAAGATTCGTGACGGCTATCCGATCGGTTGCATGGTGACCCTGCGCGGTCCCAGGATGTACGAGTTCCTCGACCGCCTGGTTACGGTTGCGATGCCCCGGATTCGGGACTTCCGCGGCATATCGGGCAAGGCCTTCGATGGCCGCGGCAACTACAACGTTGGTGTCAAGGAGCAGATCATTTTTCCCGAGATCGAGTACGACAAGATCGATGCACTGCGCGGGATGAATATCAGCATCACGACGACTGCCAAGACGGACCAGGAAGCGAAGGCGCTGCTCGCGGCGTTCAAGTTCCCGTTCAAGAACTGAGGGTGTTATGGCGAAACTTGCTCTGATCAATCGTGAGGAAAAGCGCCGCAAGCTTGTGGTCAAGTATGCGGCCAAGCGCGCGGAACTGATCGCCCGGATCAACGATTCGAGTTTTTCTGAAGACGAGCGCATGGCCGCTCGACTGAAGTTGCAACAGATTCCGCGAAATGCGAGCCCGGTCAGGGCGCGCAATCGCTGCGTCCTCACCGGGCGCCCGCGTGGTGTCTTCCGCAAGTTCGGGCTGTGCCGCAACAAGCTGCGCGATCTCGCGTTCCGGGGTGAAGTTCCCGGCATGACCAAGGCGAGCTGGTAAGGAGATTATGAAATGAGTATGTCCGATCCTATCGCCGATATGCTGACGCGCATCCGTAACGGGCAACAGGCGCAGAAGACGAGTGTTTCGATGCCGTCCTCGAAGCTCAAGATCGCAATTGCGAAAGTGCTGCAGGATGAGGGCTACATCGACGGCTATTCGGTGCGCGAGAACGGCAGCAAGGCGGAGCTGGATGTCGCGCTCAAGTACTATGCCGGCCGGCCTGTCATCGAGCGTATCGAGCGTGTGAGTCGCCCCGGTTTGCGTATATACAAGGGTAGCGACAAGCTTCCCCGGGTCATGAACGGGCTGGGCGTGGCGATCGTTTCCACGCCGCGCGGCGTCATGACCGATCGCGCTGCGCGCGCCGGCCGTGTCGGCGGCGAAGTCATCTGTTACGTCGCGTAAGGGGGTTTCATGTCTCGCGTAGCGAAGAATCCGGTTGTAGTACCCGCCGGTGTCGATATCACCATCGGTGCCGGAGAAGTCACTGTGAAGGGGCCGCTGGGGGCGCTGACACAGGCGATCGGCGACGCCGTCACGGTGGAGCGTGAGGGCGACCGACTGGTGTGCAAGGCTCGCGACGGGGTTGCAAACTCCGGCGCAATGTCCGGAACGATCCGGTCCCTGCTGAACAACATGGTCACGGGTGTGAGCAAGGGTTTCGAGCGCAAGCTCAACCTGGTTGGCGTCGGTTACCGCGCACAGGCCCAGGGCGACAAGCTCAACCTGTCGTTGGGCTACTCGCATCCTGTGGTGCATCAGATGCCGGCGGGGGTGAGGGCTGAAACCCCGACACAGACCGAGATCCTGATCAAGGGTATCGACAAGCAGCAGGTCGGCCAGGTTGCGGCCGAAGTGCGGGCATACCGCCAACCCGAGCCGTACAAGGGCAAGGGCGTCCGTTACGCGGACGAGGTGGTTGTGCTCAAGGAAACGAAGAAGAAGTAGGGGCGGTTCGTCATGAACAAAAAGGAATTTCGTCTGCGTCGTGCTCGCAAAACCCGAGCCAAACTCGCGGAGCTGAAGGCCGTGCGTCTGACCGTGTTCCGTTCCAACTCCCATATCTATGCACAAGTGATATCGGGATGTGGGTCGAAGGTGCTGGCCTCCGCGTCGACCGTCGAGCAGGATGTCCGGGCACAGGTCAAGAACGGCGGCAACAGGCAAGCTGCCGAGTTGGTCGGCAAGTTGATCGCCGAACGCGCGAAGGGGGTCGGTGTCGAAGCGGTCTCGTTCGATCGTTCCGGTTTCCTTTATCACGGTCGCGTCAAGGCGCTGGCCGAGGCCGCCCGTGAAGGCGGGCTCAAGTTCTAAGCGAGGATTGTATGGCTAAGCAACAAAGCAAACGATCGCCGGTGGCCGAAGAGCGCGACGACTCCCTGCGCGAAAAGATGGTCGCCATCAACCGCGTTACCAAGGTTGTGAAGGGTGGTCGGATCCTCGGCTTCGCGGCACTGACCGTCGTCGGTGACGGTGACGGCGGCATCGGGATGGGCAAGGGCAAGTCCCGGGAGGTTCCGGTCGCTGTGCAGAAGGCCATGGATGAGGCGCGTCGCAAGCTTGCGAAGGTATCGCTCAAGAACGGTACGCTGCAACACACCGTAATTGGTCACCACGGTGCTTCGAGGGTGCTGATGCAGCCCGCGCCCAGTGGGACCGGCATCATCGCAGGCGGTCCGATGCGTGCGGTATTCGAGGTGATGGGCGTTACCGACGTGATCTGCAAGTGCATCGGATCCACCAATCCGTACAACGTTGTTCGTGCCACGATCAACGGCTTGCTCGCAGTCAACACGCCTGCGGAGATTGCGGCCAAGCGTGGCAAGAGCGTTGAAGAGATTCTGGGGTAAGCAATGTCCGAGAAGAAGATCAGGGTCACCCTCGTAAAGAGCGTGATCGGCACCAAGCAGTCGCATCGTGCGACCGTGCGCGGCCTCGGCCTGCGTCGGCTCAACCATTCGGTCGAGCTGCAGGACACTCCGGAGATCCGGGGGATGGTCAACAAGGTTTCGTACCTGGTGAAGTGTGAGGGCTGAAATGAAACTGAATTCACTCAAGCCGGCAGCCGGGGCGAAGAAGGCCGCGCGCCGGGTCGGGCGCGGGATCGGGTCCGGGCTCGGAAAGACCTGCGGTCGTGGGCACAAGGGCCAGAAGTCGCGGGCCGGCGGCTTCCACAAGGTGGGTTTCGAAGGCGGACAGATGCCGCTGCAGCGTCGCCTCCCGAAGCGCGGCTTCGTCTCGCTCACGGGTTCGCGTAACGCCGAGGTGCGCTTGAGCGAGATCGAGAAGCTGCCCGTCGACGAGATCGATCTCCTGGTGCTGATGCAGGCCGGCGTCGTGCCCGCGGACACGCTCTCGGCCAAGGTGATCCTGTCTGGTGCGATCAGCCGCAAGGTCACCCTGCGCGGCGTGGGTGCGACCAAGGGTGCGCTGGCGGCCATTGAAGCGGCCGGTGGTTCCGTGGTAACCGGGTAATCAAGGGATTCGACTGTGGCCAAGACGGCAGGCACGCTGGGAAGCACCGGACGGTTCGGCGACCTTAAGCGGCGGATTCTGTTTGTGCTGGGTGCGCTGATCGTCTATCGCATCGGCGCGCATATTCCCGTGCCCGGAATCGATCCGGAGCGGCTTGCGGAATTGTTTCAGTCGCAGGCTGGCGGCATCCTCGGCGTATTCAACCTGTTCTCGGGCGGTGCGCTTTCGCGATTCACGATCTTCGCGCTCGGGATCATGCCGTACATTTCGGCGTCCATCATCATGCAGCTGATGACGGTGGCGGTACCCACACTGGAACAACTGAAGAAGGAAGGCGAGGCGGGGCGACGCAAGATCACGCAGTACACCAGATACGGCACGCTCCTCCTTGCCTTGGCGCAGTCGATAGGGATGTCGATTGCGCTCGAGACCCAGCCCGGACTGGTGCTGGACCCGGGGCTGATGTTCCGCTTCGTTACAGTGACGACGCTGGTTACGGGGACCATATTCCTGATGTGGCTCGGTGAGCAGATCACGGAGCGCGGCATCGGCAACGGAATCTCACTGATCATCTTCGCCGGTATCGTCGCGGGACTTCCCACCGCCATCGGTGGCCTGTTCGAGCTGGTGCGAACCGGTGCGATGCACCCCTTCACTGCGCTGGTCATCTGCATTCTGGTGGTGGTGGTGACGGGTTTCGTCGTTTTCGTGGAACGGGGTCAGCGCAAGATTCTGGTCAACTACGCCAAACGGCAGGTGGGCAACAAGTTGTACGGCGGCCAGAGCTCGCATCTTCCCCTCAAGCTGAACATGGCCGGTGTGATTCCGCCGATTTTCGCGTCGAGCATCATCCTGTTTCCGGCGACGCTCGGACAGTGGTTCGGGGCTGCGGAAGGCATGACCTGGCTCAGGGACATCTCGTCGACGCTGGCTCCGGGTCAGCCGATCTACGTGATGCTGTATGCGGGGGCGATCATCTTCTTCTGTTTCTTCTATACCGCGTTGGTCTTCAATGCGCGCGATACGGCAGACAACCTCAAGAAGAGCGGGGCTTTCGTGCCCGGTATCCGTCCGGGCGACCAGACGGCGCGGTACATCGACAAGATCCTGACGCGGCTGACCCTCGTCGGTGCGGTATATATCACGCTGGTATGCCTGCTGCCGGAGTTTCTGATTCTGCGCTGGAACGTTCCGTTCTATTTTGGCGGTACGTCGCTGCTCATCATTGTGGTCGTGACGATGGATTTCATGACGCAGGTTCAGTCACACGTCATGTCTCACCAGTACGAGAGCTTGCTCAAGAAGGCTAACTTCAAGGGCTCCGGGCTTCCCACCAGGTGAGCTATGTCTAAGGAAGACGTAATTGAAATGCAGGGGGAGGTCGTCGAGAACCTCCCCAACGCGACCTTTCGCGTCAAGCTGGAAAACGGACACGTCGTGCTTGGCTACATATCAGGGAAGATGCGGATGCATTACATCCGGATTCTTCCCGGTGACAAGGTCACCGTGCAGCTCACGCCCTACGACCTGACCAAGGCCCGGATCGTGTTCCGGACGAAGTGATCGAGAAACAGGAGCAACGAGATGAGAGTTCAGGCTTCGGTAAAGCGGCTTTGCCGCCATTGCAAGGTTATCCGCCGCAAAGGCGTGGTGCGTGTGATCTGCACGGATCCGCGCCACAAGCAGCGGCAGGGTTGATCTTGCGAGCAGTAGGGATTAAAATTTAATGTTTCGCTTTTTGGGGTAGACGAATGGCCCGTATTGCAGGGGTAAACATTCCCAATCACAAGCATGCCGAAATTGCGCTTACCGCCATCTATGGAATCGGGCGTACGCGTGCTCAAAAGATCTGCGATACCGCCGGGATCCAGCGTTCCGTCAAGGTGAAGGATCTGACCGAGTCCGACATGGATCGGCTCCGTGAAGAAGTTGGCAAGTTCATGGTCGAGGGCGATCTTCGGCGTGAAGTAACGATGAACATCAAGCGCCTCATGGATCTGGGGTGTTATCGCGGTTTTCGCCATCGCCGGGGTCTGCCGCTCCGCGGACAGCGTACGCGGACCAATGCGCGTACGCGTAAGGGGCCGCGCAAGGCCATCGCCGGCAAGAAGAAGTGACAGGGGTAAATAATGGCTAAGACTGCTGCGAAAGTTCGCAAGAAAGTTAAGAAGAACGTTGCCGAGGGTATCGCCCACGTGCACGCGAGCTTCAACAACACGATCATCACGATTACCGATCGGCAAGGCAATGCGCTGTCCTGGGCCACGTCCGGTGGGGCCGGCTTTAAGGGTTCGCGCAAGAGCACCCCGTTTGCTGCCCAGGTCGCCGCCGAGGCTGCCGGCAAGGCCGCACAGGAATGCGGCATCAAGAATCTCGAAGTGCGCATCAAGGGACCCGGTCCTGGTCGCGAGTCGGCTGTTCGTGCGTTGAATGCGATCGGAATCAAGATCTCCAGCATCACGGACATCACACCGATCCCGCACAACGGTTGCCGTCCGCCCAAGAAGCGTCGTATCTGACAGCGCGCATTTGACAAGGAGTTAGACGTGGCTCGTAATCTGGATCCCAAGTGCCGTCAGTGCCGTCGCGAGGGCGAAAAGTTGTTTCTGAAGGGTGAAAAGTGTTTCACCGACAAGTGTGCGATCGAACGCCGTGCGTATGCGCCCGGGCAGCATGGTCAGCGCTCCGGTCAGCGTATGTCCGGTTACGGCGTCCAGTTGCGGGAAAAGCAGAAGATTCGTCGTCTTTATGGTGTTCTTGAGAGCCAGTTCCGCAAAGTTTACGCAGAGGCCGATCGCCGCCGCGGCCAGACAGGTGAAAATCTCCTGCAACTGCTCGAAGGACGCCTGGATTCGGTGGTATACCGCATGGGCTTCGGTGCTTCGCGTGCGGAGTCGCGGCAGCTGGTGCGGCACAACGGCATTCTCGTCAACGGGAAACGGGTCAACATTCCCTCCTACGTGGTCCGCCCGGGTGATGTCGTGGAGCTTACCGAGCGGTCACGCGGTCAGCTCCGGGTCAAGGCTGCGCTGGAGGCTGCCACGTCCCGTGGTATCCCGGAATGGCTGGAGGTCGATGCAAAGGCCGGTAAGGGTGTTTTCAAGGCATATCCGCAACGTGCCGAACTGCCGCCGACCATCAATGAGAACCTGGTTGTGGAATTGTATTCCCGCTAACCGGTTGTCCTGACGAACAAAACACCCGAGGAACTGCTGATGCAAAGCAATTCACTGCTGAAACCCCGCATCATCGACGTCCAGAACGTCACGCCGGTGCAGGCGCGTGTCACGATGGAGCCGTTCGAGCGTGGCTTTGGCCATACGCTGGGAAACGCGCTACGACGCATTCTGCTGTCTTCGCTGCCCGGCTGTGCGCCGACTGAAGTCAGCATCGAGGGGGTCCTGCACGAGTATTCGACCCTGGACGGGGTCCGCGAAGATATCGTCGACGTGTTGTTGAACCTCAAAGGTGTGGTGCTCAAGTTGCACAACCGCGGAGAGGCCACGCTCCGGCTGGCAAAGTCGGGAGAGGGCCTGGTCACGGCGGGCGACATCGAGATCGGTCATGACGTCGAGATCATCAATCCGGATCACGTCATCGCGCACTTGGCGCCGGGCGGAAAGATCGACATGGAGATCAAGATCGAACAAGGTCGCGGCTACGAGCCTTCGAACGTGAGACCAGTGAAGGAAGAAAGCAAGAGCATCGGCCACATCATGCTCGACGCGTCCTTCAGCCCGGTGCGTCGGGTCAGCTACATGGTCGAGAGCGCGCGTGTGGAGCAGCGCACCGACCTTGACCGACTGGTCATCGACATCGAGACCAATGGCGCGGTCGATCCCGAGGAGGCGATTCGCTATGCGGCGCGCGTGCTCATGGATCAGCTTTCCGTGTTTGCCGATCTCGAGGGTACCGAGCCGGTGGATCTGAAGCCCCAGGCCGAAACGATCGACCCTGTGTTGCTGCGCCCGGTGGACGACCTGGAACTGACGGTTCGGTCGGCCAATTGCCTCAAGGCGGAGAACATCTATTACATCGGCGACCTGATTCAGAGAACCGAAACCGAGTTGCTCAAGACGCCGAATCTTGGTCGAAAGTCGCTCAATGAAATCAAGGAAGTGTTGGCCACCCGCGGGTTGACGCTCGGGATGAAACTGGAGAACTGGCCGCCAGCCGGGCTCGAAAAGCTCGGTTGAAGCGTATCAGTGGAATGAGGTAAGGAAAATGCGTCACCGTCACGGTCTTCGCAAGCTGAACCGTACCAGCAGTCACCGCCAGGCGATGTTTCGCAACATGGCCAATTCGCTGCTGCGTCACGAAGTGATCAAGACGACTTTGCCGAAGGCGAAGGAGTTGCGCCGGGTCGTGGAGCCCCTGATCACTCTGGGCAAGAAACCCAGTCTGTCCAATCGTCGCCTTGCATTCAACCGCCTGCGCGATCGGGATATGGTGGTCAAGATTTTCGACGAACTCGGAGTGCGCTATGCGACACGCAACGGAGGCTATCTGCGCATACTGAAGTTCGGCTTCCGCAATGGCGACAACGCTCCGATGGCCCTGGTCGAACTGCTCGACCGTCCGGAAGTCGCCGAAGTGGTCGATACGGAAGAGGAAAAGGAAGCTGCTGCGGCCTGAGGCCGCAGGTGCACGCGAGAAAAGGCCGCTTTGCGGCCTTTTTCGATTCCGGATGCCCCGCAAGAGGCTCACCCGGGCAGCGGCGTGTCGCCGAATGGGTCAGTTTCCTGCGTCTGAACCCTTGCCCCGCCAGCGCTCCAGCATGCGTCGATCACGCTTGGTCGGGCGTACGGCCGGCGCCCGCATGGCGCCGCCTGCGGCGAGGCGTTGTGCCCGCTCCCGCTCCCTGCGTTGGACGCTCTCGGCACTTTCTTCGTACAGTGCCTGCGCGACCGGCGCCGGGCCACGGATCTCCGATAGCTGCGCCACAACGAGTTCGATCGTCTCGGCGCCACGGATGATCGCGATACGATCCCCGGCGCGAACCGGTCTCGCGCGCTTGCACCGCAGTCCATTTACCTTGATATGTCCGGCATCGACCGCTTCCGCTGCGAGACTGCGGGTCTTGTAGAAGCGCGCGGCCCATAGCCATTTGTCGATGCGGACGAGCATTGTGGGTGTCAAAGGCTTGTCCATCCGTGGGCAGGCTTACGCGGACCGGACCGTCCTGTTCGCCCGGCCGGCGTGTACCTGTAGTATTGCGCAGGAAGGAGCATAACGGTCGGGGGTCCGGATGACACGCATAGTGGTTACGGGCGGGGCAGGGTATATCGGTTCTCACACCTGCGTGAGCCTGCTCGATGCGGGGCATGAAGTCGCGGTCGTGGACAACCTGTCCAACGGCAAGCGCGAGGCGCTTGCGCGCGTGGAATCGCTTTGCGGTCGCCGCCTCGCGGGCGTGTACATCGGTGACGTGCGGGATCGCGGGCTGCTGCGCGAGGTATTTGCGGCGCACGCACCGGATGCGGTCATTCATTTCGCCGCACTGAAAGCGGTCGCCGAATCGGTGCGGCAACCGCTCGCATATTACGACAACAACGTCGCCGGCACGATCGTGCTGGCCGAGATCATGGCTGAGGCGAACGTGAGGCGACTGGTGTTCAGCTCTTCCGCGACAGTCTATGGTGAGCCGCAAAGCGTTCCGATCACGGAGGATTTCCCGACCGGAGCGACGAATCCATATGGATGGTCGAAGTGGATGATGGAGCGGATTCTCGGCGATGCAGCCGCCGCGGAAGAAAACTGGAGGATCGCGCTGTTGCGCTACTTCAACCCTGTCGGCGCGCATCCGAGCGGCGTCATCGGAGAGGATCCGGCGGGAACGCCCGAGAATCTGATGCCCTACGTCAGCCAGGTCGCCGTGGGGCGCCTGAAGGAGCTTCAGGTGTTTGGAGGTGACTACGACACTGTTGACGGTACCGGAGTGCGTGACTATATACATGTCATGGACCTCGCCGAAGGCCATCTGCGCGCGCTCGAATGCATCGAGAGCTTGCCGCCCGTCAGCTGCATCAATCTCGGAACCGGGCGCGGTTACAGCGTTCTCGAGGTCGTGCGCGCCTTCGAGAAAGCATCGGGACGATCGATTCCATACCGGATCGTCGATCGTCGGCCCGGTGATGTGGCTGCATGCTGGGCAGATCCGGGCAAGGCGGAAAGAGTTCTTGGCTGGCGTGCGCGGCGGGGCATCGACGACATGTGCGCGGATGCATGGCGCTGGCAGTCGCGCAATCCGGGTGGCTATCCTGACGAAGCCTCCGGTTGCGGGCCCGCGAGTTCAGCTGCCATCAATCGTGGATGACCGTCCGGGCTGTGCGGGTCCGGACGGTTGGAATTGACTGTGGAGGAGATTGCCGTGGCTGGTACCCAGACACAGGAGCAGTCCAACGTTCTTGGCGGCCCCTTGCTTGCATGCAGCTATGCGCCGCTTACGGGGTTCTCGAGGACGGGATGTTGCGAGGCTGCACCGGAAGATATCGGCCGCCACGTGATCTGCGTGAAGGTTACGCCGGAGTTTTTGGCATTCTCGAAGCGGCGTGGCAATGATTTGAGTACGCCGCGACCCGAGTTCAGATTCGCCGGCCTGAAACCGGGCGACAGATGGTGCCTGTGCGCGGAACGGTGGCTCGAAGCGTGCGAGGCGGGGGTGGCGCCTACCGTTGTGCTTGCTGCGACACATCGTTCGGCACTCGAGGTAGTCAGCCTGGACATGCTGCGCGCACATGCGCTCGACGCGTGATGAAGCCCTACCAGCGCCGCTGCAGCCGATTGCGGTACTGTACGTCGTGCGGCAATACGCGCTGCATTGCCTCCAGATGGCCGTGGACAATGTCATAGCCCTTGGCCAGCGTCTCCGGGCTCAAGTGCGGCAGTTCGCCCTGTCTTGCGATCATGCGCACAAGCGCCTGGATGGTGCGTTTGCGCTGCAGTTCGTCCGGTGAAAGGTAGAGTCCCAGGTCCGCGCCGAGCAGCAGTTTCAGAAACCCGGCCCGCCGTTCGACGCGCTGCAGAAAGCGGCTTTGCAGATCGTTGGTTGCATCACCAGGCATGATGGCCTCCTGACCTTGTAGTGGAGACGCGAAGCGGGATTGTGCCCGAAAAGCACTCTTGTGGAATGTTCCGGAATGTTACCCGATTCGCTGGCGGTCGTGCGCGCAGGCGATCAAAGGGGGCGTGGCTGGCGAATCCTTTCGCGCTCCGGCACCGATTCTTTCGAGCAGCCGGCGCAGATAGTGTCCGGTATGGCTCGTGGCGTTCGCCGCAATCGTTTCGGGGGGGCCGCAGCACACGATGCTGCCACCGCCGTCACCGCCTTCCGGACCCATGTCCACCAGCCAGTCGGCAGTCTTGATGACGTCCAGATTGTGTTCGATGACGACGACCGTATTGCCGTGGTCGCGCAGCCGCTGCAGCACTCCCAGCAGCAGCTCGATGTCGCGAAAGTGAAGGCCGGTGGTGGGCTCGTCGAGGATGTACAGGGTACGGCCGGTATCGCGTTTGGACAACTCCAGAGCGAGCTTGACGCGCTGGGCCTCGCCTCCCGAAAGCGTGGTGGCGCTCTGGCCCAGGCGAATGTATCCGAGTCCGACATCCGCGAGGGTTTCGAGCTTGCGCGCAATGGCCGGGACTGCGCGAAAGTATTCGAGGGCCTGCTCCACGGTCATTTCCAGGGCCTCGATGATCGTCTTGCCCTTGTAGCGTATCTCGAGGGTTTCCCGGTTGTAGCGCTTGCCGTGGCAAACGTCGCACGGCACGTACATGTCGGGCAGAAAGTGCATCTCCACCTTGATCATGCCGTCGCCCTGACACGCCTCGCAGCGGCCGCCCTTGACGTTGAACGAGAATCGTCCGGGGCCGTACCCGCGGGAACGTGATTCGGGCACACCTGCAAACAGTTCGCGGATCGGGGTGAATAGTCCCGTGTAGGTTGCCGGATTGGAGCGCGGTGTCCGTCCGATCGGGGACTGGTCTACGTTGATGACCTTGTCGAAGAACTCGAGACCCTCGATCGATGCGTAGGGTGCCGGTTCGGCACTGGAGCGGTACAGGTGCTGCGCGGCAATCGCATACAAGGTGTCATTGATGAGGGTCGATTTTCCGGAGCCCGAGACGCCCGTGATACACGTGAACAATCCGCAGGGCAGAGCCAGATCGACCTCCTTGAGGTTGTTGCCGCTGCATCCGGACAGGCGCAGCATGCGTGCGAGGTCCGGCTTTCTGCGTGCCGGGGGAACGGGGATTGCACACAATCCCGACAGATAGGCCCCGGTGAGGGAGGCCGGGTCGGCGATAACCTCGGCCGGGGTTCCCTGCGCCACGACCCTGCCTCCGTGTTCGCCCGCGCCAGGACCCATATCAACGACGTGGTCGGCCGAGCGAATCGCCTCCTCGTCGTGTTCGACCACGATGACGGTGTTTCCCAGGTCGCGCAGTTGCCGCAGGGTGCAGAGCAGCCGGTCGTTGTCGCGTTGATGCAAACCGATCGACGGTTCGTCGAGTACGTACATGACGCCGGTCAGTCCCGAGCCGATCTGGCTCGCCAGGCGAATACGCTGGGCCTCGCCCCCGGACAGAGTGTCGGCCGAGCGGTGCAGCGACAGGTAGTCCAGGCCGACGTTGATCAAAAAGCTGACACGATTCGATATCTCACGCACGATCTTCTCGGCGACCAAGGCGCGCTGGCCGCTCAGTTCCAGTTCGTCGAAGAAGCGTTTGCACTCACCCAGTGCGAGCGCGCTCACAATGTGGATGGGCTTTCCTCCGATCAGGACATTCCGCGCCTCGGTGCGCAGGCGCGTGCCGTCGCATGCCGGGCAGGGGCGATGGGTGCGGTACTTGGTCAGTTCCTCGCGTACCGCGAGCGAGTCCGTTTCCCGAAAGCGTCGTTCGAGGTTCGGAATGATGCCTTCGAAGGGATGCTCCTTGGGGACCATGCGGCCATTGTCGGACAGATAGCGGAACGCGATCTTCTCCCGGCCGGATCCGTGCAGGACTACATCTTGCACTTGCGATGTCAGCTCGCAGAACGGCGTATCCACGTCGAATCCGTAGTGTGTTGCAAGGCTGGTGAGCATCTGAAAGTAGAACTGATTGCGCCGATCCCATCCCCGAATCGCACCCGAAGCCAGGGACAGCTCCGGGTGCGCCACGACCCGTGTCGGATCGAAGAACTCGACCTGTCCCAGGCCGTCGCACCTGGGACAAGCTCCTGCCGGGTTGTTGAAGGAAAACAGTCGGGGTTCGAGCTCGGCCAGCGCATAGCTGCACACCGGACAGGCGAAGCGCGCCGAGAACAGGTGCTCGCGTCCCGAATCCATCTCGACCGCAATGGCTCGGCCATCCGAATGCGTCAATGCCGTCTCGAACGACTCTGCGATCCGGCCGCGCTGGCTGCCCCGAACCTTGAGGCGGTCGATGACGACCTCGACCGTATGGCGCCTGCCCTTCTCCAGCGGCGACAGCGAATCCAGGTCGCACACTTGGCCGTCGACGCGCACGCGTACGAAACCCTGAGCCCGTAGTTCCGCGAAAAGGTCGTGTTGCTCGCCCTTTCTGCCTGACACCACGGGCGCGACAATCATCAGACGGGTGTCCTCGGGAAAGGCAAGCACGTGGTCGACCATCTGTGAAACGGTTTGCGCCTCGAGGGGGTGCTCCGGGTGGTCCGGACAGTGCGGTGTTCCGGCGCGCGCATAGAGCAGCCGCAGGTAGTCGTGAATTTCGGTCACCGTACCGACGGTTGAACGCGGGTTGTGGCTGGTGGCCTTCTGTTCGATCGCGATCGCCGGCGACAGGCCCTCGATCAGGTCGACATCCGGCTTTTCCATCAACTGCAGGAACTGCCGGGCGTAGGCCGACAGGGATTCGACGTAGCGTCTCTGACCCTCCGCGTACAGTGTGTCGAAGGCGAGTGAGGACTTGCCTGACCCGGACAGACCGGTGACGACGGTCAGCCGGTTGCGGGGCAGATCGAGACTGATGTTACAGAGGTTGTGCGTACGGGCACCGCGAATGCGGATCTCGTCCATGTGTCGATTGCTGGCCTGGGACAACATGACACTATACGAGAGAATCTCCTGGCAGGACAAACCGATTCGGCGCAAGCCGGACAGACTGCTAAAATTCTTTCTTTACTTCATCGTGCCGTCCAAATGCCCCCTTCAGAACATGATTCGATGACGTCGGCCGAACGTCGCGCCGGGGTGAGCCTGGCGGCAATATTCGGGCTGCGTATGCTGGGTCTGTTTCTGATCTTGCCGGTGTTCGCGGTCCACGCGCACACGATCCCCGGGGGCGACAACCTGACCCTCGTGGGGCTCGCGATCGGCGCCTATGGCCTGACCCAGGCCTTTTTGCAGATAGCCTTCGGTGCGGCATCCGACCGCTTCGGGCGCAAACCGGTGATTGTTGTCGGCCTGCTGATCTTCTTTGTCGGCAGCGTTGTTGCCGCAACGGCTGACGACATCTACATGGTCATCGCGGGGCGGGTGTTGCAGGGTGCGGGTGCGATCTCGGCGGCGGTCATCGCCCTGGCCGCGGATCTCACGCGAGACCAGCACCGCACCAAGATCATGGCAATGATCGGGGCGAGCATAGGGCTCGTGTTCGCATTGTCCATGGTTGGCGCACCGCTGCTGTACTCGTCGATCGGCATGGACGGCATTTTCTGGCTCACGGCAGCACTTGCGCTGGGGTCCGTTTTCGTCGTGCTCTGGGTCGTACCGGATGCACCCCAGGTCCCGAGGGCGATGGGGGGGCGATTCGTCGACGTTCTCCGCGATGGACAATTGATGCGCCTGAATTTCGGTGTGTTTGCCCTGCACCTGATACAGACCACAATGTGGGTGCTGGTGCCTGCCGCACTCGTATCCAGCGGGAACCTCCCCTTGGTGGAACACTGGAAGGTCTATCTGCCGGCCGTATTGCTGTCCTTTCTGGTGATGGTGCCGGCGATCATCATCGCCGAGCGCAAGGGAAGGATGAAATTTGTCTTCAATGCCGCTATCATAATCCTGGTGCTGGTCCAGTTGGGCCTGTTGCTGTTCGGGCAGAGCCTGATCGGACTGGGACTCTGGCTCATGTTGTTTTTCGTCGCGTTCAATGTGCTCGAGGCGACCCAGCCGTCGTGGATATCGAAAATTGCCCTGCCGCACGCGAAGGGCACGGCCCTGGGTGTGTACAATACGCTTCAGTCGGCGGGCCTGTTTCTTGGCGGGATGTTGGGGGGTTTTCTCGCCCAGCATCATGGCACGGGAGCGGTAAATATCGCCTGCGCTCTGATCGCACTGGTATGGCTTGCACTTGCCGCTACGATGACGCCCCCGCCCCGCCGTATCGAGCCGGCGGTCCAGGCGGGATAACTGGACGAACACAGGAGGTGGGGATGGCATCCCTGAACAAAGTGATCCTTATCGGCAATCTCGGCGCCGATCCCGAAACCCGCTATGCGCCTTCGGGCGACGCCATCTGCAACCTGCGCATCGCGACCACCGAGACGTGGAAGGACAAGGCGACCGGCGATCGCCGCGAGAACACCGAGTGGCATCGGGTGGTGTTTTTCGGACGCCTGGCGGAGATCGCCGCGCAATATCTGCGCAAGGGCAGCCAGGTGTACGTCGAGGGGCGTCTGCAGACCCGCAAATGGCAGGACAAGGACGGGCAGGACCGCTACACGACCGAAATCCGTGGCGACGAAATGAAGATGCTGGGAAGTCGTCAGGGCATGGGCGGCGGCGACACGCCGGGCACGCGCCAGGATTCGGGCGGTTACGACGCGCCACAGCAGTCCCGTCCCGCCTCCCGACCCCAGGAATCATCGAAGACTCCGGCCCAGGGCAGCGGGTTCGATACCTTCGACGACGACATCCCCTTCTAGCGGGGTGTAGTGCCCAAGCAGCCGGCCCGCAGCCATGGTCTGCGGGCCCGCGTGCTGCACGCCGGCACGATGCATTACCGATGCCGCAACGCCCGCGACATTCGTGAAAGCGCCTCGACCAGAGTCGCGCGGGTGCAGCCGAAGTTCAGTCTCAGAAAGCCGGGCGTGCCGAAATTCCGGCCATCGGATAGCCCGACGCCCGCGCTCTCGAAGAAACCTGCAGGGTCCTCGAGGCAGGCATTGCGGCAATCGATCCAGCCCAGATAGGTGGCCTCCGGAGAAATCACGCGCAGCCCCGGCATCTGCGCGACTGCATCCGTCATGCAATTTCGGTTTGTGCGCAGATACTCGAGCAGCGCCTTTCGCCAGGCGTCACCGTTGCGGTAGGCGGCTTCCGCGGCGACCATGCCGAGCAGGTTCGGATGCGGCACGATTCCGCGCATTGCCTGCAGGTAGCGGCGACGCAGGAGCGGGTCGGGGATAACGGCAAATGCGAAGTACAGGGACGGAATGTTCCACGTCTTGGAAGGGGCCATCAGCGTGATTGTGCGCCGGGCTACGGATTCGTCGAGTGCGGCGAGCGCAAGGTGCTCTCGTGCCTGATCCAGTACCAGACCGCAGTGAATTTCGTCCGAGCACACGATGAGGTCGTGCTGGTCGGCGACTTCCGCTATCCATTCGAGTTCGTCGCGGTCGAACACCCGCCCGACGGGGTTGTGCGGATTGCACAGCATGAACAGGCGGGTGTTTGTGGTCAGTGTCGCCACCACGGCCTCACGGTCCCATTCCCAGCGCCCGTTGGACTCGACCAGGGGGCACGTGAGCAGGCTCCGCGCGTTGTTCTCCGGCACGCGCAGAAACGGGGGGTAGATCGGGGTCGCGGTGAAGATCCCGTCGCCTGGAGTGCCGACGATACGCCCTGCGAGATTGAGGCCTGTAACCACCCCGGGAAGCCATACCAGCCACTCAGGTTCGATCCGCCACCGATGGTCCCGCCACACGCCGTCGATGACTGCGCTGATCAGGCCGGGCCACACGTCCGTGTACCCGAGAACCCCGTGGTCTATGCGCTCGTGGAGGGCATCGAGAACGGGCGGTGGAGCGGCGAAATCCATGTCGGCGACCCATAAGGGGAGCACGTCGCGCCCGCCGAAGCGCCCCCATTTTTCCCCGGGAAGGGAACGACGATCTACGGGCCTGTCAAAGTCGAAGTTGCGTTTCATTTCGTGAACTCCTTCACGGGCAGGAGTGTAACGTCGTGTCGAAGCGTTCATGCTCGCACCGGCCAAGCATATACAATCACGCAAAACTATTCTCACGGGGAGGGGGGGCATCGTGCAGTTTGTGACTGCGCATCCGGACGGAATTCTGGCGCTCGATTCGGGCTACGGACGGACCGGACTGGCGGCTATTCACCTGATCATCCATCATGGTCAGGCGGCGATCGTCGATACGGGCACCAATGCATCGGTGCCACGGGTGCTCTCCGCCCTCGCAGCCGCGGGAATTGCGCCGGACAGGGTCGTCTGGGTCATGCTGACCCATATCCACCTCGATCATGCCGGCGGCGCCGGCAGTCTCATGTGTGCGCTGCCGAACGCAAGGCTGCTCGTTCACCCGCGCGGCGTACGCCACATGGTCGACCCGACGCGCCTGTGGAGTGCGACTTCTGCCGTATATGGTGCGGAGCGGGCGTTTGCGCTGTACGGGCGACTCGCGCCGATCGGCAAGGAGCGCATCGTTGCCGCCGCCGACGGGCTCGAAGTGGAGATGGGCGAACGCCGCTTCAGGGTGTTCGACGCACCGGGACATGCGCGGCACCATATCTGCATCTGGGACGAGACCGCGCATGCCTTCTTTGCGGGCGATGCCTTCGGGCTGTCGTACCGGGAACTGGACGTAAGTGGCAGGGCGTCGATCTTTCCCGCCACGTCGCCGTCGCAATTCGACCCTGACGCGATGCATGCCACCGTCGACCGCTTGCTCGCCATCGGTCCGGAGGCCATGTACCTGACCCACTACAGCCGGGTCACCGACGTCGAGCGACTGGGTGCCGACCTGCATCGGCTGATCGATACCGAGGTCGCGGTCGCGCGCGCGGCGCGTGGCGAGGGTGTTGCGCGCCACGTCGAGATACTCGCCGGTCTGGAACAGATCGTGCGCGAGGAGGCCGAGCGCCAGGGCTGGACTCTGCCGGAGAGCGAGGTGTTTGCACTGCTGAGGCTGGATCTCGATCTCAACGCGCAGGGCCTGGGGGTCTGGCTCGACGAATCGCGCACCGCCGAACCGGCTTGAAGGGCCGGAGCCGCCAGTCGCGGTCAACAGCGCCGCGGGGTGCACGGAACCTCTGCCGAATTGCATCGTGCACGCCGAGCTTTGCCGCTGCCCGGCGCAATTCGCCTCGCTCTTTGCTTCCTACTCGGACCTCATCAGTCCGCTGTCGCGGGGGAGTTGTGTCGGGCTTCCGTTTGCGCGGGCGCGCCAGTATGCCGCGCGAACCGGATCCCGGGCGACGCCGTGGCCGGCCTCATACAATCGTGACAGCGTGCGTTGCGCATCGGAGTGGCCAGCCCGTGCGGCAGCGCGGAACCAGCGTATCGCCGAGACCAGGTCCAGCTCGGTGCCGAGACCGTCGAGTTGAAGCTCCGCCAGACGCACCTGGGCGTCAGGGTGCCCCTGGTATGCGGCGCGACCATACCACTCGGCTGCGACCGTGTAGGACTGCCTGACGCCGTCACCCTCGTGGTAGAGTCGCGCAAGTTCGAACTGGGCCTGCGGCAATCCTGCTTCGGCCGCGCGCCTCAGCCATCGCCAATGCGCATTGAACTCGGTCGATACTGCTTCGCCGCGGCGAAGCATCATCGCATAGTGATACTGTGCCAGTCGATTCCCGGCGCGCGCCGCGCGCTCGAAAAGCCGGGCCGCATCGTCCTTGCGGCCCGCTTCGTATGCATCCATCGCATTCGCCGTGTCCATTGCCGCGGTGCCATATGCGATGACGGAGGGCGACACCCCGGCAATGAGTACCGCAATAGCCAATTGCCGGACCAGTCTGTGCATGTCTGATACTCCTCTGGCGGATTTGAGCCGAATGCTACGCAGGAGTTCAGCAGCTTCCGGGTGCTGTAACATCGCATTCGGAGCTCCACAGTCCCCACATGGGTCATTGTCATGCCCGAGACCAGCCCCGCTTTCCACATCATCGACGAACCGGATTACGCTCGTCGCTTCGGCGGCATCGCACGCCTTTACGGTGCGCAGGCACTTGGGCGGCTCGATTCCGCCCACGTCTGCGTGATCGGTGTCGGGGGCGTGGGTTCCTGGGCAGCCGAAGCACTGGCACGCAGTGGCGTGGGCGGACTGACCCTGATCGACCTCGATCACGTGGCCGAATCGAACATCAATCGACAGGTGCATGCGCTCGAGGCCACACTCGGACAGGCCAAGATCGCGGCCATGCGCGAACGCCTTCTCCAGATCAACCCCCGCGCACACATCGACGTGATCGAGGATTTCGTCACCCCTCGAAACGCTTGCGCGTACATCCATGGATTCGACGTCGTGATCGACGCCATCGACAACGTCCGCGCCAAAGTTGCGGTGGCTTTCGCCTGTCGCACGGCGGGGATTCCGCTGGTCATGGCCGGAGGCGCCGGTGGCAAGACGGATCCCTCCCGGATCGTGGTTGGCGACCTGTCGCGCACCGAGCAGGATCCGCTCCTGGCCAAGGTGCGGCAGCGTCTTCGCGCCGAACATGGCTTTCCGCGTGACCCGAAACGCCCGTTTCGCATCGAGGCGGTGTATTCCACCGAGCCGCTGCGCTATCCCGACGCAACCTGCGACCAGGGGGGCGGTCCACAGGGACTCGCGTGCGCCGGCTACGGATCGAGCATGGCCGTGACTGCCAGTGTCGGTCTGTTTGCGGCCGCACGCGTGATCGAAAAGCTGCTCGAAAACAACGAAGCCCGGATGGAGAGCCGATAATGGACGTCACGAGAGGGGTCGTACTCTTCGGACACGGGGCACGTGATCCGGAGTGGGCAAAGCCGATGCGGCGGGCGCGCGAGCAACTGCTCGCACAAACGCCCGGTCTGGCGGTGGAGCTTGCGTTTCTCGAGTTCATCAAGCCCGAACTGGCCGAGGCGATCGACACGCTGGCAGCCACGGGCGCCCAACGGATCACCGTGATCCCGATGTTCCTGGCGCAGGGGGGGCATCTCAAGAAGGATCTGCCGCTCCTGATCGAGGCCGCGCGCGATCGCCATCCGGAATGCGACATCCGTCAGGCGCAGGCGGTCGGGGAATCCGACATCGTAATCGGTGCAATGGCGGCGTATGCGGCGAGATGCGCGGCAGAGACCTGAGCGGGCGCAGCGGCGTCATGCGTGGCAGGCACGATCGGTCGGCGGGATCAGGGGCACCCGATCCCGCCGCAGGTGAGACCCCGGGTCCGGTCCGAACCGCAGTCGTCCGGCGTGCGCAGCTCTACGACATCCCCGCCCTGCTGGCGCTGGAGCAGCGTTGTTTCCAGAGCGATCGGATGACGCGGCGGCAGTTCCGCTACATGCTGACCAAGGCCCATGCCGCGACCGTCGTTGCCGAAGCGGGTGGGCGGCTTTCCGGTTACGCACTGGTGCTGTTCAGTCGCGGCACGTCGGCGGCGCGGCTTTATTCCATTGCGGTGGATCCCCATTCCAGGGGCCGGGCAATTGCACATTCGCTGGTCAAGGCCGTGGAGGATGAAGCGCGCGAGCGTGAGTGCGCCTGTGTCCGGCTGGAGATCCGCAAGGACAATCCCGCTTCGACCCGGCTGTTCGAGCGCTGCGGGTATCGTCTCATCGGCGAGTACGGCGATTACTACGAGGACCACATGGACGCGTGGCGCTACGAGAAGTCGCTCGCGTCCAGTCTTCGCTCCGACATGGTGCGTGTGCCCTTTTACGAACAGACGCTGGACTTCACCTGTGGCCCGTCTGCGCTGATGATGGCGATGAAGGCGCTCGATCCGGCGATGCCCCTGGATCGCAAGTTCGAGCTGCGCCTGTGGCGTGAGGCCACCACCATTTTCATGACGTCGGGGCATGGCGGCTGCGGACCTTTCGGCCTCGCGCTGGCGGCCGCCCAGCGCGGATTCCGGGTCGAGCTGGCGATGGGCGACGAGCGCACGCCGCTGCTCGACTCGGTCCGAAGCGAAGAGAAGAAGGAGGTCATGCGCCTGGTCCAGGAAGACATGCTGGACGAGTTGCACGGCCTGGATGTCCCCATTCATTATGGTGGCCTGACCGCTGCCGACTTGCGCGCACGATTCGATGCCGGGGGAATTCCCGTGGTGCTGATCAGTTCCTACGCGATCTACGGGGAGAAGTTCCCGCATTGGGTGGTGGTCACGGGATTCGACGAGCATTTCATCTACGCGCACGATCCATTCGTTGATTATGAACACGGAGAAACTCCCATGGATTCGATCAACATGCCAATCCAGCAGCGTCAGTTCGAACGCATGGCACGTTACGGCAAGGCGGGGCTGAAGGCGGTCGTCGTGATCTACCCGCGTCCCCGCTGACCGCGAGGCCGTCCCGTGTCCCAGCATGTGCTGCTGATCGAACAGGCGGGCGACTGGAAGCCCCGCTTTCCCCCATATCCGGTGGTTTGCGCGGATGATTACCTTACCCGGCCGGAGTATTCGAGCGAATCCCAGTTGCGCGTCATCAACCTGTGCCGCAGCCATCGCTATCTGAGCGAGGGC
Source organism: uncultured Azoarcus sp. (assembly GCA_964404505.1). Lineage (GTDB taxonomy): Bacteria > Pseudomonadota > Gammaproteobacteria > Burkholderiales > Rhodocyclaceae > DAOMNN01. Next base: position 22,890 of record CAYOKH010000016.1, read on the forward strand.
TACTACTGTTCGCTGCTAGCCGAGGCGCGCAGCCACAAGGTCATTCCGAGTGTGCGGACGCTGCAGGACCTGTCGAGAAAATCGATCTATACCCTGGATACAGAGGACATCGATCGCAAGGTGGCGCGGGTGCTCGGGCGCAAGAAGGCCGGCCTGCAGCCGACCGCGTTCGAGATGACCGTCTTCTTCGGTCAGTGCGTGCCGGCCGAAATGCAGGAAATCGCGCAGCAGCTGTTCTCCATGTTCCGTGCGCCGATGTTCAAGGTCGAATTCCGGCTCGCCGGGCAGTGGCGCATCGATGCGCTCAAGCCGCTGGCGCTGAACAGCCTTTCGGCGGATCAGGAAGGGGCCTTCTTTACCGCGCTCGAATCCTACCTCAAGCGGCCGTGGCGCCGACGCCGTGGGGCCCGGGGCTACAAGTACGACCTGGCGATCCTGCAGAATCCGGATGAAGAGCTTCCACCGTCCAATCGCACGGCCCTGAGTCGCTTCATTCGTGCCGGTCGCGCGCTCGGGTGCGCGGTGGATCTCATCGACCGCAGGGATTTCGGCCGCCTGGCCGAATACGATGCGCTGTTCATCCGCGAGACGACCCGCATCGACCACTACACGTATCGCTTCGCGCGCAAGGCCGACGGTGAAGGCATGGTCGTCATCGACGATCCGGACTCGATTCTCAAGTGCACCAACAAGGTTTATCTGGCGGAACTGCTGTCCGCCCATCGGGTGCCGACGCCACGCACACTCATTCTGCGCCGCGAGAACCTGCTCGAGGCCGAGGAGCGCATCGGTTTCCCGGTCGTACTCAAGATTCCGGACGGATCGTTCTCGCGCGGGGTGTTCAAGGCCGGGAATCGTGCCGAACTCGAGGACATCGGCAAGCGTCTGCTGAAGGAGTCCGATCTGATCCTGGCCCAGGAATTCCTGTATACGGAGTTCGACTGGCGAGTGGGCGTGCTCAACCGTCAGCCCTTGTACGCCTGCCAGTACCTGATGTCGAAGAAGCACTGGCAGATCGTTGATCATCAGGGCAAGGGCGCGCCGCGGCAGGGCGGGTTCAGGACACTGGCACTGGCCGATGCGCCGCCGCAGGTTCTGAGGACGGCGCTGCGTGCGGCCGGATTGATTGGCGACAGCCTCTACGGGGTGGATATCAAGCAGACTCCGCAGGGGCCGCGCGTGATCGAGGTCAACGACAATCCCAGCATCGATTCGGGTGTCGAGGACGCCGTGCTCGGAGCCGAGCTGTACCACAGGATCGTTCAGGACTTCGTCCGCCGGCTCGACCTCCTGCGCAGGGGATGACGGCGGCGACTATGGGCATCATTGATTGACTTGATAGAATATTAGCGTAAACTAATATTCATGAAGAAACTGCTACCCTCACTCCACGCCCTGTGCGTGTCTGGCGCTCTGTCGATTTCAGGGGCGGCCTTAGCCGATATACCTACGGTGCGCGTCGAGGCGCGTCCGACGGCCATCGTCCATATGGCCGAAGCCACGCTGGAGGCCGTCAACCAGGCGACGATCGCGTCGCGGGTGGCGGGGCGTATCGTGGATCTGCCGGTGGATGCGGGCGATCGCGTGGGCCACGGCGATATCGTGCTGCGGATCGACGCCGCAGAGGCCGACCAGGCGCTGGCTGCAAGCGATGCGGCGGTGGCGCAGGCGCAGGCAAGCCTTGCCAACGCCAGGGCCGACCACGATCGCGCACGCAGCCTGCTGTCGCGCAATTTCGTCAGCCAGTCGGCAGTGGACCATGCCCGTACGGCGGTGCTTGCGGCCGAGGCGCAACTGCGTGCGGCTCGCGCTGGCAGGGAGCAGGCGAGCACGGCACGGGCGTACACAACGATCGCATCGCCAATATCCGGCGTCGTGTCCATGCGCCATGTCGAGGCCGGGGAGATGGCGATGCCGGGTGCGCCCCTGCTGACCATTTTCGATCCTGCCGCAATGCGCGCGGTGGTCGACGTGCCCCAGTCGCGGGTCGGCAGCGTGGCAGGCGGGGTACTCGGGGCGAGCGTCGAACTTCCGGATCTGAACCGGCGCATCGAAGCAGCGCGTGTCACCGTGCTGCCGGCAGCCGATGCCCGAACCCACACGCTGCGCCTGCGCGTCGATCTCCCTTCCGGTCTCGAGGGTGTGGTGCCCGGGAGCTTCGCACGAGTGCACTTCACCACCGGCGAAACGGCGACAATCCGTGTGCCCGTCGAGGCGGTGTTGCGCCGCAGCGAAATCACCGGCGTCTACGTCGTCGATGAGCGCAATGCATTCAGCCTGCGTCAGATCCGGACCGGCCCCATGCACGCTGATGGGACCGTGGAGGTGCTGGCGGGGCTGATCGGTGGCGAGGAGATCGCCCTGGACCCGATTGCTGCCGGAATCGTGGCACGCGCAGCGCGCGCGGCGGCACGTTGAGCCGGACGGGGACAATGACGCAACGACTCGGCATTTCCGGCCGTATTGCCGGCGCATTCCAGCGCAATGCGCTCACGCCGCTGATCGCGCTGATGCTCCTGCTGCTCGGAATATTTGCGACCTTCATCACGCCCAAGGAGGAAGAACCTCAGATCGACGTGACGATGGCCAACGTGCTGGTCCCGTTTCCCGGTGCCTCGGCACGCGATGTCGAGGCTCTGGTGGCGCGTCCGGCCGAACAGGTGCTGTCGCGGATTGCGGGCATCGAGCACGTGTATTCGGTGTCGCGCCCGGGGATGGCGGTGATCACGGTCCAGTTTCAGGTCGGGATTCCCAACCAGGAGGCGCTGGTCAGGCTATACGACACCATCCACTCGCACCGCGACTGGCTCAGTCCGCATATCGGTGTCGGCGAGCCGCTCATCAAGCCCAAGGGCATCGATGACGTACCCATCGTCAGTCTGACCTTCTGGACTGCCGACGAGACGCGTGCGGCCTTCGAGATGCAGCAGGTGTCCCGCGCCGTGGAGGTGGAACTCAAGCGCATTCCCGGTACCCGCGACGTCGAGACCATCGGCGGCCCGGATCACGTCGTGCGTGTGCTGATGGACAATGCGCGGATGAACGCCCACGGCGTCACCGCGCAGGACATCCGCGCCGCGCTGCAGCTGGCCAACGCCTCACAGCCGGCAGGCACGCTGACCGCGGGCAATCGCGAGGTTCTGGTGCGTACCGGAACCTACCTGGAGTCGGCCCAGGACGTCCGCCAGCTGGTGGTCGGGGTGGCGGATGGACGCCCGGTCTTCATGCGCGACGTCGCACTGGTCGAGGACGGCCCTGACCAGCCTTCCCGCACCGTATGGTTCGGGACCGGCGCGGCCGCCGGCGACGATGCGGTTTCCGGGGGCGGCGTGTTCCCCGCGGTCACGCTGGCCGTATCGAAGAAGCCCGGGGTGAACGCGGCCGACGTGGCGACTGCGGTGGTCGAGCGGGCCCGGGCACTGGAAGGTTCGATCATCCCCGAGGGCGTGCACTTCACCGTCACGCGCAATTACGGCGCGACCGCCACCGACAAGGCGAATACCCTGATCGGCAAGCTCGCCTTCGCCACAGGCGCGGTCGTACTGCTGGTGTTCTTCGCGCTCGGGCGCCGCGAGGCCCTGATCGTGGGTGTCGCGGTGACCCTCACCCTCGCCGCGACCCTGTTTGCGTCCTGGGCATGGGGCTTCACCCTGAACCGCGTGAGCCTGTTCGCGCTCATCTTCTCGATCGGGATCCTGGTCGACGACGCGATCGTGGTGGTCGAGAATATCCACCGCTGGAAGACACTCGAACCCGACACGCCGCTGTGGAAGCTGATTCCAAAGGCGGTCGACGAAGTCGGCAGCCCGACGATTCTGGCCACGTTCACCGTGATTGCGGCCCTGCTGCCGATGGCCTTCGTCACCGGACTCATGGGACCGTACATGAGCCCGATCCCGATCAACGCATCGATGGGCATGTTCATTTCGCTCGCAATCGCCTTTGTCGTCACGCCGTGGCTCGCGCTCAAGCTCCTGGGAAGGACCGGCAGCCAGGGTCACGCCGGCGAGGCGCCGGCCGAACACCACGAAGACCGGCTCACGCGCAAGCTCGATACCCTGTTTCGCCGGCTCATGACGCCGATGACCGATCCGGTCAAGGGCGGGCGTGCCCGGCTGGGGCTGTGGATGATAGTGTTCGCGCTGATCCTCGCATCCATGGCCCTGCCGGCGATGCAGTGGGTCGTGCTCAAGATGCTGCCCTTCGACAACAAGAGCGAGTTCCAGGTGGTGCTCGACATGCCGGTCGGCACCCCGGTCGAGGAAACCACCCGGGTGTTGCGCGAGATCGGCGATTACCTGGCGAATGTCGAGGAAGTGTCCGACTGGCAGTCGTACGCGGGCACGGCGAGTCCGATCAACTTCAACGGCCTGGTGCGCCAGTACTATCTGCGCAGTGCGCCCGAGCATGGCGACATCCAGGTCAATCTCGCGGACAAGTCCGCGCGCAAGCGCAAGAGTCACGAGATCGCCGTATCGGTGCGTGATGTGGTTGCCGAGATCGGACGTGCCAGTGGCGGCAACGCGAAGGTGGTCGAGGTGCCCCCGGGTCCTCCTGTACTTTCGCCCATCGTTGCGGAGGTCTACGGACCGGACTACGACGGACAGATCGAGGTCGCGCGCCGCGTCCGGGCGGTGTTCGAGGGCACGCCCGACATCGTCGGGGTCGACGACACCACCGATGCGGCCGCGCCGAAGCTTCTGCTCAAGGTTGACCAGCCGAAGGCGGCACGCATGGGCGTCGCCCAGGCCGACATCGTCGAGGTGGTGCGCCTCGGGCTGTCCGGCGAGGATGTGACGCCCATCCACGGGGGCGACAACAAGTACGAAATTCCGGTGCGCATCCAGTTGCCGCCGGAGCGGCAGGCCAGCGTGGACGATCTGCTCTCGCTCAAGGTGCGCGCACGCGACGGCGCCCTGGTGTCGGTGTCCGAGCTGGTGACGGTGCAGGAAACCGTGCGTGAGCAGGTCATCTACCGAAAGGATCTGCTGCCGGTCGTATACGTCACCGCGGACATGGGCGGAAAACTCGACTCGCCCCTGTACGGCATGTTCGACATCCGCTCGCGCCTGAAGGACATGGAATTGTCGGGCCCCGGGCTCGGCGGCGCCCTCGGTGAATGGTTCATCCGCCAGCCGGCCGATCCCTTCGATGGCTACGCGATCAAGTGGGACGGGGAATGGCAGGTCACGTACGAGACTTTCCGCGACATGGGTGCTGCCTACGCGGTCGGCCTGGTCCTGATCTATCTGCTCGTGGTCGCGCAGTTCCGCAGCTATCTGGTGCCGCTGATCATCATGGCACCGATCCCGCTGACCATCATCGGAGTGATGCCGGGGCATGCGCTGTTCGGTGCCCAATTCACCGCGACCTCGATGATCGGCATGATCGCGCTCGCCGGCATCATCGTGCGCAACTCGATCCTGCTGGTGGATTTCGTGAATCAGCAGGTGCGCGAGGGAACGGACCTGGCCGAGGCGGTGATCCGTGCCGCGGCCGTGCGCGCCAAGCCCATCGGCCTTACTGCGCTGGCGGCGATGATCGGCGCCATCTTCATTCTCGACGACCCGATCTTCAACGGGCTCGCGCTCAGCCTGATCTTCGGGGTGTTCGTGTCCACCGTGCTCACGCTCGTGGTCATCCCGGTACTGTATTTCGCGGTGATGAAGAATCGCCTTTCGCAACTTCAAGGAGAAGCCTCATGAGTCCGACCGTCAACCAGTTCGTCCGCATTTTCGCCGGGGCATTCGTCCTCGTTTCGCTTGCACTTGGCATCGAGGCGTCTCCCATCTTTGTAAGCAACAACTTCCTGTGGCTCACTGTCTTCGTCGGGGCAAACCTGTTCCAGAGCGGATTCACGAAGTTCTGTCCCCTCGAGATCTTCCTGCGCAAGGCAGGCGTCAGGGATGATGCCGGCTGCTGCTGAGGCGTCACCCGACAGGGTGATCGTCAAGGTGCGCACCCACGCTGAAGCGCGCGCCGCGGCATACGAGCTTGCCGCGGTCTGCGCCGAATCATGGCGCGTAGCCGAGGCGTTGATGGAGTTGCTGGCGAACGCGATCGAACACGGCAACCTCGGTATCGGCTACGCGCTCAAGCGGAAGCTGCTCGAAAGCGGTGACTGGCAATCCGAGCTGCTGCGCCGTCAGCATTCGCGCAAGTTCGCAGGCCGTGTCGCGCATCTGACACGCGAAACCGGCGTGCAGGGCTGGCGCTTCACCGTCGAGGACGATGGGGCGGGATTCGACTGGGCCGCCTGGCTCCACGCGGAGCCGGACGCAGGAGCCCCGAGCGGTCGTGGCATCCTGCTCGCACAGCGGCTTGGCGGCGTCCAGCTCGACTATGCCGGCAAGGGCAACCGCGTCGGCTTCTTCGTGCCGTTCGGGTAAGGCTTCACGGGCCTTGCCGCTTCGCACCTGTGCCGGCGGCACGCCGGAATCGCCGAATGCTTCCGCGTGCCGGGACTGTTCGAGCGCGGTGGTGCGATGATCGCGACGGCCCCTGCTCAAAGCCCGAGCCAGCGGGCAATGATATTGCGCTGCATTTCCGACGTCCCGGAATAGATTGTGCCGCCGACGGCGTCGCGCAGTGCGCGCTCGACCTCATACTCGACCATGAATCCGTACCCGCCGTGCAGGTGGACGGCGTCGAGCGCAGCCTTGAGGAGGGATTCACTGACCATCAGCTTGGCCATGGCCGCATCCAGCGACGCATTGCGCAGGTTCTGCAGGCGCCAGGCCGCGCGGTAGGTGAGCAGGCGTGCGGCCTCGAGCTGAACCTTCATGTCGGAGATCTTGTGCGCCACCGCCTGGAACTTGCCGATGGCCTGGCCGAACTGGTTCCGCGTGCGTGCATACGCGATCGAGGTGTCAAGCAGCCGCTCCATTATCCCGACATGACCGGCCACGAGCAGACAGCGCTCCCAGTCCATGGCCGTCGCAAACACGGCCGAGCCCCCCCCGACCTGGCCGAGTACTGCAGTTTCCGATACGAGCATGTCCTCGAACACGAGTTCGCCCACCGGTGATGTACGGAGGCCGAGCTTCTCGAACTTCTGGCCGCACGAGAACCCCGGCGTATCGCGCTCGACGATGAACCCCGTCACACCTCCGTAGAACCCCTTGTCGGCGTCGGTGATCGCAAAAATCACTGCGACATCGGCGACCGGGCCATTCGAAATGAAGGTCTTGCTGCCGTTGATGCGCCACCCGTCGCCGTCGCGTCGGGCATGGGTGCGCATCGCGAATGTGTCCGAACCCGAGCCCGCTTCCGTAATCGCGTGAGCGCCGACCAGGCTGCCGTCGCACAGTCCGGGCAGATAGCGGCGCTTCTGCTCCTCATTGCCATGGCGCCAGACCGGTACGACGCAGGCGAGCAGATGGGCGCTCAGGGAGAAGACCAGACCGCCATCACGGCACCCATAGCCCAGCGCCTCCAGCACGACAGCGCAAGAGAGCGCGTCCAGATCGGTGCCGCCATACGCCTCCGGTACCGGCAAACCCTGAATCCCGATTCTTGCGCACTCGCGCCACAGATCGCGCGAGAACGTCTGCTCCCGATCGCGTTCGAGGAGATCCCTGTTGAGCGACCCCTGGGCGAATCGGATCGTGTTCTCGCGCAGGAGCTTCTGTTCGTCGCTGAAGGCGAAATCCATTACACGAACTCCTTGAGGCGCTGGTAATCGGTCTTGTCCGTGGACGTTCTCGGCAACGCATCCAGCCATGCGAACTGGTCCGGAATCATGTAAAGGGGCAGTTGATCGGCGCAAAAGCGCTTGAGCGCGATCAGCGAAACCTTCTGTCCGTCCTTGCTGCTCAGGAAGGCCGTGATCCGGACCCCGGCGTCGGCATCGGGAAGCGCAATCACGGCTGCTTCCTTCACCAGCGGGTGCCGGTACAGGCCGGACTCGATCTCGCCGAGCTCCACCCGATATCCCCGCCGCTTCACCATGCGGTCACGCCGTCCCCGATAGGTGTAATTGCCGTCGGGCGCTTCGACGACGATATCGCCGGTGCGGTACCAGCGCGTGCCATCGGCATCGATCAGGAAGCCGCGCGCGGATTGCTCCGGAAGCGACCAGTAGCCCTGCATCACGCCGCGTCCGGTGATGCACAGCTCGCCTTCCTCTCCCGCCGTCACCTCGTCGTTGCGCTCGTCCACCACCTTGCCGCGCAAGTGTTCGCAAACACGACCGATCGGGTAGGGCGCGCTGCGCTCCTCCGGCACGGGCGGGACGACCTCGTAGTAGGTGCACACGTTGGTCTCGGTCGGCCCATAGAGATTGAAGTAGCGGGGATGCGGTGCCTGCGCACAGAGCGTTCGGAGATGCTTGACCGGAAACACCTCGCCGGCGAAAAGCACCAGCCGCAGCGACGACCAGTCATGATCGGGAATATGCCCGAACTGCGCCATCAGGCTGAGGATCGACGGCGCCGAGTACCAGATCGTGATGCCCTGCTCGGCAATCAGGCGCGCCAGGTGCAGCGGATCCTTGCCCCGCTCTTCCGAAATCAGCACCAGGGTGGCAGCGTGCTTGATCGCCACGTGGATGTCGAGGATCGACAGGTCGAAGTGCATTGGTGCATGCGACGAGAAGCGATCGCCCGGTTGCGGCCGGAAAACATCCGAGCACCAGTCGACGAAGCTCGTCGCATTCTCGTGCGAGAGCATCACGCCCTTGGGATTTCCGGTCGAGCCCGAAGTGTAGAGTATGTAGGCGAGCTCATCCGCGGCCGACGCCGCATCGGCGATCGTGCGCGCCGGGCCGTCCGAATCTGCACCGTCCAGTGCGCGCGCAAGCGCCGCGCCGGCGTCGGTTCCGTCAAGCACGATCAACGGTGGCGGCGTACCCAGCGCCAGGAACGCGGCGCGAAACTTCTCTTCCCGCTCCTGCTCGATCAGGACCGCCTTCACTGCGCAGTTGTGCATGATGTACGCATTGCGCGCAGCCGGTGCTTCGGGGTCCACAGGCACATAGGCGGCACCGGCCCTGAGGATGCCGAAGATGGCAGCAACCGCGTCGATCGACTTGTGCAGGTAGATGCCGACCCGATCGCCCGGGCGAACACCCATGGCGCCGAGCCTGTCGCGCAGCCGGCTCGACAGGAATTCAAGTTCGCCGTAGGTGACCGAACCGCATTCCGGCTCCACGATGGCGATACGGTCGGCATGACGGCTGGCCGATTCGGTCAGTGCCTCGTGCAGTGGGCGGGATGTGTCCATGGCACTCTTACCTCACCTTCGACGCAAGGAGCGCGGCGATGTCCCGAATCGTGTCCAGGTGCTCCTTGTCGGCCTCATGCGCCTCGAGAACGATCCCGTAGCGCTCCTCGAAGTGCAGAACGAGTTTCAGCGTCGCGATCGAGTCGATGATCCCGCCGCTGATCAGGGGCAGATCCTCGGTCAGGTCGTCCGGGTTCTCGCCCGGCAGGAACTCGTCCAGGATGTACTGTTTGACGGCCTGGGTGAAATCGGTGTTCGTCTCCATTCTCTCTGCTCCCTTCGCTGGTTGCCGGCATGATCCTCAATCTCTTGCGGGCCGGAAAATGCTGTCGCGCCGTGCCTCCAGGCCCGCGAACAGCCGGTCCGCAATCAGACGATGACCGAAGGCATTCGGATGGTCGTCCCATGGGGCGAGACGCACGTCGTCGATGTCATGGCCCCTGTAGACGTCCTCGAGGTTGATGATCGTGAAACCGGCCCCCTGCGCGATTTCGACCGCTTCCGGTGTCTCCTCCTGCCAGGTGCCTTCCCGTACCTGGGGCAGGAAGATCCACAGCGTGGCCATGCCGCGTGTGCGTGCCTCGGTCGCGATATGCCCATATACATACGAAAGCACCTCACGGCCGCGGGGTGTGAGCAGCCGTCGGGCCGTCGGTTCGTCCATGCCGGGCACGACGCCGGCATCGTCCAGGATCCGCCGCAGCCCGTCATACGGAATGTCGATGCGCTTGTGCACGAGCTCGGCCAGGTAGGCGACAGCCCGGGTGAGCTCGCGCCCGGTCGCGACATAGAAGATCGCGTTCGGTTCGTACGCAAGCGCCCGCTCCATCGCCACCAGTTGCTGGGTGGGGTGGTAGCCCGGGACGCCCATGTTGAGCAATTCGAATCGGGCGAAGCCACTGCCCGCCCATTCCCGGTTCAGGCGGTCCTCGATCAGCGCCTCGAAGGTCTCCCCGTCACCCACGCCCCACCCCATCACCAGCGATGCGCCCAGCACCGCAGCCCGATACGTGTCGGGGGGCGGATGCAGTTCGTACTCCTGGTCGCGCATGCCGAATCGATTGATCGTAATCGTTCCGAAGCGGGTGGACTGCACGAACGAAGGGATCAGCTCGGTCTGGGCGAAACCCCCGACAAATTGCTTCAGGTTGGCGTTGTCGATATCGAGCCAGTTCTTCGGCTTGTTCGTGTAGACCTCCCACAACTGGGAGTTGAACCGGTCGACCGACAACAGACTTTCATAGTATCCGCGCTCCAGCTTCGCCGTATCGAGACGACTGAGCTGACCGGAACGCAGGGAATGGACGAATGTGCCGGCGTCGCGACCGAATTGCGAATGCACCCCTTCGACGCTCACACCGATCAACACCATCATCGAGACCAGCGTCGCCAGCCGGCCACGCTGCCAGGCGCGCTCGCTCTGCGCGGAAGCGCGGACATTGCGCAGCGAATCGCCGGGAATGCTGCCGACGATGATGACCGCGAGGATCAGTCCCGGGAACAACAGCACTTCGATCGTGTATGTCCCTCCCAGCGCAGCCCACATCGCGAACCAGGTCGCCAGCGACTCCGCCGTCCAGAACGACCAGAGCACGCAGATGAACCAGAAAGTCGCGTAGGTCTTGGCCACCAGCACCGCGGTGTCACGCCAGGTGCGCGCGGGCTTGCCGAGACTGCGCGTACGGCCGTGTTTCATTTCATAGAGGGAATTGCCCACGACCAGAAGGCCGAGAATGGTCCAGAAGAGGATGTCCTGCACCACCAGCAGCATGGTTCCCCGCAGCCAGAACCATTGATATGCGTGAAGAAACCACGTCATCAGGAACACGTACAGCGTCGCGATCACCAGCGCCTTCTCGGTCCCGAGCTTGCGCAGCTTGAAAACCGCGGGGTAGTAGAAGACCTTCTGCATGAACTCCTTCCAGTAGATGTTGATCCGGCGCCAGAAGTCGGTGAAGCTCGAAGCCAGCAGAAAGCGGTTGTGCGTTTCGGGCAGGCGAAAGCCGAACAGGCAGAGCATCCCGATGATCAGATGAAACAGCCCCGATACGCGCAGGTAGAGGAGGAAGTTCGATACCAGGTACTGCGTCAGTTGCGCCGGCGCAGCGACTTCGTGCGGTGCGAGCGTCAGGTAGTAATAGACGATCCGGTAGAGAAGCAGGTGGACGACGCCGCGCACCATCCATTCGACGCCGACCTGGTAGATCCGGTAGGCGTCGTCGTCGAAATAGTTGCGCCGGAAGGTCTTGTAGTCCACCACCGGGAAAAGCGGAAAGCAGGCGTTCGGGAGCATGAAGAAGTAAGCGAGCGACTGCGCGGGGGAAGTCGGAGCCTTGTCGTGACGCAGATCGTAGAAGTACACGATCATGCGGAACATGAACATTGCGCCCAGGATGGGCCAGATTGCATCCGACCATGGAAACGGAAGGTGCCCTGCACGCTGCAGCGCCAGGACCGCCGCGGCGGTAAGCAGGAGAACGCCGCGCCATGTGAACGAAAGTGGCAGGTGGCAGATACCGATCAGCCCCAGCCCGATGCTCACCAGCCATGCGGCATTCTCCAGGCCCATCACCAGGGCGATGCCGCCAAGGCTCAGAAGCGCGAAGAATGGCAGTCGCCAGTGCAATGGCAGCCATGCATGCACGGCAAAGCCGCCGAAGGCCAGCATCGCCAGGCGAAGGAATGCACCGGATTCAATCTGGAACTGGCGAAGCAGAAGGAGCAGAAGTCCGAGCTGAGCAAGGATGACGAGATAATCCATGAGGCCGATCCGGCCCTGTTGTCCCGCATCGCTGAGATCCTGGCCCGAGGCCCGGGCCAAGGCAGTCACACTCATCGTACCTCCCTGCCGGATCGTTTGGGGTCACCAAGTCGTCATGCCGAAAAAATCGACCGGCCGGGATCCGGCCGGTCGATTTTTCTGTTTATATTGTATGGACAGCGTCTATTAAAACTCAAGGGGAATATCGACGCGAGAACGCCTGATTCCCCGCGTCGAGCCGACGGGGCATTGCTCCGGAAGAACTATCGCACCCGGCCGCCGCGCACCATCATCGTCACGGCAAAGATCGCGACTGCTGTAAAGCACACCAGCGACCAGTTCGCGATCGACAGGCCGAGGAAGGTCCAGTCGATCGTGCTGCAGTCTCCGCTGCCGCGGAAGATCATGGGCAGGGCTTCTGCCAGGCCGTACATGTCCATCAGGTACGCCAGCCCCGGGCCGCACTCGGCGATGCTTGGCGGTGAGCGCTGGAGGATGGATTGCTGCAGGGCGACGACGCCACCGGCGAGCGAAAACCCCAGGATAAGCAAGCCATACACGACCGTGCCGGAGCGCTTCGGGCCGTGGATGGCCGCGATCAGTCCGAGCAGGGCGACCATCGTGAATGCGTAGCGCTGCATGATGCACATCGGGCAGGGCTCGAGGCCGCCGAAGTGCTGGAGGTAGAGCCCGAAGCCGAGCAGCCCCGTCGAGATCGCGAACAAGGCCAGGAACAGCAGGCGGGGAGGAAGCGTGAATGGGTTCATCGGGTCGGGGCCTGTCTGGGAAGTCGTTCGCGGGAATCGGGCTCGCCGGTCGGACCGGTCCCTGCGGTCGGGGTTCCCGCCGATTGTCTCACGTGCCCCGCGCGATCCGGAACGCCCGGATCGGCCGGTTCCGGGCCATCGTCGCGCGAGAACGCGCTGAC
>CAYOKH010000017.1:0-33913 GCA_964404505.1 uncultured Azoarcus sp.
GTGTCGGCAGTTCGATTCTGCCCCTGGCCACCAGACGCGCGAACGGGCCGACTGACATCGGCCCGTTCGCTTTTGCGAGCCGGCGTTGCGGGGCCGTGAAAGCAGCTGATTTTGCTCAATCTTTGGGAGGATTGGCAGGTGCTATAATTGCACACGGTCCGCACGGGATTTCTTCAAGCGAATGCAACTGTATGCCCTTGGTCTGAATCATCACACGGCGCCACTGTCGATACGTGAGCAGCTGGCGTTTCAGCCTGAGCGGCTGGATGATGCACTGCACGACCTTACCCGGGCTGACACGGTGCGAGAGGCGGCGATTTTATCGACCTGCAATCGCACCGAGCTTTACTTCGCGAGCGAGCAGGCCCAGCATGCTGCGGACTGGCTGGCCCGGTTCCACCGCATGCAACTGAACGAGGTTTCGCCCTACCTGTACTCGTATCCGCAGCGAGACGCGGTCCGGCATGTGTTCCGCGTTGCCAGCGGGCTCGATTCGATGGTGCTCGGCGAACCGCAGATACTCGGCCAGGTCAAGGAGGCGGCGCGTCGTGCGGAGGAAGCCGGCACGCTGGGGACGCTGCTGCACAAGCTCTTCCAGAGGACGTTTGCCGTCGCCAAGGAAGTCCGGTCGACCACGGCCATAGGCGCGAATATCGTGTCGATGGCGGCCGCAACGGTGCATCTCTCGGAGCGCATATTCGAGCGCATCTCGGACCAGCGTGTGCTCTTCATAGGGGCTGGCGAAATGATCGAGCTTTGCGCCGCGCACTTTGCCGGCGCAAAGCCCAGACTCATGGCGGTCGCAAACCGTACCGAGGAGCGGGCACAGGTGCTTGCGAGCCGGTTCAATGCTGAGGTCATGCGGCTCGACGTGATCGGCGAGATGCTTCCGCGCTTCGATATCGTCGTGTCCTGTACGGCGGCGCCGCTGCCCATAGTCGGCCTCGGCATGGCCGAGCGTGCGGTCAAGGCGCGGCGGCATCGTCCGATGGTGATGGTGGATCTCGCGGTACCGCGCGACATCGAGCCGGAGATCGCAAAGCTCGACGACGTGTTTCTGTATACCGTCGACGATCTCGGACAGGTCGTCGATGCCGGCCTGGAGTCGCGCCAGCAGGCGGTGGTTGAAGCCGAGGAAATTATCAATACACGTGTAGACGGCTTTCTGCACTGGATGCAGGCGCGTGATGCGGTGCCGACGATCCGCGCCCTGCATCAGCATGCCGAGACGCTCCGCGCGACGGAGATGGAGCGGGCCATGCGCATGCTGGCAAGAGGCGAGGACCCGACGAGGGTGATCGATGCCCTCAGCCAGGGGCTCACCAGGAAGCTGCTGCACGGCCCCACGCGCTTTCTCAACCAGTCCCAGGGTGATCATCAATCCGACGCCAGCCGGCTCGTCAAGAGGCTCTTCAATCTCGATCCGCTCGAGTAGCACTGTGTCCGCGGCCCTTTCTCGCACTGGGGCGCTTGCTCCAGGCCCCAAAGCATGAAGCAGAGCATTCGCGACAAATTGGAACAACTCTCATCCCGGCTGACTGAGCTCGACCGTGAGTTCGCGGGTGCCGATGTCGCGCGCGACATGGATGTGTACCGTGCTTTGGGGCGCGAGCGTGCCGAGGTCGAGCCCGTCGTATCGCTCTATCAGGCTTATCGCCAAGCCGAGGCCGATTGTGCGAGCGCACGGGAAATGCTCGGTGACCCCGAGCTCAGGGAACTGGCGGAGACCGAGATACGCGCGGGCGCAGCGCGGCTCGCGGAGCTCGAGTCTGCGCTGCAGAAGGCCTTGCTGCCGCGGGATCCGGACGATGAGCGCAACCTCTTTCTCGAGATTCGCGCCGGTACGGGTGGGGAGGAAGCAGCCCTTTTCGCCGCCGATCTGCTGCGCATGTACTCGCGATTCGCCGAGCGCCAGCGCTGGAAAGTCGAGATCGTTTCAGCAAGTGAATCGGAGCTGGGCGGGTACAAGGAGGTCATTGCTCGCATAGCGGGTCACGGCGCCTACTCGCGACTCAAGTTCGAATCGGGCGGGCATCGCGTACAGCGCGTTCCGGTCACCGAGACCCAGGGTCGCATCCATACCTCGGCGTGTACCGTCGCGGTCATGCCGGAGGCTGACGAACTGCTCAGTATCGTCATAAACCCGGCCGATCTCAAGATCGATACCTATCGCGCCAGTGGCGCCGGTGGGCAGCATATCAACAAGACCGACTCGGCGGTGCGCATCACCCATCTGCCCAGCGGGATCGTCGTCGAGTGCCAGGATGACCGTTCCCAGCACCGCAACCGGGCTCAGGCAATGTCGATTCTGGCCGCTCGCCTGCACGACGCGCAGTTGCGTGATCAGCAGGCAAGGGAGGCAGCGACGCGCAAGACTCTGGTCGGCAGCGGCGATCGATCCGAGCGAATTCGCACGTACAACTTTCCTCAGGGAAGGGTCACCGATCACCGCATCAATCTGACCCTGTACAAGCTTGATGCGGTGATGGAAGGAGATCTTGATGAAGTCATCGATGCCCTGACCTACGAACACCAGGCGGGCCTGCTGGCCGACCTTGCGGGAGATTGAGGTGAGCACCGCTGTTGCGCCGGATATTGCGGCTGCGCTCAACTGGGCCCGCAAACGCATCGTCGTCAATGAAGCGCGCATCCTTCTGCGCCACGTGCTGCAGTGCCCCGCGGCGCGGCTTGCCGCCTCGCCCGAATCCGTTCTCGACATGCCCGCATGGGACCAGTTCCGGATGCTGGTGGAACGCCGCGAAGCGGGGGAGCCCATCGCCTATCTCGTCGGTGAGCGCGAGTTTTACGGTTACTCGTTCATGGTATCGCCCGCGGTGCTGATTCCGCGTCCGGAGTCCGAACTGCTGGTCGAGCTCGCACTGGCCAGATTCAGCGACAAGGCACATGCGCGCGTCCTCGATCTCGGTACCGGCAGTGGTGCGCTTGCGATTACCTTGTCGAAGGAATTGTCCGCTGCGGATGTGACGGCAGTGGACAGGTCGCGCGATGCGCTGCTGCTGGCGATGGCCAACGCGGCAAGACTGAGGGCGAGCCTATCCTTCGTGCAGAGCGACTGGTTCTCGGCACTGTCCGGGGATCGGTTTCAGCTCATTGTGGCCAATCCCCCCTACGTCGCATGCGGCGATCCTCATCTCGACGAAGGTGACGTACGTTTCGAACCGGCGACCGCGCTGGCCTCGGGACCGGAGGGTCTTGACGATATCGCAGAGATCGCGGCCTGCGCGCCCGGTCATCTGGAACCGGGCGGATGGTTGTTGGTGGAGCACGGCTACAACCAGGCATACAGGGTGCGCGGCTTGCTGACCGACGCCGGATTCTCTGCCATCGCTTCGTATCGCGATCTGGCCGGCGTCGAACGGGTCACCGGCGGTCAGTGGCTGGGCCGTTGAGACGGCGCGTGTGCTATTGACTGGAGGCATCCGGGTCTTTAAAATTACCCGACTATTACACTCAACTTTTCGGACATCGAACATGGACATTCAGGACTACATCCGCGAACAGGTCAACGCTCACCCGGTAGTGCTCTTCATGAAGGGGACGCCCCAGTTTCCGCAGTGCGGGTTTTCCGCAAGCGTGATCCAGATTCTCAAGCAGTCCGGTGTGAACCAGGTCGCGGCGATCAACGTGCTCGAAAGCGACGAATTGCGCCAGGGCATCAAGGAGTATGCCAACTGGCCGACGATTCCGCAGCTCTACATCAACGGCGAGTTCGTCGGAGGTTGTGACATCGTCAAGGAGATGTTCGAGAACGGGGAACTGCAGAAAGTGCTGGCCGACGTTGGTGTGACCCGTCCGGCGGCTTGATGATCGAGTCGCGTCACGCGGTCTCGTTCTCCCTTCTTGCGGCCAGACCGTGAAGCTTCAGGACGCAGGCCGCGAGCAGGGTCGCCATTGCGCGCGAAAACAGCGTCGCGACCGGTATGCCCAGAACGCAGAACTGGCCGAAAAGCCTCAATCCGACCGTGAACAGGAGGCAACAAGTCCCAGATAGCCGAGCCAGCTTCCGCTCCGGTGCCACAAGTTCACATTCATGATGTCGCCTCCGCGTTTGTTTGGTTGACGAGGACGGGGGGGCCCGCGGGCGCCCGTCCGCCCTGAGCCGGGGTTTGCGGCCAGGCACGATTCTCCTCAGCTTGACGGCGGGCGCCTTGAACCGCAGTTGATCCAGATTGTCCGAGCATCAATACATCATAGCGCCCGGATCGTGAAGCAGTCCTCGGATTGGACTCGGCGAGCTTGCTATACTAAATTAAGTTGAAACGAAAAGACCCGTGAGATGGCTGTCGGGGTTTTTTACAGTTGCAGCGCGGTGCGATGTTGCCGGTGATTTCGCCTTTGTGCAAGCGATTGATTTTATGATGGGTTAAGCGTCCTCTCTCGGCTTGGTGTGAAAATTGCTTCGAACGGGTAAATCGATTTGTCGCCCGGAATCCTTCACCGTTCGAGCATTGTCGTTTCAAGCGGAGGATTTCGGATAGGGATCATCCAATGTCCAACGAACCCGTATCGGAACGAACCAGACAGCGACGCCGGATCCTGCGGGCGGTTGCGGGGACGCCTATCGTGCTGACCTTGCCCAGCGGCGCGGCGCTTGCTGCGGGAAGCCTGACTTGCGATGTGAAAAGCTTCAATGCCTTTGATCCGGATGTTGTAACGGGATTTCCGACGGATTCGGGTGATCCGTCTTCATGGATGCGCTACAAATTGCCGAAGCTGTTGATGCTACCTGACGGGCAAGGGGGAGGCAACGGCTCGAACGGGCGGGTTCCCGGATTCGCTTTAAATGGGACCTACTACAAGGTCGAGGATGATGTCGCCATCGAGTTCGTACCCAATATGAATGGAGCGAATGGGCCGACATCTACTGGGGAGTTCTATTACGGTTTGGTCGATTATAATGCGGGCAGTCCGGTGTTGGTGTTGGACAAGACGACTGAAAACGGAATCAATCCGATCGCGGGAGCGTCATGCTGGAATTCGTTGACCGGAGACCAACTGACGTCAAACATTATCATCAATTGACTGCAATGGTCGCGAGGGCAGACCATCGGCAATCGAATCTCCTGCGGCGTCTTGGTGACGCCGCAGTCGTTTTCGACGTCCGGACCTGGCAAACCCATGTGCTGCCCCCTGCCGCCGCGGTCGTCGCCGACCTGGTCGACGAACTGAGCGACGACGGACCGGTGACTCGGGCGCGACTGGAATCCGCAGTACGCACCGATCTGGAACTGGACCCGCACAGTGCCGAGATGAGAGACTTGTTCCGAATGTTCGAGGACATCGGTCTGCTCGGTAAATGACTCTACCCTCACGAAGGCTTGTCGCATCACGCTCGGATGCGGAACTCTCGGTGATGCTGCGTGGCCATGGGTGTTTCATCGACTACGGCGCATGCGTGGTGAGGTTGAGGGCGAATGCCGTGCCGATTGCCGAAGTCCTGCGAAAGGTATATGGATCGTTCATGCTGGCCGATTCGGCGGACTTCGCCGATTTTCACGTGAACCTCCTGCCGGGAAAGGGGGTGCGTCGCTGGCTGCGACCGATCGCGCGCTTCAGCATCGACGGAGTCGAGCCGTTCGAGCCGTTTCCGCGCGCGAGTGCGCTGCCGCTGTTCGAGTGGGGCGTGAATTGGTGCTTCGGACAGCGCTTCAATCAGTATGTGCTGCTGCATGCAGGCGCGCTCGCACTGGACGATCGTGCGGTCGTGATGCCGGCGGTACCGGGATCGGGCAAGAGCACGCTCACCGCGGCACTGATGCTGAGGGGGCTGCGCCTGCTGTCCGACGAGTTCGGCGTGCTCGATCCGGAGAGCGGACAACTTCTGCCGATGCTGAAGCCGGTGGCACTGAAAAACCGCTCGATCGATATCATTCGGAAGTTCTCCGATGCGGCGATCCTGGGGCCGGTCTTTCCCGAGACGCGGAAGGGCGACGTCGCGCATCTGGCGCCGGACGAAGCGAGCGCCGCCGCGGTGCACAGGCCGGCCCGTCCGGCGATCGTGATCTTTCCGAAGTATGTCGAAGGCGCCGAGGTCGAGTTGACGCCCCAGCCGCGCGAGCAGGCCTTTGCGCGACTTGCCTTCAACAGCTTCAACTATGCGCTGCTCGGCCCGGTCTCGTTCGGTGTGGTGGCCGGCCTGGCGGGCGCTTGTCCGGCCTATGCGCTGCGCTATGGTCGGCTCGAGGAGGCCGTCGCCTGCATCCGTTCCCTGCTCGATGGCACGGCGGGGAGCCCCTGAGCGTGCGCCTGGCCGAAAGCCCGTCCGCCCGGCACCTGTTGCCTTTGCTGCGCGATATCGCCCATGCGGCGGATATGAGTCTGGCCGACTGGGACGCGACCTTGCGCCTTGCACGGCTTGCGCGGGTACTCGGCATCATCGCGCACCGCGTCCATTCGCAGGAACCCTTGTGGGCCGTGATTCCGAAGCCGGTGCAAGGGCATCTGCGCGCGTCGATCAATTATTCGGCGTGCCGTGCGCAGATGCTGCACGCCGAGATTCGTGCGCTCGATTCGGCTCTCCCCGGCGGCCTGCCGGTCGTGCTGCTGAAGGGTGCCGCATATCTGCTGCAGGGTTTGCCGAACGCGCGTGGTCGCAATCCCAACGACGTCGATCTGCTGGTGTGCCGGACCGATCTCGCCGCCGCGGAGACGGCGCTGACCGATGCGGGCTGGGTGTCCGAGGTGCGTGACGATTACGACGAGCGCTACTATCGCGAGTGGAGCCACGAACTGCCCCCGATGCGTTTTCCAGGGCATCCGCTGGAGGTCGACCTGCATCACACCATCGCTCCGGTGACCAGCCGCACCAGGGCCGATGACGACTTGCTGTTCGAGGGCCTTGTCGCCCTGCCGGACTCGCGGTTCCAGGTGCTGCATCCGCTGGACCAGATCATCCATGCCGCGGTCCATCTGTTCCAGGACTCCGAACTCGACGGCCGGCTGCGCGATCTGGTCGATCTGGACGGGCTGATCCGCCACAACGTTCGCTTCGAGGAGGGCTGGTCGCAGCTACGCAATCGCGCCGAACGCCATCGGGCGCTGCGGGTGTTGTGGTATGCCCTGCATTATTGCCGGTCGTGGCTGGGCACGCCGATCCCTGACACCGCATTTCCCGCGGCACCGCCGGATCCTCTGCGACGGACCATGGATTGGATGTTTTCGCGGACTTCGCTGCCGCGCCTTCCCGAGGACACCCGCGGTGCCGACCTTTCTATGGCATTCTCGCTGGGACGGCTGCGTTATCACCGTCTGCGAATGCCGCCCGCGCTGCTCGCGCGTCACCTTGCGTACAAGACCTGGGCGAGCCTCGCGACAAGGCGTTCGGCCTCGCGCAAATAGCCACGTCCGAACAGATTGAGGTGGTTGAGGATGTGGTACAGCGTGTAGAGCATCTTGCGCTGCTCGTAATCGCCCTGCGTCGGCCACTTTCGCCTGCATGAGGCGTAGAAGGCCGAAGGAAAACCGCCGAACAGTTCTGTCATGGCCAGATCCGACTCGCGATCGCCGTAGTGCACCGCGGGGTCGAAAACGATCGGCTCGCCGGAAGCGGTGATGCCGGCATTGCCGTGCCACAGGTCGCCGTGGAGCAGGGCGGGACGGGGACGGTAATCGAGAAAGAGCGCCGCCAGCCGGTCGATCAGGCGCTCCCCCTGTCGCTGCAGATCACCCGTGAAACCGTTCGCGCGGGCAAGCGCCAACTGCGGTTGCAGCCGGCAGCGAGCGAAGAACACTGCCCAGTTGTCCATCTGCGTATTGATCTGCGGCGTGCTGCCGATGAAGTTGTCGCGGTGCCAGCCGAATCGCTCGCCGGTCGCGTCATGCATCGCCACGAGTGTCGCGGCGAAGCGCTCGCCGTCGGCTGCGGAGCGCAGCGGGCGGATGTCGACATGCTCGAGGACGAGGTAGGCGTGGCGCTCGTCGACGCCGCTGGTGACGACCGCCGGGGTACGGAAGGTCCCGGTGGCGGCGATTGCCGCCAGACCATCGGCTTCGGCCTCGAACATCGGCAACGCGGCGGTGTCGTTGAGTTTGACGAAGAAGCGGGTGCTGCCGTCGGAAACCACCACTGCGCGGTTGATGCAGCCTCCCGAGACTGATTGGCAACTCTGCGTGCGAAATCCTTCGCCGATGGCGTCGCGGATCGCCCGCTCGACGGCCACAATCGCGCTCTCCCGCTTCATACGTTGGCGATTCGGGCGTTCGCCAGCGACAGCCGCGTCGACAACACCTCGAGGAAGGCCTTGTAGAAATGCATGCGGCAGGTATCTGACGCGCGCTGGAGCGCCGATGCACCGATCCGGACCACGCTGACTTCCGTTACGGCGTCGACCGAGGCCGAACGCACGCCGCCTCCGGCCGAGAACAGTGCCATCTCGCCGAAGCAGTCCCCGCTCGTGAGCAGGTTGAGGAGCTTGCCGCGTTTCCTCACCCGGGCTTCTCCGCTGGCGAGAAAGCAGAAATGATCCCCCGCCTCGCCCTCCTTCATGATCACGGTGCCCGGTTGAGCACGGTCCCATCTGGAGAATCCGACGATCTCCCAGATCTCGACGTCGCTGAACTCGCGGAAAAAGCTCAGTTCGCGCAAGGTCTGGAAGCGCTCGGTCTCGGGGATCAGCAGCCTGTCAGCATTCAGCGCACGATTGCGGAAGGCCTGGGCAAGATCCTGGGAGAACTCGGACCAGTCCTGGTAGCGGCGTTCGACATCCTTTTCCATCGCCCTGCGCACGATCGCGTCGAGGGCGACCGGGACATCAGGTCGAACCTCGGACGGAGGGGCCGCGCTGTCGTTGGCAATGCGGTAGAGCAGGCTGTAGTTGTTGTCCCCCTCGAACGGGAGCCTGCCCGTGAGCAACTGATACATGACCACGCCGAGGGAATAGATGTCGGTGCGGTGATCGACGGGCGTCTCGCGGATCTGCTGTGGTGACATGTAGGCAGGAGACCCGACGCCGGAGACCTGGGTGGCATCGCTCGCGGTGTGGAACGCGGCACCGAAATCGGAAAGCTTGATGTCCTGCCCTTGCGGGTCGACCAGCAGGATGTTGGCCGGCTTGATGTCGCGATGGGTGATGCCGTGTCGAAACGCATAGTCCAGTGCGCGCGTGCACTTGAAGATGATCTCGACCAGGCGGTCGAATGGCAGCAGCGCGTCCGGGTGGATGAACGCCGCCAGCGTACCGCCCGGTACGTATTCCATGACGACATAGGCGTCGTCATCGGCGACCGACGCATCGTAGATCTGCGCGATGTGGGGATGGTTGAGCTTTCCGGCAAGCGCCGCTTCGTTCATCAGCAGGTGGCGGTAGAGGCGGCCACGCTCCTTGTCGCGCAGCATTTCCGGGTGGAGTTGCTTGAGTGCGACGTAACGCTGTGCGAACGGGTCGTGGGCAAGGTATACGAGGCTGGTCGCCCCTTCGCCGATCAGACCCTTGATCTCGTACTTGCCGATCTTGGTGATCATCGCCCCTCCTCAGGACCTTCCATGCCCGTTCAGTCGCACGCACTCAGCCGATCATGGTGCGTGCCTTGCCGATGGCGATGCGGACCTGCTCCGGCGCCGTCCCGCCCGTGTGACTGCGCGAAGCCAGCGACCCCTCGACGCTCAGCACGTCGAAGACATCCTCATCGATCAGATCCGAATATGCCCGCAGCGCTTCCAGGCTGAAGTCGGGAAGATCGCATCCCTGTTGCTCCGCCGCACGTACCGCGAGCGCGACGGCTTCGTGTGCGTCACGAAACGGCAAGCCCTTCTTGACCAGATAGTCCGCCAGATCGGTTGCGGTAGCGTAGCCCTGCGTAAGCGCGCTGCGCATTGCGCCGGCCTTGACCCTGATTCCCGTAATCATGTCGGCATAGATGCGCAGCGTGTCGATCACCGTGTCGGCGGTGTCGAACAATGGCTCCTTGTCTTCCTGGTTGTCCTTATTGTAGGCCAGCGGCTGGCCCTTCATGAGTGTGAGCAGCGCGATCAGGCTGCCGTTCACGCGCCCGGTCTTGCCGCGAACCAGTTCCGGCACGTCCGGGTTCTTCTTCTGCGGCATGATGCTGGAACCCGTGCAGAAACGGTCGGCAAGATCGATGAACCCCACGCGCGGACTCATCCACAGGATAAGTTCCTCCGACAGGCGGGACAGATGCATCATCAGCAGCGACGAGGCGGCACAGAATTCGATTGCGAAGTCACGGTCGCTCACCGCATCGAGCGAGTTTGCGCAGATCTCGTCGAATCCCAGTTCGCGTGCGACGAACTCGCGGTCGATCGGGAAACTCGTGCCGGCCAGGGCTGCGCTGCCAAGCGGCAGGCGGTTGACGCGGCGGCGAACTTCGCCGAAGCGTTCGGCATCACGGCGCGTCATCTCGAAGTACGCCATCAGGTGATGACCGAACGTGACCGGCTGGGCCACCTGAAGATGCGTGAAACCCGGCATCGGCGTGTCGGCATGTCGCTCGGCGATGTCGAGCAGATTGCGCTGCAGTTCGCCGATCAGTTGCAGAATGCGGTCGATCGCGTCGCGCAGCCACAGGCGGATGTCGGTGGCGACCTGATCGTTGCGGCTGCGGCCGGTATGGAGGCGCTTGCCGGCATCGCCGACGAGTTCGGTCAGGCGCTTTTCTATGTTGAGATGAACATCTTCGTCGTCGAGGTTCCAGGCGAACTCGTTGCGTCCGATCTCTTCGGCGATCTGTGTCATGCCCCGCTCGATGTCCGCCAGATCGCTCGTACTTATGATGCCCTGGCGCGCCAGCATCTTCGCATGCGCGAGTGAGCCGAGGATGTCCTGGTGTGCCATGCGCCGGTCGAAGGTCACCGATGCGGTATAACGCTTCACCAGTGCCGACACGGGTTCGGAGAAGCGGCCCGACCAGGCCTTGCCTGACTGCGGAAGGGAGGTATCTGTCATAATGTGTTCGTGAGCATGGGAAGCTGGGCTTGCCCGGCGTTTATGGCTTGTGGCAACTGAACCCGGATCGTGGAAAGTATAAAGCAAAAGCCCGAACGTCCCGCCGTGACGCGCAGCTTGCCCGATTTCCGCAACCTCGGGGTCTTGCTGCGGACATTGCTCCTGGTGAACTGTCTGGCGCTGCTCACCGTGCTCGTGCGCGAGCCCGATCCGACAGCGCTGGCGAATGCGCTGATCGTGATGGCGGGGCGAGTCGAGTTGCCGCTGTTTCTCTCGGTGCTGCTGCTGTTCATGGTTCAGCCGTGGTTGACGCGCATGCGGCGCGGGTCGGCCCTCATGCTGGTCGGCGCCTGTGTGACGCTTGCGGTGGCAGTCACCCACCCGCTACTGCGGGAAGGTGATGGCGATTCTATGTGGCGCTGGCTTGCCTGGGCGGCCGGTGCGATGGCGGCATCCCTGTTCTACTTCGATTATCGAAGCCTGCGCTTTTCTCCGGCGCTGATCGAGGCGCGGCTGATGGCGCTGACTTCGCGCATCCGTCCGCATTTCCTGTTCAACTCGCTCAACGGGGTGCTGGGCGTGATCCGTTCCGATCCGCGCCGCGCAGAACGTGCCCTCGAGGAACTCGCCGACCTGTTTCGCGCGCAAATGAAGGACAATCGCGATCTGGTGCCGATCGCCGATGAACTCGCATTGTGCGACCGTTATCTCGATCTCGAACAGCTGCGTCTGGGTGATCGCCTGAAGGTGCGCTGGTTGCTCGACACCTGTCCGCGAAATGCCCTCGTCCCGCCGTTGTTGCTGCAGCCCCTGCTCGAGAACGCCGTCTATCACGGCGTCGAACCCGCGAGCGGTCCGGTCGAGATCGTGGTGCATATCGAACGGCGCGCCGCGGAAGTGCTCATCAAGGTGGACAACCCGGTTGCCAATGTCGAACGGCAACACGCGGGCAACCGCATGGCGCTTGACAACATACGCGAGCGCCTGATGCTGTTCTTCGACCTCGAGGCCGGTCTCGAAACCGAACGCCGCGACGGGCACTATCGGGTGTCCATCCGCCTACCCTATCGGAGGAAACCAGCGTGAGCGACAGACCCCTGCGCGTGCTGATCGTCGACGACGAAGCGCCTGCCCGTACGCGGTTGCGTGACCTTCTCGGCGACATCGCCGGTGACCGCCCCACCGAACTCGTCGGCGTTGCGGCCAATGGGGTCGAGGCGCTGCGTCTGCTCGAGGACGCGCCGGCCGACGTGGTGCTTGCGGACATCCGCATGCCGGTAATGGACGGGGTGGAACTGGCCCGTCATCTGGCACATCTGTCTCCTCGCCCTGACGTGATCTTCACGACCGCCTACGATCAGTACGCGGTCGCGGCATTCGAACTGGCCGCCGTGGACTATCTGCTGAAGCCTGTGCGGGCGGAACGCCTGGCCGACGCATTGCGCAAGATCTCGCGCAACCCGCCACCGGACGATCAGAGCCTGGCCAGGCTTGCGCTCAATGGACGCCAGCACTTCAGCGTCACCGAGCGCGGCCGGATACTGCTGGTGCCGGTTTCCGAAGTGCTCTACCTGAAGGCCGAGCTCAAGTACGTGACGGCCACGACAACACAGCGGGACTACCTGCTTGACGAATCCCTGGTGCAGATCGAACAGGAGTTTTCGGAACGCTTCCTGCGCATTCATCGCAACTGTCTGGTTGCATGTGCCGCCGTCGCCGGCGTGGAAAAGGTCGGCGAACAGGACGGCGATGCGCGCTGGGAGATTCTGCTCAAGGGCGCGTCCGTGCGTCTGCCGATCAGTCGCCGGCAGTGGGCAGCGGTGCGACAGGGGTTGCACTTGTAGCGCCTGCGGCCGTGCTCATCCGCTGTTGCGCAGGCCTGCCGCAATTCCGTTGATCGAGATGTGTATGCCGAGCCGGATGCGTTCGTCGTCGTGCTTCTCGCGGTGACGGTGAAGCAACTCGACCTGTACGTGGTTGAGCGGATCAAGATAGGGGAAGCGATTGCGGATCGAGCGTTTGAGCAGTGGATTGGCGTCGAGCAGTTCCTCCTGTCCGGTGATCGCGCGCAGCGCATCGACAGTGTCGTGCCACTCGGTCCGGATCCGGCTGAAGATCGTGTTACGCAGTTGCTCGTCCTTGACCAGTTTGGCGTAGCGCGACGCAATGGCCAGATCGGACTTGGCGAGCACCATGTCCATGTTCGACAGCAGGGCAGCAAAGAACGACCACTCCCTGTTCATGGCCTGCAATCGGGCCAGGCCGTCTTCCGGGTGCGCCGCCAGCCATGTCTTCACCGCGCTGCCGAAGCCGAACCAGCCGGGAAGCATCAGTCGGCACTGTGCCCAGCTGAAGACCCACGGGATTGCCCTGAGGTCCTCGATGCGGGTACTCCTCTTGCGCGATGCGGGCCGCGATCCTATGTTCAGTTCCGCGATTTCCGAGATTACGGTCGATTCCCAGAAATAGCGCTCGAAGCCCCCGGTGTCGTAGACCAGGCCACGGTACGCGCTGAACGCAGCATCCGACAGTGTCTGCATGGTGTCCAGGAAATCGGCGCGCGGGGCCGGCCTGCTGTCGGACAGCACGCTGGCTTCGAGCGTGGCCGCGACGAGAACCTCCAGATTGCGCAGGCCGACTTCCGGGTTGCCGTATTTCGCTGCGATCACCTCGCCCTGTTCGGTGAGTCGGATCTGCCCCTGCACTGCACCGCCGGGCTGGGCCAGAATGGCCTGATAGCTCGGTCCGCCGCCACGCCCGACCGAACCGCCGCGGCCGTGGAACAGGCGCAGGCGCACGCCGTGTCGCGCGAAGGTTTCGACCAGCCCGATCTCGGCCCGGTACAGTGACCACCCCGAGGTCAAGAAACCGCCGTCCTTGTTGCTGTCCGAATAGCCGAGCATCACTTCCTGGGACCGCTCGCGCGACTCGAGAAGATTCATCCATTCCGGCAGGGACAGGAGCCTGTCCATGATGTCCGGCGCGTTGGCCAGATCCTCGATGGTTTCGAACAGGGGGATGACATTGGCGTCGAGTGCCTTTTCGGACGGGCGCAGGATTCCCGCTTCCTTGAGCAGCAGGGCGAGTTCGAGCAGGTCGGAGACACTGTCTGTCTTGGATATGATGAAGTTCGGAATCGCTTCCGGGCCGAATCGCCGGTGCGCCACGCGTGCCGTTCTGAAGATCGCCAGCTCGGACTCGCATTCAGCCGAGTAATGAACGTGGGGCGAGGCCAGGGGCCGGGGTGTCGCGAGTTCACCGAGAAGCAGTTCAATGCGGGCATCCTCGCCCAGCGCTGCGTAGTCGGTACCGGGCCGGGCGGTCGCAAGCAACTCCGCGACGACACGTTCGTGCACATCGGAATTCTGGCGCAGGTCGATCGGCGCCAGGTGAAAGCCGAAAACCCGCACCGCCCGTCGCAACAGGCGCAGCGGGCCGCGTGCGAGCGCACCCGATCCGTTAGCGACGAGGGACCGGTGAAGGATGTCAAGGTCCTCGGACAATGCCTCCGGGCCCGAGTAGGGCTCCGCGGGTGCGACGGCGTGCCGCGGCGCGTCGGTGCCGAGAAGTTCGCGGTAGGTCTGAGCGAGCCGAGCATAAATGCCGCTTATCGCGCGTCGGTACGGTTCGTCGCTGCGCTGGGGTGAATGATCCGGAGATCTCTCGGCCAGCGCCAGAAGGGCATCCGAAGCGGTGATCAGCCCGACCGCGAGCGAAAGACGGGCGCCCAGTGCGTGAAGTTCATCGAGGTAGTAGCCCAGTGCCATTGCCGCCTGCATGGCGAGGGCGCGTTCGAGAACCCCTGCAGTGACATAGGGATTGCCGTCCCGGTCACCCCCGATCCAGCTGCCGATCTTCAGGAAGGCGGGAAGCTCGGCGGTCGTGAGAGCCGGATCCCGGCCTGCGAGTTGATCCTCGATGCCCGCATACAAGCGCGGCAGTTGGCGCAGGAAGGTCGTGGCGAAATAGGAGAGGCCGTTGGCGACCTCGTCAACGACGGACAAGCGCGCCGGACGCAGCATGCGCGTCTGCCACAGGGTCAGAACTTCACGCCTGAGCGCTTCGGTGTTCTCTTCAATCTCCTCCGGCGTGAGCTGAACGCGGTCGCGTTCGTCCAGCAATCGGGCGATGTCGGTCTGGCGATTGAGAATGCTCTTGCGCTGGACTTCGGTCGGATGGGCCGTCAGCACAGGCGAGATCAGCGCGGTATCGAAGAAGGCCGCAATTTCCACTGCGCTGCGGCCGTCTTGCTGCGCCCCGTCCATCGCGCGCGCCAGACTGCCTTCGCGCGGAGCAGAGCGTGCGATGCGGTGCACCCGACTGCGGCGGATGTGGTGCTGATCCTCGGCGATATTTGCGAGATGCGAGAAGTAGCTGAATCCGCGCACCACCTGAATCGTCTGTTCGCGCGAAAGCGCATCGAGCAGCCCCTCGAGCTCAATTCGCGCGCTGTGATCTTCGTCGCGACGGAAGCGCACCGACGTCTGGCGGATGCGCTCGATCAGGTCGAAGCTGGCCTCGCCCTGCTGGTCTCGTATCGTATCTCCGAGGAGCCGGCCCAGCATGCGGATATCGTCGCGCAGCGGTGCGTCCTTGTCTTGAGTCATTGCCTCACGCATCCATGGAGCCAGGCCGGGCCCGGCAAGTCCCGACCGTTCCGGCCGGAGAGAAGATTCCGGGAGTCGCATGTTCCGCACTGCGAAAACCCCCACCTGTTGCACATGCTAGAATGCAGCCGGTTCCGTGCGCCATTGGCGCAAACCCGGATGTTGCAATGCCGCGAACGGGTGTTGCAGGCAATCATGTCCAACCACGCCATTGATGAGTCCGTCCCCGTGAGCACGCCCACTTCCGCCGACAGGCACCCCGAACACATCGTCATAGCCACCCGTGAAAGCCGCCTCGCGCTGTGGCAGGCCGAACATGTCAAGGCCCGCCTCGACGCATTGTATCCTGCCTGTCGGGTGGAACTGCTGGGCATGACCACGCGCGGCGACCAGATCCTCGATCGGCCGCTCGCCAAGGTCGGCGGGAAGGGGCTGTTCATCAAGGAACTCGAGACCGCCTTGCTCGATCGCAGGGCCGACATCGCGGTCCATTCAATGAAGGATGTGCCGATGATGGTGGCCGCGGAGTTCGTGCTGCCGTGCATCTCGGCACGCGAGGTGCCGCTCGATGCCTTCGTGTCGAGCCGTTATGCCAGTCTGACCGAAATGCCGCCCGGCGCGGTGGTGGGAACGTCCTCCATGCGGCGCGAGTCGCAGATTCACGTTCAGTACCCTTACCTCTCGGTCACCAGCCTGCGCGGCAACCTCGATACGCGCCTGCGCAAGCTCGATCAGGGCGAGTACGACGGAATCATACTGGCAGCGGCCGGTCTGAGGCGTCTCGGCCTCGGGGAGCGGATTCGCATGGAGTTGCCGGCCGAGGTGTCCCTTCCGTCGGCAGGCCAGGGCGCTCTGGGCATTGAGTGCCTGGCAGACCGTCCCGACTTGGCCGCATGGCTCGCACCCCTCCACGACCCGGTCACCGCCGCGTGCGTGATGGCGGAGCGGGCGGTGTCACGGGCGCTTGGCGGCAGTTGCGAGATTCCGCTCGGTGCCTACGCGGTGATGCGCGCAGGTCGAATGTGGCTGCGCGGATTCGTAGCCCTTCCCGATGGCACGAAAATGGTCAGGGCCGAGCGTGAAGGCCGGGTCGAGGATGCCGAAATGCTGGGCCTCGCCCTTGCGGACGAACTGCGGGCGTCCGGAGCGGACGACATTCTTGCCCGGCTGGGTTGAGCAGGTGCGCATGGGACGAAGCAAGCTCGCGGGGCGGCGCATCGTCGTCACCCGGCCGGAAGCGCAGGCAGAAAAACTCTGCGAGGCGATCGCGGCGCGCGGCGGCGAGCCGGTGCGCTTCCCTGTCCTGGCAATATCGCCCGCGGCCGACAACGCCGAACTGGTGTCCGCGGTGAGGCAGCTCGATCTGTTCGATCTCGCATTCTTCGTCAGTCCGAACGCCGTTCAGCACGCTCTCGGGTTCATCCTGTCCAACAGAGCCTGGCCTGCGCACGTCGCGGTCGCGACAGTGGGCAAGGGCAGCGAGCGCGCCCTGCGGAAGTTCGGATTCGATCACGTGATCGCGCCGCAGAGCGGGTTCGACAGCGAATCGGTTCTTGCGCTGCCGGAGTTCATGACGGAGGCGGTCGCAGGCCGGCACGTCGTGATCTTCCGAGGCGATGGCGGGCGCAATCTGCTCGGGGAGACGCTTGTCGGGCGGGGCGCGCGTGTGAGCTTTGTGACCTGCTACCGGCGTCATTGTCCCGACCTCGATCCGCTTCCGCTGCTGAACATGGCCCGGCGCGGCGAGATCGACGCGATCACGCTCACCAGCAGTGAAGGCGTGCATAATCTGGTCGAAATGGTCGGTAGCAGGGGGCTCCGTCTGCTGACCGGCATCCCGGTGTTCGCGCCGCATCCGAGGATCGCCGGCATTGCCCGGGAAGCCGGTTTCGCCGACGTCGTCGAGACCGCAGCCGGCGACGCGGGGCTCGTGGAGGCAATCGAGATGCGGTTCGGGTGAGAGGTTGCCTGGTCAAGCCGTAGGGCAGGCGACGGCGCCCGGCTACGGGTGGACTGTTCCGCGTATGGTCTTCGGCGCCCGTTTGATATAGATTCGGCCGGGGGTCGGTCGGACTTGTGCATCCCTGAGAAATCGTTTCCGGTAACTGTCGGTTAAACTTCTGATCATGATGAAAGAGAATCCCGCCCTCACGCAGCCCCCCCCGGTCGACAAAGATGACCTGCCGGCGGATGCGCGCGAGGAGCTTGCCCGGGCTGCGGACGAAACGGGGATTGAGTCCGGTCGAGACACTGGCGTAGTTGCCGGGCCGGCGGATGCCGAGGATTCGGCCGCAAGGGCCGAGTCGGCGAAGCCGGCATCCGACGACACCTCATCCGAATCACCTGCTCAGGGTGGGGAACCGCCCACAGGTCAGAATCCTCCGGCTGCGTCGGGGCGGCGAGGCAGTGCCGTGCCGCTGGTGATCGCGGTCATTGCCCTGATCGTTTCGGCTGCGCTCGCGTGGCAGGTTTTCGAACTGCGGCAACTCGCCAGGGAAACCCGTCAGGAGGTGGCGCAGCGGCTTTCCGGGAGTGAAGCGGCGATGGCCGAGGTCCGTGCGCTGAACCGCCAGCAGCATGATTCGATCGCCGCCCTGCAGGGCCGATTCGGTGCGCTCGAGGCGCAGATTGCTGCAACGGAAGGGCAGGCTGCGGCACTCGAAGCGCTCTACCAGGAGTATTCGCGGTCGCGCAGCGACCAGGTACTCGCGGAAGTGGAGCAGGCGATCAACATCGCGGCGCAGCAACTCCAGCTTGCGGGCAACTTCGAGGCAGCGCTGATCGCACTACAGGGCGCCGAGGCACGCCTTGGGCTGCCGGAACTCGCGCATCTCCAACCCCTGCGGCGTGCCCTCATCATCGATATCGACGAACTTCGGGCGCATCCGCAGGTCGATGTGTCGGGTCTGGCGCTGCGACTCGAGATCGTGCTCGAACGCATCGACAGGCTGCCGCTCGCCTTCGAGGTCGCGCTTGCCGAAGCCGCAGCCGAACGAGAGCGGATCATTGCCGAAGGCGACGCCGAGGGGGCGAGCGTACTGGCGCGCACCCTGGGTTTCGTGAAGGCCCTTGGCATCGACATCTGGAACGAGGTAAAGGGCATGGTCAGGCTTGAACGCATGGACCAGTCCGATCCGGTGCTGCTCGCACCCGCGCAGAGCACCTACCTGCGCGAGAACGTCAAGATTCGCCTGCTTACCGCACGACTTGCGCTACTCGCCCGCGATGGCCGGACCTATGCGGCCGATCTTGCGCAGGCGCGGGACTGGATCGAGCGCTTCTTCGATACTCGCGACGAGCGGGTGCAACGCGTCATCTCCGATCTTGCCGAGTTGGAGCAGACACCCGTGAAGGCCGAACAGCCGTCCCTGAGCGAGACCTTCGCCGCATTGCGCCTGCTGCAGGCGCGACCACCCGGTAATCGATCCTCAGGCAGTGATTCGTCACCAGCCGCTGACGGCACACGCTGAGGAATCGTCATGCGCGCTCTGCTCTGGATTGTTGCGATCTTCGCCCTGGCCGCGGGTCTTGCGATGCTTGCCGGTGCCAACCAGGGTTATGTGCTGCTGGTGATGCCGCCCTGGCGCGCGCAGGCTTCGTTGAATCTCGTCATCGTATTCCTGGTTGTCGCATTCCTTGGTGCCTATTTCCTCCTGCGGCTCGCGAGCAGGACGCTGGACCTGCCCGGGAGGGTCGGCGCATTCCGCAGCCGCAGGCAGAAGGAGAAAGCGGCCCGATCGATGCAGGCTGCCCTGCGGGCGTTGTATGAAGGGCGATTCACCGAATCGATCAAGCATGCGAAGGTGGCCTATGCATCGGGTGACGCACCGCCGGAGGCCGCGATCGTCGCGGCACGGGCCGCGAACGCATTGCGCGACGACAGGCGTTATCACGAGTGGATCGCCCGGGCGGGGGAAGCCGACGAAGGCAAGGTTGCGCAGCTATTGACGGAAGCCGAATTTGCGCTTGCCGCGGGGCGGAATGACGAGGCCGGACGTGCGCTCGACGCGTTGCGTGTACTCGGCCACCGCAGCAGCGCCGCATTGCGCATGTCGCTGGATCGGGCCCTGGCGCAGGGACGGTGGGAGCAGGTCTCCGAATTGTGCAGCCAGTTGCTGACCAACCGGGCGATTACGGCCGAGCAGGCACGGCCTTTCATCCGGCGCGCGCACGTCGAGCGGATGCGCGCAATGCAGGCCGATCCGGAGGCATTGGCAGGCTACTGGCGGAGCTTGACCAAGGAAGATCTCGGCGATGCCGCGCTGGTGGAACAGGCATTGCCGCTGCTTGCGGCGGCCGGCCGAGGTGCGATCGCACGCAGGACGGTCGATCGCCTCCTCGACGCAAACTGGAGTACAAGCCTGGCACGCCGCTACGTGCTGTGCGCCGGGGAAGGGGATGAGGCGAAGGACGCTCTGTCACGGGCGGAAAGGTGGCTCGCCAGGCATCCGGAGGATCCCGGTCTGCTGTACTCGCTCGGGCGGCAGTGCATGCGTGCCGAGATCTGGGGCAAGGCGCAGAGCTATCTGGAGTCCTCTCTCAGATTGAGCCCGTCGGCCGACGTACACTATGCGCTGGCAGAACTCATGGAGCGGCTCGAACGTCCGTCCGAATCTACCGCCCACTATCGCGAGGCTGCACGCCTTGCGACTTTCTGAGCGGAAGCGCGGCGCAAGCTCGGAAGCCGGGTTCGCGTGTCGTGGCAGGCACTCGAAGCCGTCGTTCCCCGGTGCGCGAAATGCCGCCAGTCATATCCAGTCGCGCGCCTTGAGGTACCTGTCGTAGAGTTCGGCCTCGGGTGTGCCCGGTTTCGGCGACCAGTCGTAGCGCCATTTCACGACAGGCGGCAGCGACATCAGGATCGACTCGGTGCGGCCCCCGGATTGCAGCCCGAACAGGGTTCCGCGGTCGAAAACCAGATTGAATTCCACGTAGCGCCCCCGGCGATAGGCTTGGAAGTCGCGTTCGCGCTCTCCGTAGGCAAAATCACGGCGGCGCTCGATGATCGGCCCGTACGCGCCTGCGAAAGTGTTTGCGACACTTCGTGTCAGACCGAATGCCCGATCGAAATCCGTCGTGCCGTCCGATCCGAGATCGTCAAAGAACAGCCCCCCTACGCCGCGGGGTTCGGCGCGATGCTTGAGATAGAAGTAACGGTCGCACCAGGCCTTGAGGCGGCGGTACTCGCTCTCCCCGCCGAAGGGCAGGACGGCGTTCCGGCAGCACCTGTGAAAGTGAACGACATCTTCCTCGAAGGGGTAGTAGGGCGTGAGGTCCATGCCCCCGCCGAACCACCAGACGGGCTCGAGCCCGGGTGTCGACGCAACGAAGAGGCGCACATTCATGTGCGCGGTCGGACAGTACGGGTTGCGCGGGTGCAATACCAGCGACACGCCCATCGCCTCGAAAGCGCGTCCCGCCAGTTCCGGTCGCTGCGCTGTGGCCGAGGCTGGCATCTCCCTGCCCGTGACATGGGAAAAATTCACGCCGCCACGCTCGAAGAATGCGCCTTCCTCGATCACGCGGCTGACTCCCCCGCCACCCTCGGGACGATCCCAGCGGTCGCTCCTGAATGGCAGGCCGTCGAACGCCTCCAGTTCTGCGACGATGCGACTCTGCAGGTCGAGGAGATAGTCTCTTACCGCGACCGTATCTATCTTCATCTCGGTCCCCATCATGCCCTGTGCCGCCTGACTGCCGCCGCGAGGTGTCGCAGCCACGCTCAAGTCTTGCGTGCGATTGCGCGGTAGCCGATGTCCCGGCGGAACTGGCGCCCGGCAAAGACGATCGAATCCGCGATTTCATAGGCGCGTTTCTGGGCGCCGCGCACGTTGTCGCCAAGTGCGGTGACGCACAGAACCCTCCCGCCGGCCGTCACGATCGTGCCGTCGCGCTCCGATGTGCCAGCATGAAACACGTGTGCATCGTCCAGCGGTGACTCGGGTAGCCCGGAGATCGGATCACCCTTGCGAGGGCCTTCGGGGTAGCCCTCGGCCGCGAGCACGACCCCGAGTGCGACCCGGCGATCCCATTCGGCCTCCGACTCGTCGAGCCTGCCGGCGATCGACGCTTCGATCAGGTCTGCGAGATCGGTCTTCAAACGCATCAGGATGGGCTGGGTTTCAGGGTCCCCCATGCGGCAGTTGAACTCGACGACGCGCGGCTGCCCCGCATCGTCGATCATCAGGCCGACGTACAGGAAACCGGTGTAGGGAAATCCGTCGGCACTCATTCCGGCAAGCGCGGGGTCGATGATTTCGCGCATTACACGCGCATGCACTTCCGGCGTGACGACCGGGGCCGGCGAGTAGGCGCCCATGCCGCCGGTGTTGGGTCCCTCGTCGTTGTCCTTGAGCCGCTTGTGATCCTGGCTGGTCGCAAGCGGAAGGGCATGCCTGCCATCCGCCATGACAATGAAGCTGGCCTCCTCGCCCTGCATGAACTCCTCGATCACGACGCGCGCATCGGCATCCCCGTAGTCCACACCCATGCGGTTTTCGACGAGCATCATGTCGACTGCCGCATGCGCTTCCGCCAGGGTCGACGCAACGACCACCCCCTTTCCTGCAGCGAGTCCGTCGGCCTTGATCACGATCGG
Organism: uncultured Azoarcus sp.; assembly: GCA_964404505.1. Lineage (GTDB taxonomy): Bacteria > Pseudomonadota > Gammaproteobacteria > Burkholderiales > Rhodocyclaceae > DAOMNN01. Next base: position 22,128 of record CAYOKH010000017.1, read on the forward strand.
CGCGCCCTCACGGTCGATGTATCCATGGGCCTCCGTCCGATCGGAAAAGGTCTGATACTTCGCGGTCGGAATCCCATGTCTGACCAGGAAGCGCTTCGCGAAATCCTTCGAACTCTCGAGCTGCGCCGCACCCCTGGTGGGGCCGAAGATCGGCAGATCCGCAGCGCGGAAGGCATCGACGACGCCTCGGGCCAGGGGGGCTTCGGGTCCGACGACGGTGAACTGGACTTGTTCGCGTCGTGCCAGGTCGATCAATTCGGGAATGTCCATTACCGCGACGTTCTCGACAAGTGGTTCATGGGCGGTGCCGGCGTTGCCGGGGGCGACGAGCACACGGGTGACTTTCGGCGACTGCGCAAGTTTCCAGGCGAGCGCGTGTTCGCGACCTCCGGAGCCGATGACGAGAACTTTCATGGATTACTGATTCCGAGTGGAAAGGGGGCGGGCCGACTTCGGGCGCCGGCTGCGAACCGCATGCGTGGGCGGCCGTAATCAATGCCTGAAATGACGAAATCCGGTGAACACCATCGCCAAGCCGCGCTCGTCTGCGGCGGCGATCACTTCAGCATCGCGCATGGACCCGCCGGGTTGGATCACCGCGGTGGCGCCTGCCTGGGCGAGTACGTCGAGACCATCCCGAAACGGGAAAAAGGCGTCCGAGGCGGCTACGGAGCCGCGTACCGTGAGGTTCGCGTTCTCGGCCTTGATCGCCGCGATACGTGCCGAATCCACCCGGCTCATCTGCCCGGCGCCGACCCCGACGGTCATGCCGTCCCGACAGTAGACGATTGCATTGGATTTGACATACTTGGCCACACGCCACGCGAACAACATGTCGCGCAGCTCCTGCTCGGTGGGTTCGCGTCTGGTCACGAGCTTCAGGTCGGCAATCTGGATGCGTGCGGCATCGGCGCTCTGGACCAGGAGGCCGCCGCCGACCCGCTTGTAATCGAAAGCCGCGGGCGGTCGTGCGTGCGCACAGGTGAGTACGCGCACGTTCTGCTTGCCGCGCAACAGTTCCAGCGCGTCGTCCGCATAGTCGGGCGCGATGAGTACTTCGAGGAACTGGCTCGCCACGGCTTCGGCCGCGGCACGGTCCACCTTCCCGTTGAACGCGATGATGCCCCCGAAGGCCGAGGTCGGATCGGTGGAGAAAGCCTTGCGGTAAGCCACTTCGGGCGTGTCTCCGAGCGCGACCCCGCAAGGATTGGCATGCTTGACGATGACGCACGCGGTTGAATCGAGGGACTTGACGCATTCCCACGCCGCATCGGCATCTGCGATGTTGTTGTAGGACAGCTCCTTGCCCTGCAACTGGCGATAGCCCGAAATCGCCCCCTCGGGCGCAGCAGGCTCGCGGTAGAACGCGGCACTCTGGTGGGGATTCTCGCCGTAGCGCAGGTCCTGGACCTTGTCGAAGGCCAGTTGCAGGCGTTCCGGATAGGGTTGGCGCGAGCCGTCCTCGGCGATGGAGGTCAGGTAGTTGGAGATCGCCCCGTCGTAGCGGGCAGTATGCGTGAACGCCTTCACCGCGAGGGCGAAGCGCGTCCTGTAGCAAAGGGTGCCGCTATTGTCGCGCAGTTCATTCACGATACGGTCGTAATCGTCCGGATCGGTCACGATGCCTACGCCCGCCGACGCGTTACCGTGGTTCTTCGCCGCCGCCCGGACCATGGCCGGTCCGCCGATGTCGATGTTCTCGATCGCCTCTTCGAGCCTGCAATCGTGCTGCGCGATCGTTGCCTCGAACGGGTAGAGGTTCACCACCACCAGATCGATGCGCGAGATGTCATGTGCAGCGATGGTATCCATGTGTTCGGGCCGGTCGCGCCGGGCAAGAATCCCGCCGTGCACCTTCGGGTGAAGCGTCTTGACCCGCCCGTCGAGCATTTCGGGAAAGCCCGTGTGATCGGACACGTCGGTGACCGCCAGGCCGGCCTTGCGCAGAAGGGCGGCAGTGCCGCCGGTGGAGAGCAGTCGGACGCCCATGTCCTCGAGAGCCTGGGCGAATTCGAGAACTCCGCGCTTGTCGGAAACACTGATCAGGGCCTGGGATACTTTCATCGTGGTGGTCGCAATCGCTGGTACGTGAGGGGTGCTGCGGCGGGTCGCGCGGACGGCGTGCTTCTACAGCAACCGGTGCTCGGACAGTTTGCGGCGCAGGGTGTTGCGGTTGATACCCAGCATCTGTGCTGCCGCAGTCTGGTTGCCGTTGGTCTGGTGAAGAACGAATTCCAGCATCGGACGCTCGACGTTGCGGATCACCATGTCGTAGATTGCCGCCGGTTTCTCGCCATCCAGATCGCGAAAATACTGATCAAGGGTGCGGCGGACGGACTCGGCGATCTCGTTTGGGCGGCTCATGCGGCGAGCTCCTGCAGGTAGTCGTCTTCATAGCGCAGGCGGGCATCCTGCTCGGACAGGCGGCCGAAGAACGCTTCGACTGCATCGAGTTGCGTGGCCACGTCGGGCAGCTGGTTCATCATCCGACGGAATGCAGCCGAACCGACCAGACCCCGCGTGTACCACGAGATATGTTTGCGCGCGATCCTGACGCCGGCTTCCTCCCCGTAGAATGCATACAGGTCGGCAAGATGTTCCCGACAGACCGCGAGAATCTCGCTGACCAGAGGCGGCGCCATGAAGTCCCCGGTGCCCAGGTAATGCTCGATCTCGCGAAAGATCCACGGTCGCCCCTGCGCAGCCCGGCCAATCATGACGCCGTCGGCGCCGGTCCGGTCGAGCACATGCCTGGCCATCTCCGGCGTCGTGATGTCGCCGTTCGCAATCACGGGGATGCCCGCCAGCGCCTTCACCCGGGCAATTGTGTCGTATTCGGCGCAACCCTGATACTGATCCGCGCGAGTACGTCCATGAATGGCGATGGCGCGTATTCCCGACTGTTCGGCGATTCGGGCGATGACGGGGGCGTTGCGGTTGTCTCGATTCCAGCCCGTGCGGATCTTGAGCGTGACCGGCGTATCGGGTACTGCCGCAACCACGGCTTCGAGGATGCGTGCAACCAGCGCTTCATCCTGCATCAGCGCTGAACCCGCCATCACGTTGCAGATCTTCTTGGCCGGGCAGCCCATGTTGATGTCGATGATCTGTGCCCCGCGATCGGCGTTGTAACGTGCGGCTTCGGCCATCATCGTCGGATCCGCTCCGGCGATCTGGACTGCGATCGGATCGACTTCCCCCTCGTGATTCGCGCGTCGTCGGGTCTTGGCACTACCGTAGAGCAGCGAATTGGAGGTCACCATTTCGGACACAGCGAGGCCCGCGCCCATTTTCTTGCATAGCTGGCGGAACGGGCGATCGGTCACTCCCGCCATCGGAGCGACAAACAGGTTGTTGCGCAGGGTGAAGCCGACGTACTGCATGGGCACGGAATTTCGGATGGAAACGGGTGATTCGGAAAGGCGCTATTCTAACTCAAGCCCGCCGTTGGCGGCAGCCTCGTCGCCGGCCTGTTCGTGCATCCGGTCACGCATTGCCGTCGGTCCGCAGTGCGCAGTAGGGCGATCACGGCCATGCGCGTGCGCCGAATATCATTCGTTTCGCGAGGAAATCGCGCAATGGCGGAAACACGTCAAGGGCGAACAGTCCCGCACCACGCAGGTGTCTGAGGGGCGCAACATCGTTGCTGAATAACCTCACCAGGCCGTCGGTGAGGCGGATGGCGCCAATGCGATCGAGTTTGCGGCGGCGGGAATATGCGGTGAGAGTTGTGTGGCTTCCCGGATCGCCTGACCCCCGCTGAAGCGCATCGGCCAGCGTGCATACGTCTCGTAGCGCAAGATTGAAGCCCTGACCGGCTACCGGATGAAGGGTCTGTGCGGCATTTCCCAGCCATGCCGTGCGCGGTCCGATAGTGCTGCGACGGTAGCGCAGCCGCAACGGATAACGAAGCCGTCCACTCGCCGAAGTGAGGTGGACGCGGGAGCCGAAGTGGCTCCGGAGTCGCTCGAGGTAGGCTTGTTCGTCCAGGGCAAGCAACGCGTCGGCCGATTCGGACGACGTCACATGGACGAGAGCGTAGCGATCCTCGCACGGCAGGAGGGCGATCGGTCCCTCACGCGTGAAGCGTTCCAGTGCCGTGTGATGGTGTTTCCCATCGACCCCGACGAAACCGATCAGGGCGTGCTGCCGATAGTCGTGTTCGACAATGTCCGGATCTCCGGCCTTGAGGCCTCCCTCGGCGCATGCGACGAGGCGTGTCGAGTGCTGCATGCGGCCCTTCCCCTCGTCGTCACGCCGCAGATCGACGATCACGTGTTCCGTCTGCGGAGCGATTCCGATCACCGCGGTGCGCTCCATGACGGGAATCTGCGCACGCATGACAGCGCCATGCAGGGCACGTGCCAGCGCCCCGGCGGATGCGACGTAGCCGAGCGCGGGCACGTCGTAGTCTTTGGCCTGGATCAGCGTGCGTCCGAAACCGCCTTCCTGGGACACGTGAACGGTCGTGATCGGCGTGACCGGGAGACCCTTCCATACGCCAAGCCGCTCAAGGGTGAGGCGGGTGCCATGGGCGAGTGCGAGGACACGAGGGTCGGCCGACACGGCTTCGGAGGCGCGCGCGTCGACGACGACGATGTCCAGGCCCGCGTCGCGAAGCGTCAGCGCAAGGGCGAGGCCGACGGGACCCGCGCCGACGATCAGCAGGTCATGATCCTGCCGCATACGGTGTCTCGCGCATCAGCGCCTCGATTTCCGCAATCGTTCTGGGCACCGCATCGGTGATGATCTCGCACCCTTCGTTCGTGACCACTGCGTCGTCCTCGATGCGGATGCCGATGTTCCAGAACGCTTCGGGCACATCAGGGGCGGAACGGATATAGCAACCGGGTTCGACCGTCATGACCATGCCGGGCGTCAGGACGCGCCACTCGCCGTCCCGCTTGTATTCGCCTGCATCGTGCACATCCCGGCCGAGCCAGTGCCCGGTGCGATGCATGTAGAAGCGACGGTAGCTTGCCTGCTCGATCGCTGCGTCGAACGATCCGGTCAGCAGTTTGAGATCGAGGAGGCCACGCGTCATTTCGCGCACCGCCGCCTCATGCGGCTCGTTCCAGTGTGCGCCCGGGCGGATCACGTCACGGGCCGCACGCTGCGCGATGAGAACCAGTTCATAAACGTCGCGTTGCGCGGGCGAGAATCGCCCATTGACGGGAAACGTTCGGGTGATGTCCGACGCATAGCCATCGAGTTCGCAGCCGGCGTCGATGAGCAACAACTCCCCGTCGAGCATCCTGCGATCGTTGCGGACGTAATGGAGTACGCATGCGTTCGGGCCGCTCGCGACGATCGACGGGTATGCAGGGAACTGACTGCCCGCGGAGCGGAACGCGTGCAGCAACTCGGCTTCGATCTCGTACTCGAATCGGTCCGGTCGGGTTGCCCTCATCGCACGACAATGCGCGTGTGCCGAAATCGTGGCCGCACGGCGCATCACCGACAGCTCCGAGTCATCCTTGATCAGACGCATCTCGTCCAGTTCCGCCCGGACGTCGCGGATGCTGTGGGGCGGTACTGCGCCGGCCCGCGCGTTTGCGCGCACGGCGTTGAGCGCGTCGGTGATGCGCGCGTCCCATTGCGCATCGTAGCCGAAGCCGCACCACAACACCGGCCGATCGGCCAGCAGTTGGGGGAGATTCAGGTCGAAGTCGCCGATCGTCCAGCCCTCGTCGAAACCGAACAACTCGCGGGCCGCTTCGGGTCCGTGGCGGAAACCGTCCCAGACTTCCCGTTCCTCGTTCTTCTCCCGGCAGAAAAGGATGGATCGCGGTTCGGCACGGTCGGCAACGAGCACGATCACCGCTTCGGGTTCGTCGAACCCGGTCAGGTAATGGAAGTAGCTGTCGAAACGGAAGGGGTACTGCGTGTCACGGCTGCGCGTGCGCTCGGGCGCGGTGGGGATGACCGCGATTCCGCCACCTGTCGCAAGCATGCGCTCGATCAGCTTTCGCCGGCGTATCCTGAAGGGCCGGGTATCGAGGGTGATGGCGTCGGTGACGGTATTCATGTAGCGATTATCCGGGATTCCGTCTGGATCCGGTAGTTCGACGCTGCGGGGCACGGCCCGGTTCAGTCGCCCGTTCGACCAGTGAGATGCCGGTCGAGTTGTTCGAGGCGCTGCGGCGTGCCGACATCGAGCCAGCATCCGGAGTACAGCGCGCCACTTACGCGACCTGAACAGATCGCGCGTCTCAGAAGCGGCGCCAGCTTTGCCCTTTCGCCGCTTCGAAGGTGGGAGAACAGGGTCGGATGGTAGATGCCGATACCCGAGAACGTGAGGCGGGCCGGACCGTCCTCCCGGACCCGGTCACGATCGAGAACGAAGTCGCCGCCCGGTTTGTGGGCGGGATTGGGGACCAGGACAAGGTGCGCAAGATCGCGGTCGATCGCGAGCGACGAGGCCGATGCCCGCAGTTCCGCCAGATCGACCTCGCAGAAGATGTCGCCGTTGATGACCAGAAACGGTGCATTTCCGAGCAGGGGCAGCGCCTTGCGGATGCCACCCGCCGTTTCCAGCGCCTCCCGTTCCGCCGAGTAGTGGATATCGACACCGTAACGGCGTCCGTCACCGAGGGCGGCTTCGATCTGTCCGCCCAGATGAGCGTGATTGATGATGACGGCCTTGAAGCCCGCATCGCGCAGGCGCTCGAGGTGCCAGACGATCAGGGGCTTGCCGCCGGCCTGCAGCAGCGGCTTGGGACATGTGTCGGTGAGCGGGCGCATGCGCTCGCCTCGGCCGGCCGCCAGGATCATTGCCTTCATCGATGCGTCTGCCCGGGCGCGTCCACTCAGAATGTATAGCCGACCGTGACCGGTTCCGGCTCGATTGCGTCGAGCAACCGGAGCAAGGGCCTCAGATCGGCATAACGTGCGCAGGTGCGGCGCAGGTGATCCATGACCAGCGGCAGGTCGTTCAGGTAGCCGGCCTTGCCATCACGGTGAAAAAGCCGTGCGAAGATGCCCAGGACCTTGAGATGACGCTGCACCCCCATCCACTCGTAGTCGCGGTGAAAGTCCGCGAACTGGGGCCGGACGGGCAAACCCAGCTTGCGTGCGGCCTGCCAGTAGCGTATCAGAAGGTCGAGCGTGAAGTCCTCTTCCCAGTGAATATAGGCGTCCTTCAGCAGCGAGACCGGATCGTAGCTGATCGGACCGAAGACCGCGTCCTGGAAATCGATGATGCCGGGGTTGAGTCCGCTGGCCTGGTGCATCAGGTTGCGCGAGTGGTAGTCGCGATGGACGAAGACCTGCGGTTCGGCGAGATTCACGGCGAGAACTCGTTCGAGCACGATTTCGAGGTTCGCTCGCTGCGTGGCGTCGAGCACGACATTCCTGTGCCGTACCACATACCACTCCTCGAACAGGCGCATCTCACGCAGCAGCAGATCGCGCGAATAATCCGGCAGTACGCCGGCGGCGCTGGATTGCTGGATTGCGATCAGGCTTCCGAAGGCATCCGCATAAAGCGAGGCGGCATTTTGCGGGTTGAGCACCTTCAGGTACGTCGTATCGCCCAGATCGGACATCAGGATGAAGCCTTGCCCGGCATCGTAAGCGATGACTTCGGGCACATGAACGCCTGCCGAATGGAACAGGCCCGCAACCTTCAACCACGGGCGGCAATCTTCGTGCCCGGGGGGCGCGTCCATGGCCACCAGCGTTTCGTCGCTGTCGGCCAGACAGATGCGAAAGTAGCGGCGGAAGCTCGCGTCGGCCGACGCGGGCCGGAGTTCGAAGCTCCGGTGGGCAAGCTTCAGGCGGAGCCAATCTTTGAGCTGTTCGTGTCTTTGCACCGGGTTCTCCGCAAGGCTTTGTGTAAAATGCAGAGTTTATCAAAAGGCCGTGTCGACCATTCCGGGGGAAGGCGCTTGCGCGCAAGAAGACTAAGAATGCGGATGAGGCTCGTTCAGCTGTTTATGTGCTGCTTCTGGGGCACGGCACATGCGTCCGGACTGCCGCCGTTGACGGTCTCCCCCGATCTGATCCGGAGTCGCGACCCCATTGCGCCTGCGGTCACGCCGCAGGGCGAGGTTGCGCCGGCGCTGCCGGTCGTCTCGCCTCCGCCTGGAGTTGCGATTCCCGACACCGTTCCTGCAGCATCGCGTCCGCCGGTCGATCCCGTTTTTCCGGAGCCGGTGCCCGGGGCCACCCCGGTTGAGAGGGTGCCCGAGGAGAAGCCGCCAGACGCGGGACGCGCACCGTCCGCTGCGGTCGAGGTCAGCGCGATGCGGATCCTCGGTGTGCGAACGGTGGAACTGGTCGCCGAGGGCGACGCCGAGTTGCAGCGCGAGGGGGTGATCTTGTCCGCGGATCGCCTCGTGTACAACGAACTTACCGATGAGGTGCAGGCTACGGGGAACGTTCGCTGGGTGCAGGGCGAAGACTGGGTGACCGGCTCGTGGGCGCGCTTGATCGTGCACGAATGGGTCGGGGAACTCGAAGCGCCGACGTACTTCCTGTCCAGGACTTCGAAGGCGCGTCCCGGGGAGGTTCCCGTGCAAGTGTCGGGCAGCGGCCGCGCGGATACCATGTACTTCGAGGGCGAGAACCAGTATCGGCTGACGAATGCGACCTGGTCGACATGCAAGCCCGAGAGTCCCGACTGGTATATCAAGGCAGCCGAACTGGAGCTCGATTACGACCGTGAGGTCGGGGTGGCGCGAGGCACCTCGCTCGTCTTCAAGGACGTACCGATTTTCTGGTGGCCGTGGATGGAGTTCCCGCTGGCCCAGCAACGTCAGTCGGGATTCCTCACACCGACGATCGGGGTGTCCAACAAGACCGGCGTGGATGTGTCGTTCCCTTACTACTGGAACATCGCGCCGAATTACGACGCGACCATCGCGCCGCGCTACATGGGTCGGCGGGGTCTGCAGCTTGCCGGCGAGTTTCGCTATCTTTCCGGGGACTACCGGGGCCAGTCGCGCGTCGAGTGGCTGCCGCGTGACAAGGTGACAGGTGAAAGGCGCACACTCGGATCGCTGCAGCACCTTCACCGGATCACGCCAAGGCTGGCGGCGTCGCTCGACCTGAATGCGGTCTCGGACGATGACTACTTCGAGGACCTGTCATCCCGCGTCGGGGTGGCATCGCGCGTGAATCTGCTGCGCCAGGGCGTCCTCTCCTACTCCGGGGGCTGGTGGTGGGCCTCGGCCCTCGCGCAGACCTATCAGACGCTCGAGGGTTCCAGCCCATACCGCATCCTGCCGCAACTGCGGCTGGTGGCGGATCGCGCCGACCTGCCGGCGGGATTGCGGTTCGCATTCAGTGGCGAGCACGTCGAGTTCAGGCATCCGGACGGCGCGCGCGCCGAAGGAGGCCGTTTTACGCTTTATCCGCAGATATCGGTTCCGTACCACAGGGCTGCGTTCTACGTGACACCCAAGATCGGTGTGCACCATACCCGCTACAATCTCGATCGCCCCCTCCGGGATCCGGCGACGGATACCTTCGGGCGCAAGTCGATTACCCGCAACCTGCCGATCGTTTCGGTGGATGGCGGCGTGTTCTTCGAGCGGGAGGCAAGTGTCTTCGGGCAGGCGTACACGCAGACACTCGAGCCGAGGATCTTTTACCTGTACATCCCCTATCGCAGGCAGGACGACATCCCGCGTTTCGACACGTCGCGCTACGATTTCGGATTTGCGCAGATCTTCTCCGAGAACCGCTATTCGGGCGGCGACAGGATCGGCGATGCGAACGAACTGACGGCGGCGGTGACGACGCGCCTGATCGATCCCGCCTCGGGCGCGGAGCGTTTCAGGGCGACGCTGGGGCAACGTTTCTTCTTCGATGATCACAGGGTGACACTGAACGAGTTTGGCCGGCCTGAAGTCGAGCCCACGCGCACGCGCAAGCGCACCGACCTCCTCGCGGCGATGAGCGGGCGTGTGACGGCCACGACATCCATCGATTCCGCCTGGCAGTACAATCCGTTCGACAAAGTCACGGAGCGGTTCAACCTCGCGATACGCTATCAGCCGGAGTTCGCAAAGGTGCTGAATGTCGGCTATCGCTTCTCGCGCGACGTCGTCGAGGACTCGCGCGGTGGTCTTGAGGACCTCGATATCTCGGCACAATGGCCGCTCGGCGGTCGCTGGTATGGTGTGGGCCGTGTCACCCGCTCGCTGAAGGAACGCCGCGTCACCGAAGCGGTCGCAGGGGTGGAGTACGTGAGCGAATGTGGTTGCTGGGTTTTCCGCACGGCGGCTCATCGGTTTGCGACCAACCCCGACAGGGTCACCAACGCGTTGTTCTTCCAGCTCGAGTTGAACGGTCTCGGTAGTGTCGGCGCCAGCCCGATCAATCTGCTCAAACGCAGCGTACCCGGCTATGGCAGGATCAACGAATCAATGTCCGATCGCGTCTTTGGCGAGGAATGACGAAATTTCGTCCATGCAATCAGATACCAGGCAAAAAGCCATGCAAATCACCCTTCGATTTCGATTGATTCTCCTTGCCGCCGTGGCCGCGGCCGTCGGGGCACTGCCGGCGGCGGTCCAGGCTCAGCGCCCCGTCCCTGTCGACCGCGTCGTCGCGGTGGTCAATGACGAAGTCGTGACGTTGCTGGAGTTGCGCGAGCGGGTGCAGCGGGTGGTGGGGCAATTGAACAGGCAAGGGGTTCAGCTGCCCCCCGACGAGGTGCTGGAGCGACAACTCCTCGAGCGTCTGATTCTGGAACGGGCGCAGATACAGCATGCCCGCGATACCGGTTTGAGAATCGACGAAGCGACGCTCGAGCGTGCCGTTGCACGGATTGCCGAGACCAACGACCTGGATGAGGCCCAACTTCGCGCCGCGCTGGAAAGCGACGGCATTTCGTGGAATCGTTTTCGCGAGGAGATCCGGACGGAAATCCTGATTGCGCGCCTGCGTGAACGCGAGGTGGAAGGCGGGATCGTCGTTACCGAGGCCGAGGTCGACAACTTTCTCGAAAGCAACCCCGACGCCTTCTCGGGGGCCGAGGTGTTGCTCGCGCATATTCTGCTCCGTGTTCCGGACGGTGCGAGCGAGGCGGAGGTCCGGCAACTCATGGCGAAGGCGGAGGCGCTGCGCGAGCGTCACGCGGCCGGGGAGGATTTCGCCCAGTTGGCGGCAAATTATTCCGAAGCGCCGGATGCAGTCGAAGGCGGCCTCATTGGCTGGCGCAGCAAGGAACGCCTGCCTGCGCTTTTCGCGGATGCCCTTCGCGGGCTCCAGCCGGGTCAGGTATCGCAGGTCATGCGCAGCGGGGCGGGACTCCACATCGTCATGTTCGCGGCCTCGCGCGGCGGCGAACTGGCGGGGCCGGATCAACTCGAACAGACGCGAGCGCGGCACATCCTGATCAGGACCTCGGAGGTCCTGTCCGACAGCGACGCCGAGAGCCGCCTGCTTGCACTGCGCGAACGCATTCTTTACGGTGAAAGCTTCGAGGACATGGCCAAGGTGCATTCGGACGACCTGTCGGGTGCCCGCGGTGGCGATCTCGGCTGGATCCACCGCGGCGATACCGTTCCGGAGTTCGAGCGCGCAATGGATGCGCTTGCTCCGGGGGAACTCAGCCCGCCGGTCCGCTCGCCCTTCGGCTGGCATCTGATTCAGGTGGTCGAGCGGCGCATCCAGGATGTGTCGGGCGAGCGCATGCGCAACGCGGCACGCAATGCCCTGCGCGAACGCAAGGCCGACGAGGCCTATGAGGACTGGTTGCGCGAGTTGCGCGACAGTACCTACGTCGAGTATCGGCTGGAGCGCGACTGAGGCACGATCTTGAGCCGGCGCCCCGT
>CAYOKH010000018.1:0-32678 GCA_964404505.1 uncultured Azoarcus sp.
AGGCGGAGTCGCGGCAGGGGCTGCCGCGGGAGCGGCCGGTGCCGGTGGCGGGCTTTCCTGCTTACCGCAGGCTGCAAGCAGAACGGCCATGGAAGCGGCCAGTAGGATAGTCGTTCTTTTCATATGTATCTCCTGTCGTATCGGGGCCAACGTGACGTCGGGCCGGAGGTGTGGGACGGATGCTAACCAGGCCGACGGGCATTGTGATTGACGCACGTCAATTCATTCAGATTACAATCCACTTTTGTCGCGGAATTCTACACGCATGCTGCGGACCTGTCTCGAACTTCGCAGGACCTGCCGTCAGCCGTTTCGGGAACGTCATACCTCCTCCACCGCGAACAGACCACGGAAATGGTTTACGGATTGCGCATTTTATCGGGAGCTCGCGGATCCATACAGCCGCAACCTGTTTCAAGCAGCAACAGGTTGAAAATCGGGCCATGCGTCCCACATCGATGCCATCGCGGTCGGACGTCCCGGCTTCTCACTCCGCACGCCGCGCCTCGAATCGGACCGTCCCGTGTTGCCCCTGACCACCCGACGTCTCCATCGTGAAGCCTATGCTGTCCCCGGCGACGACGCCGGCATACTCGTGACGCAGCTCATACTGCTCGTTTCCCACCCGCTCCCTGCTTCGCGTGGTGAAACTGAGACGTTCGCCGTCGAAACGGCCCCCCTCGATGGCCCGACGGACGCCCAGGTAGCTGGCATGACCCGTCACGTCACCTCCGGTAAGGCGGAACTCAAAGCGTTCATCCTGCACCAAGCCACGATCGTATGTGACGCTGGCATTCCATACGCCAACGATGACCGGTTCGTCAGGCAGCCAGAAGCGGCTCGTTGCAAGAAAGGCCGCGACCAGAAACAACACCGCCACCAGCGCACCGGAAATGAGCCACTGCGACGAAGTACCCTGATCGGTCAGAAAGGCACGGGACATGTGATCAACCCATCAATCGTTACACTCAAAACACCGATCGGTGAGACCGGAGCTCAGCCGCGGCGTTCCCGCGAGGGCTCGCCCAGTTGCATCATAATGGCATCCCTGACCGCATCCCGCAGCGCGACAATGTCATGCCAGTCTCGGCCCTCCGGGCGAACCGGAGTCAGTATGCTCACCATGACCCGGCCGCGTCGCGGCAGCCATGACCCGTCACGCAGAATGTCGCGGGTTCCGGACAGTGCCACGGGAACCACCGGTGCCTCGTTTTTGGCCGCGACCTGGAACGCTCCGAGGCGGAAGGGCAACACGCCCGGTTGCGGACCGAAGGTCCCTTCCGCGAAGAAGAGCAAGGGCCGCCCCTCTGCCGCCGAGTCGGCGAGAGCCTGCGCATCCTCGATACCCTTGCGCGTTTCAAAGCGTTCCACAAACTGCGCGCCGAGCCGCTCGAACAATAGGCGCATGAACGCATTTTCCCGGAACTCGGCTTTGGCCACGAACCGCACCGGCCGAGGAAGCGCCGCCGCAAGGACGATACCGTCGATGTAACTTGCATGGTTGGCGACCATTACGCAAGGACTGTCGGGCAGGTTGCGGAGGCCCGATACCTCGATAACGCATCCGCCGAGACGTACGAAAAGCCGGGCCAGGGCACGCGAGACCGCCCAACGGAGCTCCAGTTTCGGAACCGCCACGATTGCCACCACAGCAATGGACGAGAGCAGTGCAAACCACGACCATACCCAGGCCCCGTAGAGCCACGCGCCCGCAGTCGACAGGCCTTTGAGCGCACGCCCGGCCACTCCTGACAGCGCCAATGCAAGCGCCTGATGCCACGGTGCCCGGCTCGAGGCGCCAAGCGTCCCGCCCACAAACGCATCCCGAACCGCAGCGCGGCGGATCTTGCCACTCGATGTCTTGAGCACCGAATGCGGTGGCGCAAGGACGACGACATCGGGTGGCAAATCGAGCAGGTCGGCCGCAAGCGCAACAATGCGCTGCTCCAGTCCGATGCGCGCAGCCGGGTCACGTTCTCGCGTTTCCGCAACCACGACCAGTTTTTCGATCGACCGTGCCGGGTCACTCACGCCGAAGACGGCCACACAGCCCTTGCGCACACCGGGCAAGCTCCCGATCGCATCCTCGAGCTCGTAAGGATAGAAATTGCGGCCGCCCCGAACGATCATGTCCTTGGACCGCCCCGTGATATAAACCTCGCCGCCCGCAAGGTAAGCGTAATCTCCCGAAACCAGCCAGCCATCGTCGAACAGCGCCGCGGTCGCTTCCGGATTGCGGAAATAGCCGGTGGTCGCGGAGGGCCCGCGAAATTCGAGATTTCCGACCGTACGTTCGGGCAATGACATCCCCTTGTCATCGACGATGCGAACTGCATGACCAGGCAGCGGCGGCCCACAGGACACGAACCGGAGAACGTGCACCGCATCCACCGCAGCCGGTTCGGCCCGCCCGCAATTGGTCAATGCCTCGCGCGCCACACGGTCGATGTGCCACCCCTGCCCGACGGGCGGCACGGCCAGGCCCACGGAACATTCGGCGAGCCCATACACCGGGGTAATTATCTCGGGCCGCAAACCATACCTGGCAAAGGCTTCGCCGAAACGCTCGAGCGTATCGGGATTGACCGGCTCGGCTCCATTGGCTGCAAGACGCCATGATGATAGGTCGAGGCCGTCCTGAGGTTGATCGGCCAGTCGGCGGACGCACAGGTCAAACGCAAAGTTCGGAGCTGCGGTGACCGTACCGCGGTAATGATGGATTGCCCACAACCATCGCTCAGGATGGAGAAGGAACTCGAGCGGTGACATCAGAACCAGCGGACACGCGTGGTAGAGACTCCCCAGCCACGCACCGATCAGCCCCATGTCATGGTAGAGCGGCAGCCAGCTCACACACACATCGGTCGACGACAGCCGGGTCGCCTCGCCCCAGGCACGAATATTGGCTAGCAGATTGCGATGGCTGAGCATTACCCCCTTCGGAGCGCCCGTCGAACCGGACGTATATTGCAGCAGGGCGATATCGACCGAAGAGGCCGGGATCCTGTTGAACCCGGACGATCCAACCAGGTCGTCCGGCGTGAGCACTTTCCTCAGTTCCGGCACGATCCCGGTCAGCAGTCGCGCAAGTGGTCGCACCTGATCAAAGGTAATCAGCACCTGCGCCTGGCAGTTTCGGAGAATGCCCGCCTGTCGCCTCAGATGGTCCTCGATCTGATTGGGGCGAGCCGGAGGATAGATGGGAACCGGAATGGCCCCCGCAAGAAGGATGCCGTAGAAGCATCTGAAGAAATCGAGTCCGGAACTCAGCATCAGTGCAACGCATTGCCCCGGCATTACGCCGCTTCTCCCCAGCGCGAGCCCGATTGATTCGGCCGCGTCCCCAAGCTCGCCATAGCTCAGCGGTTCCGAGCGGCCGTCCGGGTGACAGAAGGTGACATGGCGCCGTTGCGGGTGCCGCGCAAGGTGCCAATCAAGCACCTCGACGAGCGTTGCGGCCTGTTCCGGAAACCCTTCCGAGTGCACAGCGAGGGACTCATGCCGGCTCGTGTCCTGGAGCGGAGTCGATCCCGTGCGAATCGAACCGAGTGTCCCAAGAATGGCGCGCGGTGTTTCCGCGGCAGTGAGTACGTCCTCCGGAAGGCGCACATCGAAAGCCCGTTCAACCCGCGCAAGTAGTTCGACCCGTGCAAGGCTGTCGAGGCCCAGTTCACGATCCAGGGCGCTGTCGAGGCTGGCCGATTCGCGCGCACCCGGACGCAACTCCCGGACGATCTCGTCCACGATTGCCAACAGCTTCTCAGCGTCAGTCGGCAAAGCACCTCCTGCTCCGCATTCCGAAGGTCAAGTTTGCAGACCTCACGGGTTGAAGGCAAGGGCGATTCGGTCTTAACCTCCGCAGTCGAAGCTCCCGATTCGCATACGTGGGACACCCCGGAGCCGCGTCGCAGGCGGGGCCCGGCATTGAAACGAACGCCCGCACGTGTTAGTCTTGACGCCACTTATATTTTCAGCAAACTAGTTTGCACGCATATTTCCCGTTGCAGGCCAATTTGCGAAACGATGTCTGCCCCGAACCCCTTGCAGTCACAGAAAACCCGTCACCACCGCTTGGTGCACCGTCCCGCCCGCTTTCTCGAGTCGAGGTCTCCGGGACGCCGCCGAGAGGGCGCGCCTCGCTCAGGGCCGATCATCCCGGATGGAAGGGGTCCTCGCACCGCCGCCACACGCTCGTCCCCGACGGGCAGCTACGGGCACCGCCCGGCACTCGCCGGGACTCCGCTTCCACCCTGATGTCCGGATTCTTGCAGGGTAATGCTCCGGGGACGGCACTCAGGGGCAGACCTGAGCCATATCAATGCATCTGGCATGCCTCGCGATCTTGAAGACGCCCATATGAATCCATCAACACAGTCGCCCCAAGCGCCTCGATTTCGTCCCGCCGGACACGGCGACGGCGCTGCCCTGTGGCGGCTGGTCCGATCGGCCGGGACCCTGGAAGTAAACTCGGCCTACTTCTATGTCCTCTTTGCAAGCGATTTCGGCGATACCTGTCTGATTGCCGAAATCAATGACGCAATGGTCGGTGCGGTCATAGGCTACCGTCCCCCGGCTCGCCCTGAATCGGCCTTCGTGTGGCAAATCGGGGTTGCGCCGGAGGTGCAGGGACATGGTCTCGGAAGGCAACTCCTGCGCGAATGGCTGTCCCTGCCGGCGAACGCCGATGCCCGCTGGCTTACCGCAACCGTGGCCGAAGACAACATTGCCTCCGGCCGACTGTTCCGGGCCCTGGCGCGTGATCTCGGAGCCACCTGCGAAGATGTCCCCTACTTCACCGAGGACCTCTTTCCGCACCGGCACCCCGCGGAGCGACTGTTCCGGGTCGGACCGCTCGATCGCAGCAGCGTCACGCAAAACGTGACCAGCAGGGTCGACCGACCCCGGACCCGGGCATCCCGAACATGACCACACGTCGATAACCTTTTTGCCAGCTTACGGAGACAACAAGCATGAATGTGAGCATCTTTGAACAGTACGAATCGAATGTCCGCGGATATTGCCGCAACTTTCCGGCAGTCTTCGACACTGCAAAGGGCGCGTGGATGACCGACACCACCGGGCGCAAGTTTCTGGATTTCTTCGCCGGTGCGGGCGTGCTCAACTATGGTCACAACCCCGACAGACTCAAACAGGCCTTGCTCGAGTACATCGAGCGGGACGGCGTCACCCATACGCTGGACATGTACAGCGACGCGAAACGGCACTTCATCGAACGCTTCGTCGAGGTGATACTTGACCCACGAAGCATGGACTACAAGTTGCAGTTCCCCGGCCCCACCGGCACCAATGCCGTCGAAGCCGCACTCAAGCTTGCACGCAAGGTCACCGGCCGGGAGCGCGTGGTCAGCTTCACCAACGCCTTCCACGGCATGACGCTCGGCTCGCTTGCAGTGACCGGTAACGGCTTCAAGCGCGCCGGTGCCGGGGTACCGTTGAACCATGCCCATGTGGTTCCGTTCGACGGCTATATGGGCACGGATGTCGACACCCTCGACTATCTTGAAGCCCTGCTCGCGGACGACGGTAGTGGTCTGGATTTGCCCGCCGCAGTGATCCTCGAGACCGTGCAGGCCGAGGGCGGCGTCAATGTCGCGAGCAACGAATGGCTCAGGCGACTGCGCGAGATCACCCGCAAGCACGGCGTACTCCTCATCGTCGATGACATCCAGGTCGGCTGCGGGCGTACCGGCTCGTTCTTCAGTTTCGAAGAGGCCGGCATCGATCCGGACATCATCACGCTGTCCAAATCGCTGTCCGGCTATGGGCTCCCGCTCGCACTGGTCCTGTTCAGGCCTGAACTCGACCAGTGGGCACCCGGAGAACACAACGGGACCTTCCGCGGGCATTGCCCCGCCTTCGTGACGGCGGCCGCAGCACTGGATTTCTGGGCCGACCCATGGCTCGAGAACTCGGTGCAGTCGAAGGGCAAGCTGGTAGTCGATCGTCTGCGCAAGATCGCGCGAACGAATGGAGTCGAGGCGCAGGTACGCGGACGCGGCCTGATCTGGGGAATCGCGTTCGAGGATGCGTCGCTTGCCGCCAGAATATCCGCAGCCAGCTTCGAACGGGGACTCATCATCGAAACGGCCGGCGTCAATGATGAGGTGCTGAAACTCCTCCCCAGTCTGACCATCAGCGAGGAGGAGCTGAACAAGGGACTGGACATCATAGAGTCCAGTCTCAAGAGCGTGCTCAAGGCAATCTCGCTCGATGCCGCCTGAATTACACGGAAATCAAGCACAGTGAGGTAGGGAATGCTCGTAAGACATCTGGATCAACTCATCGGCACGAGTGCCGAAGTGGACACGGACGGCTGGACGAGTCGTCGATTCATACTGAAAAGGGACGGTATGGGCTACTCGGTTCACGACACGGTGATCAAGGCCGGTGCAGCGTTGGAGATGGAGTACCGAAATCATCTGGAGACGGTCTACTGCATCGAGGGCGAGGGCGAAATCGAGGATATCGCGAGCGGCGAGGTGCACCCGATTCGCCCGGGAACGCTGTACGCCCTTGATCGCAACGACCGCCACTACCTGCGCGCCAACAAAGGCACACACATGCGCATGGTATGCGTCTTCAATCCGCCCCTCACAGGAGTCGAGGTGCACGACGAGAGCGGCGCCTACCCGTCGATGGCGGAGGAAGCCTGAGCCTCGCTCATGTGCGGCAACATGCAGGAGAACCGTCTTAGTACGCTCTTCGAACCTTTGAGGAGAACATCGCAATGTCCAACTCGGTCGCCGCTCCCACGCTGCGAGAGGATCGATATCCATCCCGCGTGAAGGAGCAACCCGAATTCTTCGACCGGCGCGATCCGGTCGTTTACGGATCCGCAGCAGACGGCCCGCTCACTGCGGAGGAACTGTCCTTCTATGAACGGCACGGTTATCTCAGCTTCGGGGGGTTCTTCGAATCCAGTGATCTGGCGCCGTTTGTCGAGGAACTGCAACGCCTGCGGAGCGATCAAACCGTCCGGCAGACACCCGAAGCCGTGATCGAACCCGATAGCGGTGAGCTCAGGTCGATATTCGCGATCCACCGGAACAATCACCTGTTGCGGCGCCTGTGCCATCATCCGCGCCTCGTGGCGATTGCCCGGCAACTGCTCGGTGGCGACGTCTACATCCATCAGTCTCGCATCAACTACAAGCCCGGATTTCGAGGCAGGGAATTCTACTGGCATTCCGATTTCGAGACCTGGCATGTCGAGGATGGCATTCCGGCCATGCGGATGGTGAGTTGCTCGGTCAGCCTGATGCCCAACACAGAACACAACGGTCCCCTGATGGTCGTTCCGGGGTCACACCGGGGTTTCCTCGCGTGTGTCGGACGTACGCCCGAAAACCATTACAAATCGTCCCTGCGTCGCCAGGAGTATGGGGTCCCGGATGATGCGCACCTCGTCCGCATGATCGAGCAGGGGGGAATCGTGGCACCAAAGGGTCCGGCAGGTTCCGTGACCTTCTTCGAGTGCAACATCATGCATGGCTCAAACTCCAATATCACGCCTGCGCCGCGCAGCAATATCTTCATGGTGTTCAACAGCGTGGGAAACACGCCCCGCGCACCGTACTGCGGATTGCCGCCGAGACCGCATTTCATCGCCGAGCGGGAGGACTTCAGCCCGATCAGGACAGGCTGAGCGCAGTCCGCGCATGGGGGGATCCTCGGTGAAACCCGGCACGGGCATCTCAACCCGCCTGACCGAGCGCTCGGGGTTTGCGCATCAGTGCGACGTCCTTGCGCGGAATCCTGCATGTCCAGCCTCTCTGGGCGGCCAGGTGGCGCAACGTCGCTTCGCGGTAAAACACTACGTGCGTCGGATCTCGTCGATAGTGCCACGCGGCGAAGCGGGCGTCATCCGTCTGAAAACAGGTCATGACGGCAAGCCACGCACCGGGCCTTAGCAGCGCCTCGAAGCGGTCGAACTCATCGGCCGGGCGATGGAAGTGCTCGGCAACTTCGCTGCAGGTGATGAAATCGTAGGTGCGCCGGAGCGTTTCGGGATCGGCAAGGAAGTATGGATCAAATAGCGCCATCTCATGCCCAGCGTCTCGCAGCATGCGCGCAAGCATCGGTTCGGGGCCACACCCATAGTCCAGGCCCGTGCTGTTCGGCGGGAGTTGCTCCAGCAGCGGATCGGCCAGCCTGGAGAGGAACTTCCGATAGTACGGATCACGCACATCGTTCCGATGGAGCCGGTATTCCGCCAGCTCCGCCTCCGACCCCGGCCAGTGGACCGGGTCGAGAATGGTTGCCTCGCACCGGCCGCAACGCCAGTAGACGCGACCGCCCAGCACGCTGAACAGCCGCGTGGAGGCTGCCCGGCAGACCGTGCACGTCGGAAAGCCGTGCCGATGGCGCCGTGCAGCCGCAACGTCGCTGCCAGGTTCGCGGGATCGATTCGTATCCCGCATACTTTCAGGAAACGACCCGATGCGGCTTGCCACGCACAACGACCCGGTACACGCCGTCCTCGAAATGGAACTCGAGCGGATAATCGACGTGGCGCTCGCTGTAGAAGGGCGAATCCGGGGCAAGATAGTTGGCTGCAGCATGTCGCGGCAGCGCGCGCAGTTCGCGACGATCGAGCGTCGGTACCAGGCGGGCCCTGATGATGAGCACGTCGCGGTGATAAACGCGATCCCGCCCCGGATGGTCGCGCTCGACGATCCGGCGCAGCATATCCGCGTAATCGACCGGAAACACCCGATAAATGTCGTGATCGGGGACTTCGATCGCGTGCCGCTGGCCGTGGAGCATGCGACCCCTACCGTCGCGCACCAGTAATTCGAGCGAGTAAGCGCCGGCCCGCTCGCCCCTGACGGTCAGCGCCAGATCGAAACCCCTGTCGTCACTGCGATGGATGGCGCCCAGATCCGACACCACATGTCGTGACTCGAGCAACTGTTCCAGATGCGCCTGCCTGTTCACCATCGAGACGTTCTGCGCACGAAGCTGGTATGCGCCCAGCAGCGTCGCAAGTATGGCCGTCCCAATCAAAATGTTCGCTCGCCGATGCTCCAGCCCCCGCTCCGACGCCTCCGTCAGTACCGCGACCCGTCGTCCATGAAGATAGCCGATGCCCGTGCACGTGACCATCGAAGCGACCAGGCCCAGCAGCGCGAGCCCGTACAGCACGACATCCGTGTTCTCCCCCCAGGGCCCTTCCCCATACACCGCCAAGAACAGGAAGGCGACACCCAGCCCGGTAGCGATCGCAATGGCCCCGTAGCCGACGATCAACCCCCACAATGCCCCGACCAGCAGATATTTTCGCTTGAGATCCATGCTGTCCCGCTCCGTTTTACCTTCTTCGACGGTGCGATCTATACTGATCGCTTCATCGCGTTCCTCGAAAACTTGATCGAGGACGCCAAGCGCAAGGTCTTCCTGATCGTCGACAACCTGCGTGTGCACCGCTCCAAGCGCGTCGCCAAGTGGGTGGGTGAGAACCTCAAGAAGATCGAAATCTTCTACCTACCGCCCTATGCGCCAGAACTGAACCTCGACGAATATCTGACTCGCGACCTGAAAACGAGCATCCGCTCCGGGCCGATCGCCCGCACCGCCACCGCCCTTCGCGAAAGGGCACGAATCTGCATGGAGCGCATCGCCGCCATGCCGAAGCGAGTGCGATCGTATTTCAGTCATGAGCATGTACAGTACGCGCGGTAATCATTTATTTCATTGCCGGTTTAATAGCAATGGGGAGAAGCGGCTGCGCCACGAGAGGCTGCGATCTCACGAGAATACCGTTCGATCAATCCAACGAACACGCCGCCCGACCAAGCTGTGCCCGCCGAGCCATTCCTCGGCAGGTTCCGCGCTCACGCAATAAGCGTCGAGCGTGGGCTCGTGTCCACGGCCTCCATTAGGCTATGGGCGAGATTTTCGATGAGGCCAGCGCGAACCTCGGCATGCAGCGGGTCGTCCCACAGGTTGTGGGACTCATCCGGATCGACCCTCAGGTCGTAGAGTTCACCCCACGCTTCGCCCCTGTACAGGGTCAACCGATATCTGTCGGTAATCAGGCTGCGCAGGATCGCCGGTTCGCTGAAGCCCATCCGCTTCTGCCCATCCTCGTATTCGATCATCAGCGCCTCGCGTACACCCTCCGAGCGCACGCGCTCTCCGAGCAGGCTTCTTCCCTGAATACCCCAATACGGCTTGAGGCCCGCGCGCTCGATAATGGTAGGCGCGATATCCAGTGTGCATGCGAGTGCTCCGGTCGTACGGGCACCACGGTCGTCAGGGTCGCACCAGATAAAGGGGACCCGGGTGATGGAGCGAAACGGCAGTGCACCCTTCAGCAGCAAGCCATAATCGCCAAGATAGTCGCCGTGGTCGGAATTGAAGATGATAACGGTGTCCGCGTAGCGGCCGGACATCTTGAGAGCCTCGATGATGCCGCCGACCGCGTCGTCGATCATCGTAATCATTCCGCAGGACAATGCCATCGCCTCGCGCAGTTCATGCTCATAACCCATGAAGGCGCCCTGGGCATCCGTGCGCCGCGTGTTGGCCTCGAGCTGCTCGCGGGCGTACCGAAGGGGCGGGGGCGGGTTCCGGTGAGCCTCGTAGGGAAGTCTTACCTCGAAGTCGGCGGGGTCGTACATGCTCCAATAGCGCCCGGGCGGGGTGAACGGGTGATGCGGATCCGGAAAGGAGACGAAGGCGATGAACGGCTGCTCGTCGCCGCGGACTTCGTTCAGGAAATCGATCGCGCGGTCGCGAATATAGCTGGTCGGGTAAAGCTCCTCGGGCAGCGGCGTGCGCACGGCCTGCGGGCAGACGTAGTCGTGGGGCAACTGGTTGTCAGGATCTCGAAACCAGTCGGCATCGGCGGTGTGCTGCTTGAGCCATTGGTAGTAGTGTCCGTGGCACTGAACACCATGCAGGGTGACCATATCGACCTGATCGAAGCCGTAGTACGGCGTTCTGATCCGGTAACGTTCCGTTCCCGTGTAGCGCGCGGCCTGTTCGTGACCGTAGTCCTCGCCGTCATCCCGCCACGCCTCGTCGATGACACCCAGGCTTGCAGGAACCGCCCGCTGATACGCCGCCTGCGCGGTCATCGGCTGCACGTGACTCTTGCCGATGTGGGCGGTCCGGTACCCCCCTTTCCTCAAGACATCGACAAAGGTACTCGCACGATAGGAAAGGATGTTGCCGTTGTAACGCACGCCATTGACCGATGGATACCGCCCCGTGAGCAGCGCCGCACGATTGGGCATGCATACGGGACTGGCGACATGGAAGTTGTCGAAACGCGTTCCCCGCTCCGCAAGTTCGTCGATATGCGGAGTGCGCAGGATGGGGTGGCCGTAGCAGCCGAGATAGTCAGCCCGGTGCTGATCGGTCATCATGAAAAGAAAATTGACTCGCCTTGCCATAGCCTGGTGCGTTCGATCGTTACTTGTGCCGAGGCGACGTCCCCGGGGAGGTCAGCGGCGGACACTAGTAGGCACGCTGAAACTGGCGTTTTGGCACCTGCCCGGAAGCGGCCTTGAGGCCACGCGACCCGTGCCGTTTCTGGAACGGACCCTTGATGCCGGCCATAACGTCCTCGGGGCCCACCGGCCGGTCGCCCTTGATGGTGACGCGCTCCATCAGCCGCCGCTGAGGCCAGTAGTCGTGGATGGCATAGTGCTGGGTCGCGCGGTTGTCCCAGAACGTCATCGTGTTCGGCTTCCATCGGACCCGCAGCTGATAATCGGGTATTTGCGCTTGCCCGAACAGCAGGTCCAGCAACATCCGGCTTTCCCGCTCCTTCATGCCGACAATGCGCAATGTGAACTGCGGGTTCACGTTGAGAATGGGTTTCCCGGAGACCGGGTGAAGGCGAACGACCGGGTGCGTCGGGTTCGGATACGTATCCTCGATCCGCCGCAGACTCGCCCGATCCTCAGGGCTGTCGCCGAACAGGGTTCTGAACGGCTTGAAGTCGTGCACGGCCTCAAGTCCGGTAATGAAGTGTTGCAGCCGATCGCTCAGTCCTTCGAACGCCGCCGTCATGCTGCAGAACATCGTATCGCCGCCGACCTCCGGAACGACCTTGGCACGCAGCATCGTACCGGCCGGCGGGTCGAAGCGGAAAGTTTCGTCGCTATGCCAGACATCGGTCAGCGCGGGCGGATTGTCCCTGTGATTGTCCAGGACGATCACCTCCGGTTTGTCGTCCATATTCGGTGAGAATGGATGGATACTGAGTTCGCCGAAGCAGGCGGCAAAGGCCATCTGATGATCCACTGTGATGTCCTGGTCGGGAAAGACGAGCACCTCATGCTCGACCCAGGCATCGAATAGCGTCTTGAAATCGGAGTCACTGACTGGCCTGGTGAGATCCAGACCGGACACCTCAGCGCCGATGTTTGGATTGATGCGGGTGATCTTCATGGTCGTTTCGCTCATGAGTCGTCCTCCGGAAGTCAGGTTTCGACGCGATCAGAATTCGGCCCGGCTCTTCGCCGCCCGTGGCGAAGGAACTTGCTTATCCACGAGCCGCTGCCAGCCGACAAAAAGACCCAGCACGGCGCCCGCAACCACCAGCGCCAGAAAGTTGCTCGGCCCCACCCAGATGCTCGCGCTGCCCGCCACAGCGGCAAGTACGACAAGAAACACGATCGAGGCCGGGCTTTCGTTCCGGTCACCTTCAAAACGCGACAGGGCGACGGCGAGAACGAAGCTTGCAACCAAAAGCGTGCCGACGGCGATGACGGTTTCCGCGAGGTCGCCCTGACCGATCAGTGCAGGGTTGACGACGAACAGGAAAGGCAGGACGAAGGCGGGCAACGCTAGACGAAGGGCAGCGGTGCTCGTTCCCCACAGCGGCGCATCCGCCAGCCCGGCGGCCGTATACGAGGCGATCGCCACCGGCGGAGTCAGCATCGACACCAGGCCGAAGTAGAAAATGAACAGGTGCGCCGCCATCGGCTCGATGCCCATGCGCGTCAGGGCCGGCGCGAGAATGATCGAGAGCACCACGTAGACGGCCGCCGTGGGCATCCCCATCCCCAGCACGATGGCAATCACGGCCGTGATCACGAGCATCGGCAGCAGACCGGCGGTGCTGCCGACATGGGCGAGCGCGTTGGTCAACAGGAAGCCGAGGCCGGAGACGTTGAGCGCACCGATCACGATGCCTGCGGCGGCGCAGATGAGCAGCAGGACGATGAAGGTCTCGCCGGCCTGCAACAGGATGCGCCACAGCAGGACCGGCGTCGGCCAGATCCCCTTGGCCAGCAACCCCGCTCCAAAAGTCAGCGCGGCAGCGAACAAGGCGGCCTTCCCTGGGCTGTAGCCGAGCCAGAAGAGGAGGTAGATGAGCAGCCCCAACGGCAACAGATAGGGCCAGCCCTTGCAGAAGACGGCGATACCCTGCGGGATCTCGTGGGCCGGCAGCCCCTGCAACCCGAGGCGGCGGGCGATTAGATCGACCTGCATGTAGAGGACGAGATAATAGATGACCGCCGGGATAAGGGCCGCGGCCACCACCTGCGCGTAGGGAACCTGCAGGAACTCGGCAATCAGAAAGGCGGTCGCCCCCATCACCGGCGGCGCCAGTTGTCCGCCGTTGGAAGCAACGGCCTCCGTCGCCGCAGCCAGGCGGCCGGGAAAGCCGGTGCGCTTCATCAACGGGATCGTCACGACGCCGGTGGTCATGATGTTGCCGACGGTAGAGCCGCTAATCGAACCGAACAGGCTGGAGGCGAGCACCGCGACCTTCGCCGGACCGCCACGCCGGCTCCCCATGCCCGCGAGCGCCATATCCGTGAAAAACACGCTGGCACCGACTTGGGACATCACCGCGCCCATCACCACGAAACCGAGCACCACCGTTGCGGCGACCCGCAACACCAGGCCCGGCACCCCGCTGGTGTCGTTGTACAGATAGAGGATAAGCCGAGTCGGCGGTGAATAAGCGGCCTCGACCGCCGGGGGTAGATGGTGCCCGAACAGCGCATAGGCCGCGCAAGCGACCACGATCAAGGCGATCGGATTACCGCAGTTGCGCCGCAAAGCCTCCACCAGACTGACCAGTGCGATCAGCCCAGGAACCCATTTTTCCGGCCCGCGCTGGAGAAGCTGCACCATCCAGGCCTCGTGGTTGATGGCGCCCCACGCCCAGCAGCCGAAGGCGATGACCGCGATCGCCAGTTCGAGCAGACCGGCCTCGCGGCCAAAGGGGCGGCGCAGAAAACCGACGGCTACTCCGAGCCCGGCCATGAGCGAGAGGTAGGATGCCGTCCCCAAGGCCAGTCCGAAGTAGGTCGGCGCGCCCAGCAGCCACAGGATGCCCGCGACAGGGATGAACGCGGTGAGGCCCAGTCGGACGTACTCCGCGATAACGGCGCTCAACCGATGCATGTGCACTCCAGGGCTAAGGGGAGGCGTGAGCGGCCCCCCTGAGGGGGGCGCCTAGTGGCGACGAGCAGGCGCGCTAGTTCTTGAAGCTGGCCTCGTGGGCGTCGTTATCCTGCGACCACAACCCCACCTCCTTGAAGTAGCGTATCGCGCCCGGGTGATAGGGGACGGCGTTGCTGCTACCGGCAAGACCGCTGGCCGGGTTGCCGCGCAGAGCACCGTGGTCCTCCTGCAGTTCAGCCCAGTTTTCGTGCAGCGCCTTGACCACCCTGTAGGCATCGTCGTCGCTGAGGCGGGTGCTACCGATCAGGAAGATATCGAAGCCGGTGACAGAGATTTCCTCATTGACGCCGGGATTGTTGGGCCCGGGTGTGGCCTTTGCGAGGTAAAGACCCTCGACCTGGCTGCTCAGAAATTCGGTGTTGGCGTCATCACCGGACACGTCCAGGATCACTACGCCGCCGGGGATGGCGGCCTGCGCCTGCCTCATGAGCGGGATGCCGAGCGCCGATACCGATGCATCGAGCGCGCCCTCGGTCACCATGGCAAAACCGGCGGGCAGGCCATCGATGGTTACCGCCGTCACGTCCTTTTCCGGATCGACGCCGCCGGCGCTGAGCATGGCCCGGTTTGCAGCCTCCAACGATACGTTGGCACGGAGACCCACCGCGACCCGCTTGCCCTTGAGATCGGCAATGGTCTTCACGCCGGAGTCAGCGCGGGCGAAGTAAGCGTAGGGGAGCGGCCACAGACGCATGAGGGCGCGCACCTCCTGCAGCCTGCCGCCCTGCTCATAGTCGCCGATGCCCTTGTACCCCATGCCGCTGTCCAGCGATGAGGACAGACCCATGGTCACCTCGCCGGCGTTTACCAACGGCAGGTATGCCGAGGAGCCTGAGTAGGGCTGCGCGGTGGCGTTGATGCC
Organism: uncultured Azoarcus sp.; assembly: GCA_964404505.1. Taxonomy (GTDB): domain Bacteria; phylum Pseudomonadota; class Gammaproteobacteria; order Burkholderiales; family Rhodocyclaceae; genus DAOMNN01. The sequence goes on from CAYOKH010000018.1 coordinate 15,317, forward strand.
GGCCTTGTCCGCCAGCACCTTGGACAGGGCTCCGCCGATGACAAAGTAGTTGGTTCCTTGCGGATTGGTGCCTATCGTCGCTCGCCTCAGTTCAGCACTCGCGGACGTCGCAACGACCGCCGACAGCGCGAGCACCGAGGCCAGCACCAACTTGTTGAGCTTGCTCGTGAACATGTCTTCTCCTCCTGCGCGGTGTATTCCGCATGATTACGGTTGTTCTTCTGGTAGTTTCGGGGTTCTCCTCCTGCCACTGGTGCCACTCTTGCGAGTCTTGCGACTCTTGCAAGGCTTGGACGGGTGTAGTGGTCGGGGGGTGGCGCTCCGGCCTCATTGCGGGTCGGCTCAGCGCGTGGCGTGGTGAAGTCCCGACCCGCATTCTTGAATATGGAAAAGGGCCATCCACTTCATGGCGGCTTTCTGTCCCCAAGGCTCTCTGCGATCTGGTTTGCAGCCGCTGCAACCAGAGGCCCGATGTCCGAGATCCGTTCCGGGGAGAGCCTTTGCAACGGCCCTGCAATCGTGACGGCCGCAACCACGGCCCCGGAAAAATCGCGGACCGGGGCTCCGACTGCCCTAATATCGTTATAACGCTCTCCGCTGTCAACCGCGTACCCGAGCTTTCGGGCTGTGGCAAGATCGGCGTCCAGCTGCGCATAACCGACCATCGTTCTGGTCGTGCATGCCTGGAGCGGTTCGGGCCCCAGGATGGCTCGTATCTGACTTGGCTGGAGCCAGGCCAGCAAAGCCTTCCCACCGGCCGTCGCATGAAGGGGAGCCCGGCTGCCGACCTGTGCATTCATTCCCAGCGCCTGCTCTGAGCCACGCCTCTCCAGATAAACCGTCTCGGCCCTTGATCGGACTGCCAGGTAGACTGTCTCGTCAACCTCCTCGGCCAGCTGTTCCAGCAAGAACCGAGTGTCCTGATTCAAACCGAACCGCCCCACGGAACGCGCCACCAAGGCCACCAGTCCACCCGCAATCCGGTAGTCCCGGCTGGTGGGTTCCTGCTCCACATACCCTATGGAAGCCAATGCAGACAGGAGACGATGCACCGTTGATTTCGGCAGGTCGAGGGTTCGGGAGAGGTCCCGGATACCGGCCTTGCCATTCCCGGCGAGAGTTTCCAGCAGCCGGTGGGCGCGTTCCAGCGACTGTACGCCCCCCTGGTCAGATCCGGACACCCCCTTCTCTTTCGCCTCGGGCATTCTCTTAATAGTCCACCCCGGTAGGCAGCCAGTCACTTGCGCTGACGTCGACCATGTTCAACATCGACTCCGTAAAGACGTAGTAGATAGCTCCGGTAGGGCACTCCATGCGGCAAACCCCACAATGCCAGCATTCCTGCGCATATTTCACCCTGACATCCCGGGTCACCTTCTTGCCCAGAACCCGAATCGGCTCCGCCCGGACGGTGGTTTCGTAGACATCAGTGATGCAATATCTGTCACAGATCATACAGCCGACGCATAGCTCGGGCTTTATCACGGGTGGCATTGCGGTTATCTCCTCTTGTCCGTCAGGCTGCAGTCGTCTCGATGGACGGTGGCCAGGAATCCACCACCGGTGGAATCTCATAGTCCAGAGGCTGGAATCGAACCGCATGCCCGTTGGCATCGCCCCGAGACACACAAACGAGTCCGCACCACTCCGCTTTCGTCTCGGGATGGTCCTTTCGATTGAAGTAGACCCCGAACCGGCTCTCTTTACGATAGAGCGAGGCCGAAACCGCAACCTTTCCGACTTCCCACATGGTCTTCACCTCGTGGGCCCGGAGCAGCTGATGGTGATCCCGCGCATGAATCCCGTCCACCTTTGCCTTCAGCGCGTCCAGGAGAGCGCGCGCCTGCAGGAGGGATTTCTCCGTCCGGACCGGGCCACAATGGTTCCACATCAGATCAGCGATCGCCAGCTCTACCTCTTCCGGCTCAGGCCCATCGGCAATCTCAAGAGGCCTCATGGTAAAAGCTTTCGCGTCCGCCACCTGTTCATAGGAGAGCGGCAGGCATTCGGGCAGCTCTTCGGCATGGTGGGCGGCCCACCTGCCGGCGTGGGAACCGCCCACCATGGAGAGATGAAAGCAGCGATGCTGGTCCGCGCAATCCCCGGCCGCAAAGAGGCCCGGCACATTGGACTTCGCCTGCTCGTCGATCTTGATGCCGCTGCTGACGACCTCGGCCGGACCGCACTGCATCCCTTCAGAGAAATGCACAGGCAGCAGATCCTTCGTCAGGTCCAGTCCCTTTGCCATGATGAAGTCCGGCAGCGTGTCCTTGTCGTAGCCCAAGGTGGTCCGCAAATGGCTGAGTTCCTCGGGATCCAGGTGGCGGCAGTCGATATAGATCGGTCCGCGGCCCTCGATGATCTCCAGGTAGACGCCTTCCACAAGCTTGGAGCGGGGCCCTCGATCCCCCTGAGGATGGTATCTGTACATGAACTCCTCGCCCGAGGCGTTGATGAACTTGCCGCCCATACCCATCAAGGCGTTAAGGCCGGCAGCAGCCAGACCTTTCGGCACGACCGTCCAGCGCATGTACTCCATGTTGGTCAGCTCGGCCCCGGCTCGAAAAGCCATTGCTTGGGCCGCACCGGTATTGGCGGGGCACAGCCACGTGTTGAACCTCAGACCTGTGGGGTTCTTATAGATCCGGTTGGTGTTCCCGGTGGCGAGAAGGGTGGTCTTTGCCCGAACGATATGAAAGGCGCCATCCTTAACCCCAACACCGACACAACCGACAATCCGTCCCTCATGGGTAAGCAGGTCGGTTACCACCACATGGGTCAGCATCTTGGTACCCTTCCGCCTGGCCTCCTTGTAGAGGTTGGGCTTCAGGTTCTTACCGTTGAAGTTGATCCAGATGGGTCCCGGGGCTCCGTAAGACTGAGTCCTATAGAAGCTGCCGTCCGGTTGCTGCAACGGGGTTCCGATCCGAGCCATCCGCTCGAACATCTCATCACGTCCGCCACAGCAGAAGGTCGCGTTGTGAACCTTGAGGTCCACGGCACCCTTCGCAATCTGTCCGACCCACTGAAGAAACCCCTCGCGGGTATCCCATGCGGGTCCAGTCTCCAGATACGACATGAAGTGGTCAACGCCACCGCCGATCGAGCCACTCCGGATTGGGTGGGCCTTATCCACGACAAGGCAGTTCTGCCCCCGCTCACGCGCGGAGATCGCCGCGTTCAGCCCCGCCGTTCCTCCACCGATAACCAGGACATCAGTTGTATGGACCTTGCCCAGACTGGCGACTTGCATGGAAATACTCCTTTCCATTTTGTCCCGCTATACGGAACTCGCATTCCGCAATACGGCTTGAATCTATCTTCTTCTTGCTTTTCGTGTTTGTCAACTCTCCAATTGTTGGGCCTCGATCATGTTGTCCTGGCCTCGCCACCCCGGCAGCCCACTGGGCACCGATCCGCCCGCTCGCAGTCCGCCGCCAGCCAGCGACCTGGTGGGCCAGTCGCTGGCTGGCTGGTTCGCAGCGGTGTCGCAACACACGCCTGAATCAGCGGGTCCTTAACAGGCTCATCACTTATTCGATAAGATGTCAATGCTCGCAGCAGAGCGGTGCGCCGGATCTGCAAGGAGTCAGAACACATTGGGGAAGCATCATGCGCGAAGGTCGAATCCTGTTGCGCGGGGCGAATGTTCCTGTAGGCGGCCGCGTTGAAGGCCAGGAGAGTCCGATCGTCCATGTCGGGACGCGCTGCGTGCCGCCGTCGGAATTCACATGGGCTTCCCCTTCGGCGGGATTGGTCTATGGCGTGATCCTCAACGACCGTGCCTCGCTCGCGCGCCTGGGGCGGGCGCTGAACGAGCCGCCCTACAAGGTGCCGCCCAACGCGCCGATCCTGTACGTCAAGCCTTATAACACCCACGTCGGCCATGGTGCACGGGTGTTCCTCCCGCCAGGCGCCGACCGGGTCGAGGTCGCAGCGACGCTAGGCGTCGTGATCGGCGTAGATGCCTGCCGCGTCTCCGCCGGGCATGCGCTGGAATGTGTGCGTGGTTACACGACCGCCGCCGACCTGAGCCTGCCTCACGCCAGCTACTTTCGCCCGGCGATCCGCGAGAAATGCTTCGATGGCGCCTGCCCGATGGGACCATGGATCGTCTCGCGCGCCACGTTGACCGATCCGCATACAGCCGCTATCCGCACCTATGCCAACGGCCAGCTTCTCGCGGAGACGACCCTGGAGGACGCCGTGCGACCGATTCCGCAGCTGATCGCGGATATCACCGAGTTCATGACCCTGAAGGCCGGCGATACCTTGCTCTGCGCGGTGCGCTACGGCGCGCCCGTGGTGCCGGCGGGCTCGGACGTGGAGGTCGAGATCGAGGCGGTGGGCCGGCTGGCGTTTCGCATGGAACGCGCAAGGCAAGCGGAGGCCGGGCAATGAAACGCGCCCGCGTCGTGTATGACGGCGCCGTCCATTCGGCGGTTGAAGATCAAGGCTTGGTGCGCCTGGCTGACGGGCGTCGTGTTCATGAGCACCAGGTCTCCTGGCTGCCCCCGGTCGAGCCCCACACAGTCTTCGCCCTGGGGCTGAACTACGCGGATCACGCGAAGGAACTGGACTTCAAGCCGCCCGAAACACCGCTGGTGTTCCTCAAGGGGCGCAACGCCTTCGTCGGCCACCGCGCCACCACGCGCCGCCCGGAGGGCGTGGAGTACATGCACTACGAGTGCGAGCTGGCGGTGGTGATCGGCCGTCATGGCTATCGCATTCCCCGCCGCCACGCCTACGACTACGTCGCCGGCTACACCGTCGCGAATGACTACGCCATCCGCGATTACCTCGAAAACTACTACCGGCCCAACCTGCGGGTGAAGAGCCGCGACGGCTGCACGCCGCTGGGACCCTGGCTGGTCGACGCCGAGGATGTGGACCCTGCGGCGCTTACCCTCAGCACCTGGGTCAATGGCAAGCAGACCCAGAGCGGAACCACGCGCGACATGATCTTCGACGTGCCGACCCTGATCGCCTACCTGTCGGAGTTCATGACGCTGTCGCCCGGAGACATGATTCTTACCGGCACGCCCGAAGGCCTGGCCAACGTACGACCGGGCGATGAAGTCGTCACGGAGATCGATGGCGTGGGCCGTCTGGTAAACACCATAGTCGATGACGCGAGCTATTTCGGAAACGTCGAAAGGACGCAATCGTGATCAAGCATTGGATCAACGGCCGACAGGTCGAGAGCGAGGATATCTTCGAGACTTTGAACCCGGCCACGGGTGAAGTCATCGATGAAGTCGCCTCCGGGGGCGCGCGGGAAATCGATGCGGCCGTGGCCGCGGCGAAAGACGCCTTCCCCATGTGGGCGGGCACCCCCGCGAAGGAGCGCGCGCGACTGATGGACCGCCTCGGCGAGCTCATCACCGAGAATGTGGATTCCCTGGCCGAACTGGAGACCCGCGACACCGGGCTGCCCATCCACCAGACCAGCCATGCATTGATCCCCCGCGCGGCCGACAACTTCCACTTCTTCGCCGAGATCTGCAAGCAGGTCAACGGCCGGACTTACCCGGTCGACGACACCATGCTCAACTACACGCTCCACCAGCCAGTGGGCGTGTGCGCGCTGATCTCGCCGTGGAACGTCCCGTTCATGACGGCGACCTGGAAGTGCGCACCGGCGCTGGCGCTCGGCAACACTGCCGTACTGAAGATGTCCGAGCTCTCGCCGCTGACCGCGGACCGGCTCGGCTTGCTGGCGCGTGAGGCGGGAATCCCGGCAGGTGTGCTGAACGTCGTCCAGGGCTACGGTCACACCGCGGGCGACGCGCTGGTTCGCCACAAGGACGTCCGTGTCATCTCCTTCACGGGTGGCACGGTGACCGGAAGACGGATCATCGAGCGTGCCGGTCTTAAGAAGTTCTCGATGGAACTGGGCGGTAAATCGCCGGTACTGATCTTTGACGACGCGGACCTCGAGCGCGCGCTCGACGCAGCGCTCTTCACCATCTTCTCGCTCAACGGTGAGCGCTGTACAGCCGGCTCGCGGATCTTCATCCAGGAGGGCGTCTACGATGAGTTCGTGCGCGCCTTCGCCGAGCGCGCCAGCCGCCTTCTGGTCGGCGATCCGGCCGCGCCCGGGACACAGGTCGGCGCGATGATCACGCGCCAGCACTGGGAGAAGGTCACCGGATATATCCGACTCGGCGTGCAGGAGGGCGCGCGGCTGCTTGCCGGCGGTCCGGAGCGCCCCGAGGGTCTGCCGGAGCATCTGAAGGATGGCAACTTCGTGCGGCCCACGGTGCTCGCGGACGTGGACAACCGCATGCGCTGCGCTCAGGAAGAGATCTTCGGCCCCGTCGCCTCCCTGCTGTCGTTCAAGGACGAGGACGAGGGGCTGCGCCTCGCCAACGATGTGGAATACGGTCTCGCCTCCTACCTTTGGACCCGGGACGTCGGCAGGGCCCATCGGGTGGCAGCGGGGCTCGAGGCCGGCATGGTCTTCATCAATAGCCAGAACGTCCGGGACTTGCGCCAGCCCTTCGGCGGCACCAAGGCCTCGGGCACCGGCCGGGAAGGTGGCAAGTACAGTCTGGAGGTCTTCACCGAGGTCAAGAACGTCTGTCTGTCCCTGGGCAGCCATCCGATTCCGCGCTGGGGTGCGTGAAGATGGCGGTGCGAGGGGATTCAACCGGAGGGTGCAGGCCATGAGCCTCTATTACACGCAGAAGGTCCTCTACCGGCTCAACCGGGACCAGGAGGTGCAACGCCGATTCCGGCACGACGTGGACGGTTTGCTGGCGGAGTTCGACCTGACGGACGAGGAGCGGACTGCGCTCCGACTTGGCGACATCGGACTGCTCTACGTGCTCGGCGTCAACGGCCAGATCCTGATGCATTACGCCGCCTTCCTCGGTATCGCGTGGCCGGATTATCTCAACGCAATGCGTGAGGGGGTGGTGCGACACGGACCGGTACGCGCCGGGATTTACGCAATGACCACGGAGATCGAGCCATGAGTCTGGTGTTTGCCGGGATCTGCAACCACGGCCCGGGCATTACCGGTCGGGCCGAATTGGCCGACCCCGTAGTGCGCGATGAGTTCTACGGCAATCTGGACAGGATGCGACGGACCATCGAGGACAGCGGCGCCGACGCACTGCTCATTATTGCGGCCGAGCACTTCGCCAATTTCTTCATGGACAACATGCCGGCCTTTGCGATGGGCATGGCGGCATACTATGAAGGCCCCATCGAGGACGAGAAGTGGCTGCGCATCAAACGCTCGCGCGTCCCCGGCGATCCCGCCCTGTCCAGACGGCTGATCGAGTCGGTCATGCGGGAGGTCGATATCGCCTATGCCGAAGAGTGGAAGTTCGACCACGGCATCATGGTGCCGCTGAATTTCCTGACGCCGAAGTACGATCGACCGGTCATTCCGGCCAACATCAACTGCCAAGGCCCGCCGCTCACGCCGCTGCACCGCGCCTGGGCCTTCGGAAAGGCGTTGCGGCGCGCCTGCGACGAGGCTGCGGAGCGCATCGCCCTGGTCGGCACCGGCGGCATCTCGCATTGGCCGGCGACACCTGATTCGGGAAAGATCAACGAGGCGTGGGACTACGACTTCCTGGAGCGCTGGGCGCGCAATGACCGCGAGGCCCTCTGCGCCTATACCGACGAAGAGATCTACCGCGACGCCGGGCAAGGCGGCTTCGAGATTCGCACGTTGATCGCTGCGGCGGCTGCGGCAGGCGGCAAGGGCGATGTCTGGTTCGCCAAGCCCATCCCGGCCTTTGCCACCATGGCCTTTGCCGCTAGCCTGGAGATCCTCTGAGGAGAGGTCATGCCACACTTGATCGTGGAATACACTGACAACATCGCGCAGCAAGCCGATATCGACACCCTGCTGCGCAAGGCCAACGAGATTCTCATACGGCAGGGCGACGCCTTTCCCATCGGCGGCATACGCTCGCGGGCGATCGAGCTCAAGCACTACTGCGTCGCCGATGGCGCGCATGACGATGCCTTCGTTCACGTCACGGTGAAGATCGGTCGCGGCCGACCCGAGAGCGTCAAGCACAAGGCCTTCGACGAGTTGTTCGAGGCCATCAAGTCGCACTTCGCCGAGCTCTATGCCAGCCGCGCCCTCGCCCTGTCGATGGACGTGGTCGAGTTCGGCGATGGTGGCACGTACAAGCACAACAACATTCACGCTCGCTTCAAGAAACCCTGACATGCTCAGGAGCGTACCCGGCGGGGCAGCCCGGCGGCGTGAGCGGGCGAGTCCATGAAGGAAGAGTCATGCTGGAAACGGAAGTGATTCAGGCGGCAGCGCGCCGACTGCATGAGGCCGAGCGGAGCCGCACGCAGACTCGGCAGTTCTCGCTGGACTTTCCCGAGATGAGCATCGAGGACGCTTACGCGATTCAGCGCGAGTGGGTGGACCTCAAGCGGGCCGAAGGGCGCGTCCTGAAAGGCCACAAGATCGGCTTGACCTCGCGGGCAATGCAGGTGTCCTCGCAGATCGACGAGCCGGATTACGGTGCCCTGCTGGACGATATGTTCTTCGGAGAGAGCTCCGACATCCCCGTGGAGCGTTTCATCGTTCCCCGCGTTGAAGTCGAGCTCGCCTTCATCCTCGGCAAACCGCTGCGCGGGCCGGGCTGCACGCTGTTCGACGTCCTCGATTCCACCGATTACGTGATCCCGGCCATCGAGATCATCGACGCCCGCATCCAGCGCATCGATCCGCAGACCCAGAAGCCACGCCGAGTGGTGGACACCATCTCCGACAACGCTGCCAGCGCCGGCATCGTCCTCGGCGGGCGTGCCGTCAAGCCTTTGGAGATCGATCTGCGCCGGGTGGCCGCGATCCTGTACCGCAACGGCGTCATAGAGGAATCGGGGGTCTCCGCCGCGGTGCTGAACCACCCCGCCAACGGCGTCGCCTGGCTCGCCAACCGGCTAGCGCCCTACGATGTGGTGTTGGAACGGGGACAGGTGGTGCTTGGCGGTTCCTTCACGCGTCCGGTGGACGCCCGCGCAGGGGATACCTTCCATGTAGACTACGGCGAGCTTGGCAGCGTCGCCTTTCGCTTTACCTGAGGGGTCCGAAATGGAATTGCCGATCAATGAATTCAAGCGAGCGTTGAAGGCGTCGGAGCGGCAGATCGGGCTGTGGCTGGGCCTCGCCGACGGCTACTGCGCGGAGCTTTGTGCCGGCGCCGGTTTCGACTGGCTAACGCTCGACGGCGAGCACGCCCCGAACGACATCCGCTCGTTGCTGGCTCAGTTGCAGGCGATCGCCGCCTACCCCGCGTCCCGCCCGGTCGTGCGCCTGTCCTGCGGCGACCCGGTGCAGATCAAGCAGGTGCTCGACATCGGCGCGCAGACGCTACTCGTTCCGCTGGTGGAGACGGCCGAACAGGCGCGACGATTGGTCCAGGCGACTCGCTACCCACCGCAGGGCACGCGCGGCGTTGGCAGTGCCTTGGCACGCGCCTCCCGCTGGAACGGCATCGCCGATTATCTGACGCGGGCGGACGAAGAGATATGCCTGCTCGTGCAACTGGAAAGCAAGCCGGCGCTGGAGAATCTGGAAGCGATCGCCGCCGTCGATGGCGTAGACGGCCTGTTCATCGGCCCGGCCGATCTGGCCGCGGCGCTCGGGCATCGCGGCAACTTCGGCCATGCGGACGTGCAGGCAGCCATCGATGATGCGATCACCCGCATCCGCGCCGCCGGCAAGCCTTGGGGCATACTCACGGCTGACGAGAAACTCGCCCGGCGCTATCTCAAGCTCGGCTGCTGCTTTCTATCCGTGGGTGCAGACACGACGCTGCTCGCCAACGGCGCCCGCGCCCTTGCGCGCCGCTTCAAGTCTCCGGAACCAGTCCCTGAGCCCGAAAGCGGCTCCACCTATGGATGATTCCTGACCCGAATGATTCCTGACGCGACCTTTGCGCCTCTGCGTCACCTCGATCGGTGCGAGCCGAATGAATCGCCCGTGCGCGCGAATCGCGAAGCTGCGTTGCTGTACCGCATGTTCTCCCGGCTCGTCAACGCAGGGGCGCTGGACGCTAACCCCTGCGTGGCGTGGATCGCACCGAAGAAAGCGGAACGCGACCTCCTCGTGTCAGACGCCGAGTTCGACGCGTTCCGTGCGTTTTGTCGGGCCAATGGGCACTTGGGCGACGACAGCCCAATGAAAACAAGCAATGATGCCGGGCTACGGCTGGCACTCACCGCGACGATCGCCTACCAGACTGGAAAAGCGCTCGACCAGGTCATCCGCATCAGTCGCACACAGATCAGCGACGAGGAGATAGAGTTCGGCAAGCGTAAGCGCGGTGCCGGCACCCTGGTCACGTGGACCCCCGCGTTGCGGGCTGCGGTCGGTGAGTGCAAAGCGCTTCCCGCGAAAACCCCAGAGCCCGCACTTGATCCACAACGGCGACGGCCAGCCGTACACGCGAGTAGGTTCAAAGCGATGTGGCAGCGGATGATGCGCGCGTGGGTGGCCGATGGACACCAGCACTTCACGTTCCATGATCTGCGGGCGAAGACTGCGACAGACGCGACCGAAGCGGGCCGCAAAGCGAGCGACTTTACGGGCCACCGGACCGAGGCGGTCGTGAGCCGCGCGTATGACCGGCGACGGGTCCGGAAGTCGCCAGCGGCGCGATGATCTTACAAAGTTTGTAAGATGGCGCCTATTGACGTATGACACGATGCGCGCAAATTTTTGAATTCTTTGGGGCGACATACCGGGATCGAACCGGTGACAACTGGAGCCACAATCCAGTGCTCTACCAACTGAGCTAATGCCGCCACTTTCGTGGTCACAGATGCACTGCGACCCAAAAACCTATCTGGCCTGCCCGACAGGAATCGAACCTGTAACCCCCGGCTTAGAAGGCCGGTGCTCTATCCAGTTGAGCTACGGGCAGAATTCCGCGGGCTATCGGGGTTAGCTGGTCGGGGTGGAGGGATTCGAACCCCCGACATCTTGCTCCCAAAGCAAGCGCGCTACCGGACTGCGCTACACCCCGAGAGCCGCGAATATTACACATCCTGCGACCACCCGTCAAACGCGTTTTGCCGAACACCAGCCGTCGCTTGCCGTGAGGCGCGTATTCTGATATTAGTTCGCTTCCATTTATGATCAGCGGAATCCCGGCATGGCTGAAGAAACCCTGCGCAAGCACTTTTCCCCATACACGCCCTCCAAAGGCGAGCAATACATGAGTGAAAAGCAACTCGCCCATTTTCGCGCCATGCTCGAGAGCATCAGACGGGAAATGATGGAGGATATCGACCGCACCGTGCATGCGATGCAGGATGAGGCAACCGCATTTGCCGATCCGAATGACCGCGCCAGTCAGGAGTCCGACATGGCCCTCGAACTGCGTAATCGCGACCGTGAGCGTCGGCTGATCAAGAAGATCAACGAAACACTCGCCCGAATCGAGGCAGGGGACTACGGATACTGCGACACCTGCGGTGTGGAGATCGGGCTCAAGCGCCTCGAGGCACGTCCGACCGCCACGTTGTGCATCGACTGCAAGACCCTCGACGAGATCCGCGAACGTCAAATGGCCAAGTAAAGGGGACGGCTCACGCAGTAAGTCCGGAACGGAGACGCCCCGGGGCCGCCTGCGGAGCAAGAGAAGAAGGGACGCCGTCGGCGTCCCTTGTCGATTTCCTTCTGCGGACGGGTCAGTCCGCCATCATTCGCTTGCCGGTTGCTGCTCCAGCAAGGCCTTCATGCTCAGGCGGATCTTGCCGCGATCATCGGTCTCCAGAACCTTGACGCGCACGACCTGCCCTTCCTTCAGGTAGTCCGATACTGCATTGACGCGTTCGTTGGCAATCTGCGAGATATGCAGCAGGCCGTCCTTGCCCGGCAGGATGTTCACGATCGCGCCGAAATCGAGCATCCGCACGACCGTCCCCTCATAGACCTTTCCGACCTCGGCCTCCGCGGTAATCGCCTCGATCTTCGCCTTCGCCGCCTGCGCGCCCTCGGAGCTTACGCAAGAAATGGTGATGTTGCCGTCGTCGTTGATCTCGATGACCGCACCGGTCTCGTCCTGGAGCCCGCGGATGACCGCCCCGCCCTTGCCGATTACGTCGCGGATCTTTTCGGGATTGATCTTCATCGTGATCATGCGCGGTGCGAACTGCGACACTTCGCCACGATGGGAGGCCAGGGCCTGCTTCATCTGGGCAAGGATATGCATGCGGCCCTCGCCGGCCTGGGCCAGCGCAACCTGCATGATCTCCTTTGTGATGCCCTGGATCTTGATGTCCATCTGCAGTGCCGTGACACCGTTCTCCGTACCGGCCACCTTGAAATCCATGTCGCCGAGATGATCCTCGTCGCCGAGAATGTCCGTGAGAACGGCAAAGCGATTGCCTTCCTTGATCAGACCCATGGCAATACCCGCCACGTGCGCCTTGAGCGGCACACCCGCGTCCATCATTGCCAGCGACCCGCCGCACACCGATGCCATCGAGCTCGAGCCATTGGACTCGGTGATTTCGGACACCACTCGGATCGTGTAACTGAACTCCTCGCCTTCGGGCAGTGCCGCCACCAGCGCACGCTTGGCAAGTCGGCCGTGGCCGACCTCACGGCGCTTGGTGACACCCATGCGACCCGTCTCACCCGTGCAGAAGGGCGGGAAGTTGTAGTGCAGCATGAAGTTCTCGCGATACTCGCCGCCGATCGCGTCCACGATCTGCTCGTCCCGGCCTGTGCCCAGTGTGGCAATTACGAGGGCCTGGGTTTCGCCGCGGGTAAACAGGGCGGACCCATGGGTACGGGGCAGCACACCGACCCGGATGTCGATCGGGCGCACGGTGCGCGTGTCGCGGCCGTCGATTCGCGGCTCGCCGTTGAGGATCCGGCTGCGGACGATGCCGGCTTCAACCTCATGGAAGATATCCTTGAGTTCGTTCGACGACGGAACCTCGTCGGCACCCTCGGTTATCGCGGCGATCGTCCTGCTGCGAATCTCGTTGATCCGCTCGGTGCGGGCCTGCTTGCTGGTAATGCTGAAGGCAGCCTCGAGATCGGCCTGGGCCAGGTCCTTGATGCGTGCGATCAGGGGTTCATTTCGCGCCGCAGGCTGCCAGTCCCACTCGGGTTTGCCGGCCGTTTCCACGAGTTCGTTGATCGCGCGGATCGCTGCCTGCATCTGCTGGTGGCCGAAAACGACCGAGCCCAGCATCACTTCCTCGGAAAGCTCGCGGGCTTCGGATTCGACCATCAGTACCGCCGTCTCGGTGCCGGCGACGACCAGATTGAGTTCGCTGGTCTGAAGCTGGGAAGCCGTCGGATTGAGAATGTACTCGCCGTTCTGGTAGCCGACCCGGCATGCGCCGATCGGGCCGTCGAACGGAATGCCCGAGATCGCCAGGGCCGCCGAAGCTCCGATCATTGCCGGAATGTCCGAATCGACTTCCGGATTGAGCGACAGGACGGTCACGATCACCTGGACTTCATTGTAGAATCCGTCCGGAAAAAGCGGGCGGATCGGGCGATCGATCAGCCTGCAGGTCAGGGTTTCCTTCTCCGTGGGACGACCCTCCCGCTTGAAGAAGCCGCCCGGTATGCGTCCGGCGGCATAGAACTTCTCGACATAGTCCACGGTTAGCGGGAAAAAATCCTGACCGGGGCGGGCGTCCCTGGCGGCGACCACCGTGGCCAGAACCATGGTGTCATCCATATTGACGACAACCGCACCGCCAGCCTGGCGGGCGATTTCACCGGTTTCAAGGGTGACCGTATGTGCGCCATAGGCGAATGTTTTCTTTATAGCGTGAGGCAAGATGAATTCCTTTCCAAAAATGGTGCAGCAAACCACAACTGCAGGGTGAAACGGGGGCCGGCCGCGCAAAGAACAAAGCCGGCCTGGCTCGTCGGGAGCCGTGCCGGCTTGATGGCTTAGGAAGCCCTGTTCGACGCGGTCTGACTCGACATGGCCGGCAACTTACTTGCGCAGGCCCAGACGCTCGATAAGATTGCGATAGCTATCGGCGTTGTTGCCCTTGAGGTAATCGAGCAGTTTGCGACGCTGGCTGACCATCTTCAGCAGGCCGCGTCGCGAGTGATGATCCTTCGCATTGGCCTTGAAGTGATCGGTGAGTCCGTTGATGCGTGCGGTCAGAAGCGCGACCTGGACTTCGGGAGAGCCGGTGTCGCCTTGGGCGCGCTGAAAATCCTTGACGATTTGCGCCTTGTTCGTGGTGTCGAGAGCCATGTGGGTATTTACTCGTATCAATCTTCTAATCTGAAGCGCGTAATTATATCCAACGCGCGCTAAGGAACTCAATCACTTCAGTGAGTGCAACACGATGTTTCGTTGCACGGACCTGTTGCGATGAGGCGTTTTGGGGAGAGTTTGCCGTCCGGCTGGAGCTCCCCTAGCCCCAGGAACCGGTCTTCGTCGTAAAGGCGCACGAGTCCGGCATGGTCGCCATCGACCGTAAGGCTCCGCCCCTGAAGCATCGCACGCGCCCGGTCGCCATCCAGTTCCAGTCTCGGCAGGTGAAGGACCAGCGCATCGGCCGGGGCGAGAAATCCGGGCCGTGAATCCACCTCCGCGCTCTCCAGTTCTTCAAGCGAAACCGCCTGGGCCACATCGAACCGTCCGATCCGGGTCCGTCGCAAAGCCGTGAGATGCGCGCCGCAACCGAGTGCACGCCCGATGTCCGCGGCCAGGCTGCGAATATAGGTCCCCTTGCTGCAGTCCACACGTATCCGGATCGTTGCGAGCCCTGCGTCGAGCAATTCCAGCGCATGAATGCAGACCTGCCGGGGCGCACGCTCGATTTCCACACCGGCACGAGCATACTCGTACAGGGGCTTCCCGTCGCGCTTCAGCGCCGAATACATGGGCGGGACCTGCTCGATCAAGCCGGTGAGCCCGTCCAATACCCGCTCGATCTCGGCCCGACTCACATCAGCCTGTGCCTCGGAAACGTGCCGACCTTCGGCGTCGCCGGTATCCGTTTCGACCCCGAGGCACACCGTGGCATCGTATGTCTTGTCCGACTCCAGCAGCATCTGGGAGAACTTCGTCGCTTCGCCGAATGTCAGCGGGAGCAAGCCGGTTGCCATCGGATCCAGCGTTCCGGTATGGCCGGCCTTGGCTGCATTCATCAGGCGCTTCGCGCACTGCAATGCCGCATTCGACGTCATTCCGCGCGGCTTGTCGAGCAGTAACACGCCATCCAGCACGCGGCGCCGTGACTTTGGCTGTGCCGTCATCCGGACTTCCGGTCAGTCCTCGTCGTCATGCGCACGCGCTTGATCCTCTCGAACCACCTTATCGATCAACTGCGACAGGCGACTGCCCTGTTCGACCGATTTGTCATAGTGAAAATGCAGTTCGGGCGTGGTGTGAATCCGCACTCTTCTGCCGAGTTCGCGGCGCAGAAATCCGCTCGCGCGACGCAGCCCGGCAAGTATCTCGTCAAGCCCCTCCTCGCCCGTCATGGAGGTGAAATACACCTTCGCATGCGCATAGTCCGGGGTGATCTCGACATCGGTCAGAGTGATGAATCCCACGCGCGGATCCTTGACCTCGAGGCGAATCAGCTCTGCAAGTTCGCGACGGACCTGCTCGGCAACGCGCTGACTGCGGGAAAACTCCTTTGGCATGGCTTACAGGGTCCGCGCAATTTCCTGGATCTCGTACACCTCCAGCTGATCACCTTCCTGAACATCGTTGAAGTTCTTGATTGACAGGCCGCACTCGAATCCGGTCCTGACTTCCTTCACATCGTCCTTGAATCGCTTGAGCGACTCCAGCACTCCGCTGTGGACCACCAGGTTGTCGCGCAGCACCCGCACCAGCGAGCCGCGCTTGACCATTCCTTCCTTGACATAACAGCCCGCGACTGCCCCGACCTTGGGGACGCGGAAGACCTGACGCACTTCCACCAGACCGATGGTGCTCTCGCGCCGCTCCGGTGACAGCATGCCCGAAAGCGCTGCCTTAACCTCATCGACCGCATCGTAGATGATGTTGTAGTAGCGGATATCGACGCCGAAACTCTCCGCAAGCTTGCGTGCGCCCGCATCGGCGCGCGTATTGAAGCCGATTATGACCGCACCGGAAGCCTGGGCGAGGTTGACGTCGGATTCGGAGATCCCGCCGACTGCGCCATGGATCACATTCACCCTGACCTCGTCGGTCGATAGCTTGTTCAGGGACTGAACCAGCGCTTCCTGCGAACCCTGCACATCCGCCTTCACGATCAGCGGCAGCGCCCTGACTTCGGCTTCGCCCATCTGTTCGAACACGTGCTCGAGCTTGGCGGCTTGCTGTTTCGCAAGCTTGACGTCGCGAAACTTGCCCTGACGGAACAGCGCAATCTCACGCGCCTTCTTCTCGTCGGCCAATACGATGGCTTCGTCACCGGCCGCCGGCACATCGGAAAGCCCAAGAATCTCCACGGGAATCGAAGGACCCGCTTCGTCGATCGACTTGCCGTTCTCGTCGAGCATCGCCCGCACACGCCCGAAGGTTCCGCCGACGAGGATGTTGTCGCCCTTCCGCAAGGTGCCGGACTGGACCAGAAGGGAAGCGACAGGCCCGCGCCCCTTGTCGAGCCGAGCCTCGATGATCAGCCCCTTGGCAGGCGTGTCCACCGCTGCCTTCAGCTCCAGGACTTCGGCCTGAAGCAGCACGGCCTCGAGCAGCTCGTCGATGCCCTCGCCCGTCTTCGCCGAGACCTGAATGAACATGACGTCGCCGCCGTACTCCTCGGGCAGTACGCCCTCCGACACGAGTTCCTGCTTGACCCGATCCGGGTTTGCCTCGGCTTTGTCGATCTTGTTCACTGCCACGACCAGCGGCACACCAGCCGCCCTGGCGTGGTGAATAGCCTCGCGCGTCTGCGGCATTACGCCGTCGTCTGCCGCGACGACCAGAATGACGATGTCGGTCGCCTTGGCTCCGCGAGCACGCATAGCCGTAAACGCCTCGTGGCCGGGAGTATCGAGGAAGGTCACCATCCCGCGCTGGGTCTCCACGTGGTACGCACCGATGTGCTGGGTGATCCCACCGGCTTCGCCAGCCGCGACCTTCGCGGTACGAATGTGGTCGAGCAACGAGGTCTTGCCGTGATCGACGTGACCCATGACCGTGACGACCGGCGCACGCGGTTCGACCCGGGCATCGTTATGCACTTCGGGGCTCTCGAGGAAAGCATCCGGGTCATCCAGCTTCGCCGCAAAAGCCTTGTGCCCCATCTCCTCGACCACGATCATCGCGGTTTCCTGGTCGAGCACCTGATTGATGGTGACCATGGAACCCATCTTCATGAGCATCTTGATCACTTCGGCGGCCTTCACGGCCATCTTGTGGGCCAGATCCCCGACGGTAAT